>CAIUWO010000493.1 GCA_903902895.1 Candidatus Hydrogenedentota bacterium | reverse complement strand
GAACTGAAAGCCCTGACGCACTGGTGGAGTCCGTTCGACGCGGACAACGTCCCCGACTCGTACAAGTCCTACCGCTATTCCGCGCCGGAACTGTACGCCGAGGCACTGAGCGTCCTGTTCAACAACCCGGAACAGCTTGCCCAGCGCGCACCCCGGTTCTGGGAAGCGTTCAACGAGTTTGCCGACGCGCGGCCCGAGGTCAAGGCGGCGCTGGACGCCATCCAGTCGGAGATCAAGGCGGGCAACACGCCCGCGGCGCGGCTGGCCCGAGAGCGGCAGGCCATGGCCATGGACGAAAAGCGGCGCGCTGAGATTGCCGGGGAACGGGCGGCTTTGGCGGCTACAGCCCCAACTGGTCCATGGCCGCGTTCTGGCGGTCATTCTGGCCGCCGGTGGACTGCTGGAGCGACCGGTTCATGTATCCCTGCGCGGAGGACGCGCCGGCATTGCTGTTGCTGTTGAGCTGCTGCTGCATGCCGATGCCGGTCATGACCTCGCCCATGGGACCGGCCCCGCCGACACCGCCCGTGGGTCGTGCCGCCTGCGGGGCGGGCGCGGCGGATGCGCCCTGGCGCGGATGGGTCACCGCGCCGTTCTGGTTGTTGTACAGAAAGGGCTCGCCCGCGGAAGTGCGCGGCGGCTTGCCCAGATAGGTCGGGCACAGCGCGTCCAGCGTGCCCGGATAGTAGCCCACGGCTGTGCCGTAGCGGTTGATTGCGTCGCGAATCGCCTGCATGGTCTGCATGTCCTGGGGCGTGACCGCCCCGGCCGGCGCGGCGGACGCAACGGGCCCGTCCAGCACGGTTCCAGTCGCGGAATCGTAACCGTAGGGGGTGCCGTCGGCATGCTTGGGCACGGAGGGCACATAATTGGGAACCAGCTCCTCCAGCGTGGCGGGATTGCCGCCCTTCTCCGCCTTGTACACCTGGATGGCGTGCTCCAGATTGATGCGGCCCGTGGAGTTGGAGACGTTGGCCACCTGGCCCTTCATCGCCTGCAACTGTTTCGCCTGCAGGTCCCCCTGTATGGCGGTCGTGGTCAGCAACTCCACCCCGCATCCCGAAACCAGCACCGGCGCCAACAGGGCCGTGATAAACAGTTTCATGACAGCATCTCCTCTCTGCCTATTATACCACTTCACCCCGAATCACGCGACAGGCGCAAGAAATCCCGCTGAACGGGACTGCATCCCGAAGCGGGGCGGTCCCATCACCATCATGGCTGCATTGCTTGCGACACTGTCAGGACCGTGTGCCACTGGCGCAGCGTTGGCGCGGACCAACCGTCACGTCCGCATTCTACGGCTGTCTTCGGGGCCCGTAGGGCCGTTAACGCCACGGCCTTGCAGACAGTTTCAGCCGCTTGCACCGCACCTGGAAAATCTCCCGGGGCGAACCGCTTTTTGAAGTCGCGGCCGTTCTGCGTATACTTTCCCCGACATCCGCGCGGGTGTTCGACGTTGACCGCATCCACAACGGTGGGAGTCCCCGGCATGAAGAATCCAGTGTCCCTGTCGCGGCGGAGTTTTCTGCGCCGCAGTCTTGCGGCCAGCACGGCGTTTGCCGTTCCCGTCATCATCCCGGCGTGCGCGCGGGGCAAGGCGGGGCGCCCCGCGCCCAGCGAGCGTCTCGTGGTCGGCCACATCGGCGTGGGCGACCGGGGCTCGTACCTGCTGAGCGAGACCATCCAGATAAAGAACGCGCAGGTCGTGGCGGTGTGCGACGTGAAGCGGGACCGGCGCGAGACGGCGGCCAGGGTGGTCAACGACACCTACGAAAGCACCGGCTGCGCCATGATCCACAATTTTGAGGAGCTGATTGCGCGCAGGGACATTGATGCGGTGGTGGTGGGTTCATGCGACCACTGGCACGTGATGCACGCGCTGGCCGCGATTCGCGCGGGCAAGGGCGCCTATGTGGAGAAGCCGCTCGGCATTTCCCTTGAGGAGGACCAGGCGCTGCGCAAGGCGATTCAGAAGCACGACGGCATCTTCCAGTTCGGCACGCAGCAGCGTTCGGCCCATGAGTTCTGGCAGGCCTGCAACCTGGTGCGCAACGGGTACATCGGCAAGCTGAAAGAGATACAGGTCTGGGCACCGCCCAGTTCAGCCGGCGGGCCGACGGCGCTGGCGCCCGTGCCCGAAACGCTGGACTACGACCGCTGGCTGGGTCAGGCGCCGATGACGCCCTACACACTGGAGCGCGACTCGAACAAGTGGTGGTGGCACATTTCAGACTACGCCACGGGTTTTATCGCCGGATGGGGCATCCACCCGGTGGACATCGCCTTCTGGGGCGCCGGCGACCTGCTGCGCACCCCCTGCACCATCGAGGGCACGGGCAAGTTCCCCACCGAGGGCGTGTGCAACTGCGCCATCGACTGGAACATTAAGGTCGCCTATGACAGCGGCGTGCTGGTGGACTTCCGCGCCGCGCCCGCGCCGCCCGAATGGCTTCAAAAATACGCCGCCGCGGACACGGGCCACGGCACGGCGTTCATCGGCGACAAGGGCTGGGTGCATGTGAAACGCGGCGAGATAAACAGCGCGCCGGGGGATCTGGCCAAGATGAGGTTCCCCGAGACGGACAAAGTGCGCCTCTACGAGAGCAAACACCACCTCCGCAACTTCGTCGACTGCGTGCGCGACCACAAGCCGACCGTTGCCCCCATCGACGAGGCCGTCGAGTCGGACATGTTCTGCATGGCCTGCGACACGGCGATCCGGCTCAAGCAGCGGCTGCGCTGGGACACGCCCAAGGAAACCTTCACCGGCCCCGGCGCGGACGAGGCGAACAAGCGGCATTCGAGGGTCCTGCGGGCACCGTGGACGCTCAAGGAGGGCTGAGGTTCCGCGCAGTTTCTTTGGGATACCCTTTCAGATACAAGAACCGTAATTTAGCCCCAGGGGCACCCTTGTCCTTCGGGCTGCGGGCGGCCTTGGACTGGTATTGGATTGTCCCGTTGGAACAAAGGCGATGCGGCATCCCGCCGCCGCGGCCGCGGGACGGGCAATCACCGAGAGATCACGATGCTCGCGCCACCGAAGGCGTCACCCAATCCCAGCCCCAGCGCCGGGTGTTTCCATGCCGGGGCGCTCATCGATCGGGTGCTTCCGCCGGCGGCTTTCGGAGCGTTCTTCCTCTGGCCCCTGCGCGCATGATGCACAAGAGTGGCCCGGGTTATGCCTGCCAATCCGGCGATTAAACGCATTTACACCGATTGCGGGGACGTGCGATAATGGCAACACGCTGACTGAAAAGGAAGATACCCATGAACAAGTGGTTGTGCCTCGTTTGCCTGCTGGGTTGCCTGTGTCTGGCCGGTTGTCAGTCGGACTCCGGCGGTGTGACACAGAAAGTGCTGGCCGATTTCGGCATTGGCGAGCATCCCGAGGGGTATGTGTCCGGTTCGGACAAGGTCTACCAGCAGTTGGACACGGTGGGCATGGCCGAAATGAAGCGGATGAACACGGAAGGCCGGGAGGGCCAGATAAAATTCGAGCAGGACGGCCTCAAAGGCCGCTATTACAAGGAAGCCAAGGTGTATGAGGGCGCCCATCCGGTGGATGTGAAGGCCTCCACCGCCTCCGCCGACCGCGGCTTTGTCGGGTTTATCGAATATGAGTTCCGGCTGTTTCGCGGCGAGGCCAAGCCCACCCGCGCGGAGGCCGCGGCGCAGACGGCGGACATCAGCACGGACACCACCGGCCGGGAAATGATGCGCTATAACTTTACCGTGGCGGGCACGTGGGACGGCGGCAAGGGGGAGCGTTCCAAACAGTAGGGCGCGTCGCGCGGAAAACCGGGCGCCCGGCCTCCGAGACGGCGGCGATACTCGCCGAAGGGGTCCCGTTGGCCCTGTCCGCCCAGTCGTTATTTCACCGCATCCCGGCTGGCCGCCTCGTCGGTTATTTTGACGGGGGAACCGGGGCGGCCTGCGGCGGCGGCGGGGTTTCCTTTGAACCGGCCCCGTGGACGAGCTGATTGAGGTAGTCGCCCAACGCGGTGATCTCCTCCGGCAGTCCGGTGAGCGGCGGCATGAACTTCTTGTACGGCGAATCGTCCTTGTTCTCGTGGAGCATGGTGAGGATGTTGCCGATGGCCAGCCGGTCCCGCGTTTGCAGCAAGGTTCGCATGGACCTGTAGCCGTCCACGGTGTGGCACGCCATGCACTGCCCGCGGAACATGAGCTCGCCGCGCGCCATGTGGGCGGCCTGCACCTTGGGATCGGCGCTGTCCCCGCCCTGCCAGAGCGCCCGCTCCTCCGGCCGCACCCAGACGGAGCGGGTGAGATAGCCCTCGCGGTTGAACGCGTCCACCTGGCTCTTGCGGGTGCCGTTGGAATACATGTGCTGGTTGACTACGTAGGGCTTGCGCAGCATCTCCCGCGCGTACTCAGTGGAGGCGGTGGCCGCCATCGCGAGCAGGAGCAGCGCGCACGCATGGCCGAAGTTGAAGCCGAGCGGGGTGCGCCATGCAAGCAGGTAGACGATCACGCAGATCGTTGCCGAGGTCATGACCGTGACCACCGCCGCGCGGGTCACCTGGGTGAACACGCCCTGTCCAATAGTCTTGATGCCGAGTTCCAGAAGACCGCGGTTCTCCGCGGGAACGTTGTACAGGTACCAGGCGAAGCACAGCGGCAGCAGCACAAATGAGGGAATCAGCCACTTCGAGGTCCACCGCATGACGTCCGTCTTGAGTTGCGGCTGGCTGGCCCCGTCTATGCGGCTCGCCGTAATAAAGGCCCAGATGCCCGCCAGCGAAACGCAGATCAGGGTGCGAAGCGCGAGGCTGGGGAAGTACGTCGGGTTGATGATTGCGTGCCAGAACTGCGAGGCTTCGGCCCCGGTGCCCGCAACCCCAAGCCAGCCCGCGCCGGGCGTGAGCATGAAGGTCAGAATGCCGTTGATGACCACCAGGCTCATCCACGCGGAGCCCGCATAGATCCAGCCGATGGCGAGGTGCATGCGGTCGCTAACCCGGCCCCACGTATAGTAGTAGACCATGGCCGCAGTGACCTCAACCAGGAAGAAGCAGTACTCAATCGCCCAGCCGAAAACGAAGTTGTGGATGAGCGTGCTCGTTCCCTCGGAGCTCCCCAGCCCGATGGCAAACCAGATACCCACGCCCGTGACGGTTCCAAAAGCGGCCGTGAGCACCATGAAAAAGCGCGAGTGCCCCTTGATGACCTCCAGCCAGTCGGCACGCCCCTCGCGCAGCGCCTTGCGCTCGGCTATGGGCAGGTAGAAGCCGCCGCCAATGGCGAAGTGCGACACCAGCACGTGGAAACTGGCTATGGCGCCAATCACCCAGGCGCTGCCCACTATCGGCACATCCCAAACGGGGTAGTTCATTCCGCGTTCTCCTGATGGACTCGTTCTTGGTTAGGAATGCAGGACGATGACTTCGTAGTAGCCTAGCAGGGTCAGGCCGATCAGGCCCGCGAGGACAAAAAGGCCAAACCAGGTGGCGATGCGCGCGCGCGCCCCGTTCTTGCTGCTGGTGTCGTACAGCGGGATCAGACCCCAGAGCACGCCGCCCAGGGTGAACACGAGTACGCCGGCAATCTCGCCGGTCATGCCGGGCATGATCCGACCCAGAATCTTGAGCAGCTCAAACTGGTTCATGAAATACCACTCGGGGTGAATGCCAGCCGGGGCGGGCGCAAGCGGGTCCGCCTGCACGCCCAACGGCCAGGGATAAAGCGCCGCGAGTATGGCCAGCACGTTCAGTGCGAACAGCCACATCGCCAAATCCTTGATGAAGAAGTTCGGGAAGAACGGCACGGACCTGCGCTGCGACGCGGGCTTGGCCTCCTCACTGGGCGGAACCGCGCTGCCATGCTTCATCACCATCCACAGGTGGAAGGTGAGCAGCGGCAGAAAGAGCAGCGGCAGTATCACCACGTGCAGTGCGAAAAAGCGCTGGATGGTCACGCTCGAAACATCCGGGCCGCCCTGCACGATGTTCTCGATAACCGGCCGCATTCCGGGCATGTTCTTGGGTATTTCCAGACCCACCTTGGTGGCAAAGTAAGCCAGCTCGTCCATCGGCAGCAGATAGCCGCTGAACCCGAACACCGTTACCAGCCCCAGCAGCCCCAGCCCGCTCCACCAGCCAAACTCGCGGGGGCCGCGGTACGCCTTCATGAAGAACGCCGAGAACATGTGGACGAAAACGGAGAAGACCATCAGGTTGGCCGCCCAGGCGTGTACCGACCGGATCAGCCAGCCGAAATCAATCTCGAACACCAGTTGCCGCACCGAATCGTAGGCGCCCTCGCCGGGCCGGTAGTACACGAGCAGCAGGATGCCGCTGACGAGCTGCACCATGAAGAAAAAGACCGACATCCCGCCCCAGTAGTACCAGAAGGAATAGGCGTGGTCGGGCACCACCTTCTTCTTGGCAAATTCCAGGATGTCCTTCACACCGAGCCGTTCGTCGAACCAGTCGTAGACCCGTCCGAGGGACCCGGCGTCAAACCCGGGTAATAAGGATTTCGCCATTGGCTCTCTCCACGTTGAAGCGTTGCAGCGGTTTCGGAGGCGGCCCGGAAATGTTCGCGCCCGTCCGGGCGTCGTACACGCCCCCGTGGCAGGCGCAGTGGATGTGCTCCTGCTCCGGCTGGTACTGGACCGTGCATCCCAGATGCGTGCAGACGGCCGTCAGGCACACCATGGTCCCGTCTTTGTGGTGGATAAGCATGGTGGGCCGCGAGCCAAAGCGGAACATGAGCGCCCCGCCGGGCGCGGGCATCTTCTCTTCGGGTATTTTGACCTCGGTCACCGCCGCAAGTTCGGCGGCCTGTTGCGCGGGGGCCGCAAGGTAGCGGTAAACCGGGTACGCAACGGCGCCCGCATAGCACACGCCCACCGCGCCCAGGCCCGCCCGCGCAATGAAACCGCGTCGGCTGACTTCCTCCGGCGAAGCTTTGGGGTCCGGCGCCGCCGCGGAGCTCTCGTCCAATGTTATGTCAGGCATGTTGTTCGTCCGCTCCTTTTGCTCGAAACGTCACCATTGCCATCCAACCGGTCAGGCCGACCGCCGCCACAAAGAGGACCAGGAACAGAATCACAATGGACCAGTTGGTGTTCACGTTGCGCGCCCACACGTCGTAGCCGTGCAGCCCCAGGGTCACGTCGCGGATTCCGTCCCGGAACAGCACCCAAAGCACGATGTTTACAAAGCCCGCCGCCCCGGCCAGCGTCGCGGGAAGCCATGCGCGGCGCGCGGCGGTGACCGCCCCAAACACGCCCAGGGCGACCAGCGCAAGCGCGACCAGGAACCACGCCCCGAATACGCCCCTGTAGAACAGGCTCGCCCAAAGGCCGGCCCGGACGGCCTCCGGCTGCGCGTGGTACACGCCCGCCGCCAAGACCATCTGAACAAGCGTGAAGAACGCAAGCAGCATTCCGCCGCGACTGCGCAGAAAAGCGGCCGCGGCCGTCTCAATGCCGGGTTTCAGGCCGAGCAGCATGAGGCCGATGCCCGCCATGCCAACCGAGCCGAGCATCATGTACAGCCAGCGCGGGATGATCGTCGGGTCGCCGGGGGCAAGATGCGCCCCCGTGGGGCTGCTCCGGTACATCTCGACCCACGCGTCCGGGCGCAGCATGAGCGTCATGTTGTTCGTGTAAACAAACCCGATTTTCAGCACCAGCAGCAGCGCGATCACCCCCAGCCAGCCATACGCCTGCCCCGTGTCCGCGCGCTTCGCCATCTGGTACATGATGAAATACGCCGCAATCAGCATGAAAATCACCATGATCCAAAACACGCCAATGAGTATGCTGGAAGTGTACAGCGCGCGGCCGTAAAGCACCTGGGCGAACAGAAGCGGCGGAATGCCCAGATTGATGACATAAGCCACGACAACGGGCAGCAGGTGCGCAATCTCGCCGCTTGCCGTGGTCAGCCGCCCATCCCCCCCCCGGCGTCCGCGAATCGCCCACCAGGTCGCCAGAAACAGCCCCCCGACCATGAGATGCACCGCCGTGAAGTGCAGGGCCAAGGTTGTGGATTGAAGCACCTTGAACAGCCACACCGGCGCCGGTAACGGAATCGGATCAACCAGCGGAAATGAATCCATGCATAATTTCTCCCAGAATTGTCATATGAACCAGAAGCCCGTCAACCCATCATTTGCCAGAACTTCGGCCAACAGCCATGGTCTCAGGCAACTATCCGTCACAATCCGCACCATCACCACAGATCCGCTGGGGTGTTCGGTGCAAACAGCCTGCAACATGAGATTTATTCCTGACACATGAAAATGGTATCTGGAAAAGAAGGGGAGTTCAAGTCATTGCTGCTGTCCGAGCGAGGCGCTCAATAAGGGAGCGGCCATCTTTGCCGCCCGGTCTGGAGCGGCTCTGGGCCATTGTTTGGCCTATTAATATTTGCTTAACTTTCACGGCACGCTGGCACGCGCAACCGGAAGCGGCGGTCTTGGGGACGGAAAGGCAATATGATGGCAACGCTTTTTCGAGGAGCAGTCCATTCCCCACCTGTCTGTTGTGGCGCCGCTGCGCCAGGCAGGGCCTGTGGAAGACCTTTACTGCGTCCTTGACGGACACCCGACGGAATTGGGGAATGCAACGATTGCGCAGGCATGGGCCGAACACCTCATCGGCGACTATCTGCCCCGGCAGCCGGCACTCCGCGGGAAGAAATGACGCCGCAATTCACAGGAGGCGGACCGTCCGTCTTCGCCGGTGTAAATTTTGTCAGGCGGACTTGGACGCGTCCAGCACCTTAAGCTTGGCGGCAATGAACTGCTGGTGGTTGAGCCGCAACAGGTCCATCAGTTTGTGGACCAGGTGGTCCTCATGCTTTTGGAGATGCCCGTCGGCGTAGACCACCCGCCAAAGATCCTCCAGCAGGCCCGTCTTTTCCGCCACCGACAGCGACTCGTTGATTATGCGGGCAAACTGCCACAGGTCATGGCTGGCCGCGCGCACCGCCTCAGATTCTTTGACAAGGTCCAGCGCCTCCTGCGCGTTCAGCCCGAAACGCCCCATCAGCGACCGGTTCACCTCCGCCAACTCGTTTTCCATGAGCAGGTTGTCGGCGTGGGCGACCTCCAAAAGCAGCACACACGCGGCGCGGCGCACCTGCCGCGCCGGGTCTTCCTGAGCCGTGGTTCGGTAGAGCAAATCGACCAGTTTTTTGAGCATGGTGTCCGGTTCCTTAAGGGAGGGGAGTCTACCACTTTGTCCCTCGCGAGTGAAACGCACGGCCCGGGCGCCGAGTCAATAGCGCATGGCACATTTCCGGAGAACGGCCCTGTTTGGATACCTTAACAGGAATTTGGCTGGGTGCTACCTCCGGCGGAAAAAAATGTGGGATACTGTAGACTAGAAGAAGGTGGTCTCCGTCCGCCCTGCTGGTGGGTGGTCCCAACACACAGTAAGTCTCTAACAGGAGGATGATTTCATGGCGGCAAAGGTTGATTTGGATCAGTGCGCGGGCTGCGGCGACTGTGTCACTGAGTGCCCGACCGAGGCGATCGAGTTGAACGACGAAGGCAAGGCTGTGGTCAACGAGGAAACTTGTGTGGATTGCGGCGCGTGCGTGGATGTGTGCCCGACCGGCGCCATTTCGCTCGACTGATTCTGAAAGACGGCATTATCGGCGCGGCGGACACGGGATGATCTCCCGTTGCCGCCGCGTTCGTGTTTTCTGACGGGGTGCCTACCCAAAGACCGGCCCGTCGTCCTCCCCGGCGCCGTCGGCGGCATCCTCGCGCGTCCGCGCGCGTCCGGCGCGCGGGGCCGGCTCCGGGGCGCAGGCCGCGGGGAAGAACAGCTCCATCTGCTGGCGGCGGACGAAACCGTACCGTTTCATCAGCCGAAGGGTCTGCAGCGTCTGCGACGGCGCGTAGTTGCCGTTCACGCTGACGCCGTCGAGCAGGTCGCCCAGAACCGTGGGGAACTCGAGCACGTGGCCGATGCCAAAGCCCTGGAGCATCTGCAGCGCGCGCGCGCGCACCGCCGGGGCCGCGGAAAATTCGGACACGACCAGGATGGTTTTGAATTCGGGCACGCCGAACACGGTCTCCGCGAGGTCGCGCACCTCCTGCGCGGCCACGTGGCCGAGTCCGGGGTTGCCGTCTATGGTCGACGGATAGACCCGGTCCGTATGCCATGCGCGCACCTCGACCACGGCGCGGCGGATGCCCGCCAGGTCCATCGGGCGCAGCAGAAACTCGGGCTCCACGCCCGCCTCGACCTGGGCGCGCTCCACAAAGAGCAGCGAGGCGCTTTCGCTGGAATGCGACACGTCCTCGCAGCGCCAGTGCGGCAGCACGTAGAACCGGTTGAGTTCGAAGAACTCCCGGACGAGCTGCATGTTCAGGTCGCTCATGGTCCCGTTACTCCGCGGCGGTGTCGCCCGCCAGGCGGCGGCCGCGCTTGCTGTTCGGTCTGATTTCGAGGATGCGTTTGCCGATTTCTTTGGCGCCCGCCTCGTTGCCCACCTGGCGCATGCACCATCCCTGCCCCGCGAGCACGTCCAGCAGTTCAAAATGCTCGTGATACGCGCAGTAGTGTCGGTCCGGCAGGGCGCGGGTCTCGGCGGAGCGGAAATTGTCCAGCGACTTCACGTAGTCGCCCAGCAGAAAGTGGATTTGGCCGCGCAGATAGAAGCCCTCGGGCTGGCCGGGGCTGGTTTCAATGATCTGGTTCAGCAGCTCGTCGGCCGCCTGCAGGCGGCCCGCGGCGATGTCGCGCAGCTTGAGCATGTGCGCCGCGCGGGCGGACAGGTACAGCGCCTCGAAGCGCTCGGCGCCCGACCCGCCCATGACCCGGTCGGCCAGCGCCATCGCGGTGTCCCACTGGGCCTGCTGGAAAGCGCAATAGCCGAGTCCGAGCACGGCGGCGGGCTGGTCGGCTTTCTCGTCCAGGGCCTCGCCAAACAGTTTGCGCGCGCCCTCGACGTGGTTCATCAGCAGATGCGCGTAGGCCAGCTCGGTGCGCGCCGCGGTCATGCGGGGCATTCGGTTCAGCACGCCCGCCAGCGTCTGCACAGCCTTCTGGGCCTGGCCCAGGCGCAGTTGGCAGCGGCCTATCTGGTACGCCGCGGCGCCCAGGGACGGGTCCATCTGGAGCGCCTTGGAAAAATGCCCGAGCGCGGCGTCCATGTCTCCCTTCATGGCCGCCGTCAATCCCTCGTCGTAATAGCTTTCCGCGTTCTCACCCCCAAAAGGCATGGGTGGGGTCCTTTCCCGGCGGCCGGGCCGCCTGTTGGATTCAGCGCAGGGTCTCCAGCGCCGCGCGCACCGCGTCGGGCGTCACGTCGGTGCGGTGAACCACCGCGCCCATGCGCGTTGCCAGCACAAATTTCAGCGTGCCCGCGCGCGCCTTCTTGTCCGATTTCATGGCCGCCAGCGTTTCGTCCACCGGCATCTCCGGCCAGCGCACGGGCAGCCCGTAGGCGGCAATGCACGCCTCCTGCCGGGCGGCAAAGGCTTCATCGACGAGTCCGAGGTTCCGCGCCAGCGCGCCGGCGGCGCACATGCCCAGGGCGACCGCCTCGCCGTGCAGGAAGCGCTCGTAGTGGCTGGCCGTCTCGATGGCGTGGCCGAAGGTGTGACCGTAGTTCAAGTCGGCGCGGCGGCCGTGCTCGTGCTCATCCTCGGCCACCACGGCCGCCTTGATTTCGCAGGACCGCAGCACCGGCGTGCGCAGCGCGTCCAAATCGCCGCGAAGCACCTCCGCCGAAGCGCCCTCCAGGTATTCAAAGAGCGCCGCATCGGCGATGACGCCGTGCTTGATCACCTCCGCCATGCCCGCGCGCAGCTCACGCGGCGGCAGCGTGCGCAGCATACCCATGTCGATGACCACCGCCGCGGGCTGGTGGAAGGCGCCAATCGTGTTCTTGCCCAGCGGATGGTTCACCCCCGTCTTGCCGCCCACGCTGGAGTCCACCTGCGCCACAATCGTCGTCGGCATCTGGATAAACGGCACGCCGCGCATGAACACCGCCGCGGCGAAGCCCGCCATGTCGCCCACCACCCCGCCGCCCAGCGCCACCACCACCCCCGCCCGGTCAAGCCCCCCGGCCAGAAAGGCGCCGCAAATTTCGCCGATGCGCTCCAATTGCTTGCCCGCCTCGCCGGCGGGCATCACGTGCGTGACACAACGCCGGCCCGCCGCCGCGATTTCCGCCTGCACCCGCGCCGCGTAGAGGGGGGCGACATTGCTGTCGGTCACCAGCCCCACGGCGCCGCGGCCGACCGGGTCCAAAGCCGCGCGCAACGGCGCGAGATCATCCACGCCAATGTGGATGTCATAGGCCCGGTCGCCCAGGGGCACGCGCACAGTCGTCGGAGGAAACGCCACAGTTCACCTTTTTTCTTTATGCCGGGACATATTCCGGCATTGATATCGACATTCTATGCAGACACGCCCTCCGGCGCAACCGAACGTTACAAACCCATTGCCGGATAAGCAAGAGCCACCCATGCCATGCTTGAGCAATCATGCGCGGACGGGCGCGTCGGGAAACGCTTTGAACAGCCGCCGGCCGAAGCTCCCGTTCGGTAAGCACTTCGGCATGGAAGGACCTCGGCGCAGGCTCAAGGTTGGGGGGGCCTTTTCAGTGCACGATTGGGGGCAATTGTCACCCCGGACTGTTTTTGTTGACGCTTTAAGCGTTTTGGGAAAACCCTTACCCATCCCGCTAAACCACCGCTGAAAGGCGGCTTGTGGCGATTGCACTCGCCGCAACCGGGCAGACCGGCACGGCACCATACTCCTTCACCCGCGCTGAAGCTTTGTCCCAACGGGACAGCCGATGACAGCCCGGGGCCGCCGGCCACCCGAAGGGTAAGGGCGCCCCCGGGTCAAAGGCCTTGTTTTCGGTTGCCCTGCAAGGGCATCCCAAAACGGGTGTTTCCTTCTCCGGTGATTAAGGGCTTAATGGATGCTTGCGCCGCCGGTTCGACCCCGGTATGCTGGTAAGCATGGACCGTCCCACTGAAAATGAAACGCCTTCAGGCGCGGCAAGCCCCGCTATCACCGTCGTGATCCCCTGTTTTGACGCGGGACACCGGATTCGGCCGGTGGCCGAGGGCGCGGCCGCGCTGGTTGCGCGCGTGTTGGTCGTGGATGACGGCAGCACGGACGGCGCCGTGGCGGCCCTGTCCACCCCGGGCGTGGAGGTGCTGCGCCTGCCGCACAACCGAGGCAAGGGCCATGCCATTATTGAGGGACTGAAACGCGCGCTGGCCCAGCCGAACCTTGAGGCGGCCTGCCTGATGGACGCCGACGGCCAGCATGACCCGGCCGATATTCCAGGACTGGTGGAGGCGTTTCGCCGGGAGCGGGCGGACCTTGTCATCGGTCAGCGCGTGTTTGGCGGTGCGGCCGTGCCCTGGCGCAGCCGTTTTGGCAACCAGGTCACCGCGCGGGTCACGCGCCTGCTGCTGGGGCGCAACCTGCCGGACACACAGTGCGGCTTTCGGGTGCTGTCGCCGCGATTCGCGCGGGCCGTGGTGGACCGGGTGGCCGGCGGCCGTTACGAGACCGAGATGGAGATGATCGTGCTGGCCGTCCGGGGCGGGTTCACACTGGCCCATGCCCCGGTGCGCACGGTTTACGAACCGGGCAACAGCAGTTCCCACTTCCGTAAGGTCCGCGATTCGGTGCGCATCTATCTGCGGCTGGCACGGGCGCTGCTGGGGCGGCGTTAACCTGCGGCGGGGGCGGGAACGTTACAATAGGGCGCGGACAATGGGGAAGAGCCGGGCTCGCGGGCCCGAACGTGGGATCATTGCAGCGCCCGCCCTTGTGGCGG
>CAIUWO010000492.1 GCA_903902895.1 Candidatus Hydrogenedentota bacterium | reverse complement strand
GGCAAACCAGCGCACCGTGCGGGCGAGGTGGTGCACCTGCTGCGCCGCGGTCATCATGCCCGGCGCGGGGATGAATCCGCCCTTGTCCCGCGGAAAGGCCCGAAGGATGTTCATCAGGTACGCGCGCTCGCGGCGCACCATCGCGGCCGCTTCCTGTCCTGTCATGGGCAAGCTCCTTGTGGAAGAAAGATGAAAGGCGGGTGCCGCGAAGCAAACCCCACCACGTTCAAATATCATAGTAAACCAAACGGGGGATCTTTGTCATCCTGAACGGCCAGATTGTGGCGAAGCGCACCCCCGGCTTGGTCCACGCTGCACACGCTGTGCTCAACCCCGGGGCCGTGATGTGTTGGTATTTTTTGCCATGGGTCCCACTTCGTTTGGGCTGATTTAGCTCCCCCTACGAAGGGGGAAGGCCCGAAGGGCCGGGGGATGTTGGGGCCTCGGACAAGAACACATGGGGAACAACATCCCCCGACCGCCTTTCGGAAGGGGGACTTAGAACATCCCGATTCCTCCGCCTTATCCTGTCTATCCTGTGCATCGATGTTAAGGGAAGTGCTGTGCCACGTCCCGCTGTGCGCGCCTGCGCACACTGCTTCGGGCACCCTACTTCAGCAGCCGCGCCTCGGCCCAGTCGGCGTGATCGCCCATGATGTTGTCGCCGCCGTCGTCGACGAGCAGGCGCAGTTCTTTGGCGTTGGTCAGGTCGACCTCGACGCGCTTGGGCGCGTCGCCACGCAGCATTTTTCCCGACTCCCAGCGCTTCTGCCCGTCCACCAAGACCGTGAAGCCCATGGACCCGTTGGTGGCCATGTCGGGCCCGGCCCACGCCTGGAAACTGCGGAATGTGCCGTCGAGGGTGTAGACGATCTCGCCGTTCGCGTGGGTGCCCAAGCCCCGGCGGAAATGCTGACCGCCGATCATGATGTCCTTGTCCCACACGCTGCGGTTCTTCTTGAGCTCGCCGAAGCCCTGCTTCACGGAAACGGGTTCTACCGTGTCGAGAAACACGCCGTCTATCTTTTCCACCATCGCGGACTTGCGCACTTCCGCGCCCGCGTTTGAGGCGGGTTGCGGGGCAAGCACGCAAACGCTGTCGCGCGAGATCCATTCCGGTGACGGCAGCGCGTTGGGCAGTTCAGGTGTGCCCTTGCCGGGCGTGTCGGCGAGCAGCCAGACGGACACGGTGGCTTCGGGGTCCTGCGTGCTCGCTCGTAGCGAAACCTTGCCGCCTTCTTCGGGAAGCACGCCTTCGAGGAACTGCCAGTATTCCGGCACGGCCATGCCCGTGGCGGTGAAGCCCGCGTCGGAACGTATGGCACGCAGCGGGATGTCCTTGCCGTTAACCTGGAGCGTGCCGGAGGCTTCGGGGACAGTCTTGCCCTCGAAGAGGGCGAGAATCCGTACGCGGGGAGAGGGAACAGAAGAGCCGGCAGGGATGCCGGCGCTCCCAGTGGGGGCATGGTTGAGTTGGAAGTCGGCTTCGATTTCCACGGCTTTGCCGGAGGCGGGCGCGAGTGAAGTGTAGTCCGCGCCGAACAGCTGGGGGATTTCGTCGTACACCACACTGCGCACGGCGAACTGGTGCTCGCCCACCGCGCTGTCGAAAACGTCGTACATACGGTCGGAGGCCTTGGGCAGGCCCTGCGGCGCGTCGCCGGTGGCGAAGGACAGCACCAGCGTTTCATAGGGCGCCAGCATCACATCCAGCGTCTGCCCGGCGTACAGCACGTCCCCGTAGACGCGCGGTTCGGGATAGAGGCTGACGGCGTGCACCGGACCCTTCACGGCCAGGTCAATCTTCACGGAATGGCGTTGCTTCGCGATCCATGGATTGCGCAGCAGCACAAGGCCCCTGTCGCTGCCCCAGTGCGCGTAACCGTAGGGATCGCGCGGCATGGGCGCGGTGAAGGACAGCCAGGGAATGCCGTCCTTCAGCCAGGTCGCGGGACGCAGTGGCTGCGTGTTCGGCGCGGTGAGCAGTTCCGCGTTGGCGCGCGACCATTTGATGAGCCCGGCGAGCATGGCCCAGCGGTCGTCGTTCATGTACTTGGGATTCACATAGAGCGGCACAAAGGCGTGGC
>CAIUWO010000491.1 GCA_903902895.1 Candidatus Hydrogenedentota bacterium | reverse complement strand
GGCAAACCAGCGCACCGTGCGGGCGAGGTGGTGCACCTGCTGCGCCGCGGTCATCATGCCCGGCGCGGGGATGAATCCGCCCTTGTCCCGCGGAAAGGCCCGAAGGATGTTCATCAGGTACGCGCGCTCGCGGCGCACCATTTCGGCCGCTTCCTGTCCCGTCATGGCAAGCTCCTTGTGGAAGAAAAGTAAGGCGGGTGCCACGAAGCAAACCCCACCACGTTCAAACATTATAGTAAACCAAACCGGGGAACTTTGTCATCCTGAACATAGCAAAGCAACGTGAAGGACAAGTCTCCCGGAGCCATGCGGGAAATCATGGACCCCGCTTTCGCGTGAATGACGGGGAGTTGAGACGGAGCCCGCCAGCATATACCCCGTCATAAATCCCCCATTGAGGGGGGTGCCGCGAAGCGGCGGGGGGTGTAAGGCCTTGGGTGGCACTGAAGGGGGATAACATCCCCCGGCCCTTCGGGCCTGCCCCCTTCAAAGGGGGACCTAAGACGGCGCATGGTCTGGTCGTGGCGAGATGCATTCTTCTTCTCGTTCCCAAGTTGAACTTGGGAACGTTCCTGCACGCGAAGTTGCACTTCGCGCCCCCTTTGCGAAGCGCAGCTTCGAAGACAATTGCGTTCCCGGGTGTAACTTGGAAACGAGCTCCATGGCGCACGCAGTGTTCGACCCCTTCGGGGCCGTGATGCATGGGGTTCTTTGCCATGGGTTCCGCTGCGCTCCACCCATGGCTACTATTGTTTGCCCCCTGCGGGGGCAAGAGGCTGTGCCCGTGCCCGGCCGCGGGTGTGGTTTCTCGGGTACAGGCATCTGTTCCCGGGAAAGGCGTGCGCTTGCGTTGTGTGGCCTTTGGCGGGAACAGGATGCCAGTCCCCCTGCGGGACGGAGCGCTCCGTTCCGCTTCGCGGAACTTCGGGCGCCCCGCGGAATACGGGTCAACTTTGTGCCGGCTCAAGTTTCGCGGCGCGCTGTTCACAGGCCTCGGCGTCGCTCTCGCGCCCGGCGACGCGATAAAACCGTGCCATGTCCTTGAGGAGGGTGGCGGTCATTCCTGGCAGCGGTTCATTCTGCTCCATGGCCTGCAAAGTGTTCTGGTAGACCTCCAAGGCCCGGTCGTATTCGCCCTGATCTTCATAAAGCTTTGCACGATGGTGACACTCTATGAACACGTCAAAACCGTGCTGGCCGCTGCTATCCGCGCGCTCCAGCAGCGCGTCCGCCTGCGCATACTGCTTCTGCTCTATGTACAGATCCGCGATTTTGTTTAGGGTTCTTGCAGTACCGTAGCGCTTGCACCCTTCGTCCGTCCACAGCTCCTTTATCTCCAGCACCTGCCTGAAGTACTGCTCCGCTCCGGCAAAGTCCTTCTGCATATGATGGTTGTGCGCGAGATCCTCGAGGGCTCGGACCACGTCGACCGGTCTCATCGTAAGGTATTCTTCCGCAAGAGAGTCATCGGTCCGCCGCCGCGTCAGCCTTTTCAGGAACGGGGGCTTCTGGTCGCGATCCGCCGCCACGACCCTTTTCCGGATTTCCAATATGCGAAGAAGCAGTGGTTCCGCCCTGTCATATTGTCTTTGGGACTGGTAGACCCCTGCCAGATGGCGCAGGCAGTCGGCCGTGTCCGGATGGTTGGAACCGCGCGTCTTTTCGAGGATGGCCAAGGCGCGCATGCAGTGTGCCTCGGCCTCATCGTATCTCCGCTCGCGCCCGTACAAATCGCCAAGCTGTTCCAGGACCGGGGCCAAGCCCGGGTGTTTTGGCCCCAGCGATTTTTCCCGAAGTGCCAGCAGACGCTTCAGAAGCCTTTCGGACCGTTCCTGGTGCTTTTCATCGAATGCGAAATTCAAAGCTACGGTTCCCAGAAGGCCGGTGCCATTGGTGTGGCAGTTTTGCTCCTTGATTTCCGGGATCTCATCGTACAGTCGGTCCGCTTCCACCGTGCGGTCCTGCTTGTCAAGAGATTCCGCTAGTTCTTTCATGATCTGGAAGGTATGGAACTGCGTGAGCAGATCGGTATTTTTCCCGACGGCCATGGCCCGCCTGCAATATGCCTCCGCCTCCGCATGCCGCCCCTGCTCGCTGTAGAAACCGGCTAGGTCGCACAGACTACTGGCAACGTCGGAAAGGTCCGGCTTGGTAAAATGCTCTGCACTTTCCAAGCTGCGCAGATACAGGGATTCCGCCTCTTCATAGCGGCCCAGCTTTTTCAGCGTCTCCGCGAGGGAGCCCAGACTTGCCCACACCCTGCGATGATTTGGACCGTGGGACTTCTCATAGATTTCCAGCGCGCGGCGAAAAAGGGGTTCGGCCGCAGCATAATCTTCCCGTTGACCGCGCAGATATCTTGCCTGGAGGTCCAGAAGTTCGGCCACATCGGGATGGTCTGGGCCCAGGGCCTTTTCGCGAATTGTCACCGCGCGACCAAGATACGCGTCAGCCTTCTCCGGTTGGTCATGGAAATAGCAGCGCGTTGCGAGGCGGGACAACACCTCCACCAGTTTGGGGTCATCGGGACCAAAGGCCTTTTCCTGGATCTCCAGGGCGCGCAGCAGGTGCGTCTCCCCCTCCGCATTTCGTTCCTTCGGGCCAAAGTCATACAAGCCGGCGAACATCATTAGGGCTTCCACCACATCGGGATGGTCGGGACCGCGCCGGGCGATGGCGAGTTCCACCGCCTGCGTCCCCATTTCTACGCTGCGGTCGAAATCGTCGTTTTTGAAGGACAACGCCTTCAACAGGAGTTTCTCCCACTTGGGACGAAACCAGTACAACACCCAGCTTTCATAAAACTCACGAAGCGTCCATGTGAGTTGGTTTATGCGAAGGCCCATATCGTCCCCTTTCCTGTGCGGTGGATGCGGCCCATCTGCGCCACATGTTGTCTGATAGTAAATTGACACATTTCTGTTTGGCAGTCAAGATGTTTCTTGAAGTTCTTTACCATGGGTTCCGCTTCGCTCCACCCATGGCTCTACTGTTGTTTGCCCCTGCGGGGGCGAAAGAGGCGGTGCCCGTGCCCGGCTGCGGGTGTGGTTTCTCGGGTACAGGCACCCGTTCCCGGAATGGGCGGATGCTTGCGTGGTCTGGTCTATGGGCGAGAACGGGATGCCAGTCCCCCTGCGGTACATGTGGCTTCACGGGTAAAGGCACCTGTTCCCGGGAAAGGCTTGCGCTTGCGTGGTGTGGCCTTTGGGCGGGAACAGGATGCCAGTCCCCCTGCGGTTTCTCGGGAACAGGATGCCGGTCCCCCTGTGGGACCGGTGCGCTTCGCTTCGGGTACCTTACTGCAGCAGGCGGGCGTCGGCCCAGTCGGCATGGTCGCCGCCGATGCTGTCGCCGCCGTCGTCTACGAGCAGGCGCAGTTCTTTGGCGTTGGTCAGGTCGACCTCGACGCGCTTGGGCGCGTCGCCGCGCGCCATTTTGCCCGATTCCCAGCGCTTTTGTCCGTCCACGATCACGGCGAAGCCCATGGAGCCGTTGGTGGCGATGTCGGGCCCGGCCCATACCTGGAACGCACGGTATTTGCCGTCGAGGTTGTAGACGATTTCGCTGGCAGCGTGGGTGCCCAGACCGCGGCGGAAATGCTGTCCGCCGATCATGAGGTCCTTGTCCCAGACGCTGCGGTTCTTCTTGAGTTCGCCCCAGCCCTGCGTCGCGGAAACGGGTTCGATGGTATCGAGAAACACGCCGTCGATCTTTTCGACGGGCGCGGCCTTGCGCACTTCCCTGCCGGCGTTCGAAACAGACTGCGGATTGAGCACGCAAACGCCATCGCGTGAAATCCATTCGGGTGACGGGAGTGCGTTGGGCAGTTCGGGTGTGCCCCTGCCGGGAGTGTCGGCCAGCAGCCAGATCGACACGATTGCGTTTGGATCCTGCGTGCTTGCGCGCAGTACGACGTCACCGGTGCCTTCGGGCAGTACGCCTTCGAGGAACTGCCAGCATTCGGGCGCGGCGCTGCCCGTGGCGGTAAAGCCCGCATCGGAACGAATCGCACGCAACGGAACGTCCTTGCCGTTCACCTGCAGTGTGCCCGAGGCTTCGGGCACGGTCTTGCCCTCGAAAAGGGCCAGCACGCGCACACGCTGCGTTTTGACCTCGACCCTAAAGTCTGCGCCAATCTCCACGGCCTTGCCCGATGCGGGCGCCAGCGAGGTGTAGTCCGCGCCGAAGGGCTGCGGGATGTCGTCGTACACGACGCTGCGCAGGACGGTGGCGGGTTTGGAGAGCGCGCCGAAAAAGACATTGTCCACGCAATCGGCGGCCTTGGGCAGCCCCTGCGGCACGTCGCCGGTCGCAAAAGAAAGCACCAGCGTCTCATAGGGCTCGAGCATCACGTCGAGCGTCTGCCCGGCAAACAGCACCACGCCGTAGACGCGCGGCTCGGGATAGAGGCTCACTACATGCACCGGCCCCTTCGCGGCCAGGTCAATCTTGACGGCCATGCTTTGTTTCGCGGCCCAGGGATTGCGCAGCAGCACGAGGCCGCTGTCGCCGCCCCAGTGCGCGTAGCCGTAGGGGTCGTGCGGCATGGGCGCGGTGAAGGACAGCCAGGGGATGCCGTCCTTGAGCCACGTTGCGGGACGCAGCGGCTGCGTGTTCGGTGCGGTGAGCATTGCCGCGTTGGCGCGCGACCATTTGATGAGCCCGGCGAGCATGGCCCAGCGGTCGTCGTTCATGTACTTGGGATTCACATAGAGCGGCACAAAGGCGTGGCCGCGCAGGATCGTGGTGACAGCGTCGTTCATAAACGGCTCGTCGCTCTGATGGATGACGCCGAGAATTTCCTGCGCCGGGATGGGTGAGGGCAGCCGGTCGGCGCCCTGCAGGTTGAAGTAGTCGCGGCCGGTGGTGTAGCTCTCGCGGTAGACCGGGCAGGGCACTCGGCCCGGCGGCGAGTCGTCGCCGAAACAGCCGATGACCGAATTGACGTGGAACAGCCACCACGGGCTGGCGTAGGCGCTGTACGTGGCCTCCAGCCACGCCTCGGAACTGCCCGCGCGCATCGCGTCAAAGGCCGCACACGCGCCCGCCGCCGTCGCGTCCGCTGTCCAGTTGCCCGCCATGTAATCGGCGCCGCCGGGGTTGAGCCCGTCGAGCTTTATCTGGCCCAGATGGTATTGCTTCGCGATGGCGCCGATGGAGGACCCGTACTTGTTCTGGTACTTCTCCCCGGCCAGACTGAGCAGGCGCACCTTGGTGCCCGGCACCTCGAAACTCTCGTAGCCGTGGTCGAGCGCCCATTGCGGGTCCACCGCGGGCGGATAGCAGGACGACGGCGAGCACCACAGGCCCAGATGGCCGCCCATCGCCTCCGCACCCGCCTGAATCTCGGTGAACCCGTCGGGGAACAGTTTCTTGTCGATGTCCCACACGCCCATCGGATCGGACCAGCCCATGTCGATGGTGAACGAGTCGAGCGCCACACCGTGCTTCTTGTACAGGTTGTCCTCGAACTGCTTCATCAGGCCGAGGATGTCGGCCTCGGTGAAGGGAACCGGCGAGGTCCACCAGGAGTTGTAGTTGAAGTGCAGTCCCTTCGGCGCGGGACGGTGGGCCTCGATGTAGCGGTGAAACGCCGCCACTTCCTGTCCCGCCCCCGCGGCACCATACACGGCCTTGCGGCTTTCGTACGAAGCGCCAGGAGCCAGGTCACACCGCGGCTTTGAGGCCACGGTGACTTTGCCGTTTTCGACCCGCGTCGAGGCGACGGGGAACTCTACGCCCATGAAGAAGCCTTTGATGAACACGGGATAACTCTGCGGCGGCCCGGGCCGGAACTCCTGCACCGGGACGGCATCATAGGCGTCAAAGACCACCTCCTCCACTTTGACAGGCTCGCTCTTGATGCTTCTAACAAGCCGCAATTCCTTGCGCAGCACCTGCTCCTGCGGCGACCATGACAGGTTCAGTTCCGCCATCAATGCCCCACCGGGGGGTGCCGGCATCGGCTCATACTGAACCCTGAGCGTTCCGCCGCCGGCCAGATCGCCATCCACATACTTGGGGGCCTGGCCACCCAGCGCTTCGGTTACCCCCTCCAGCCGCACCGTGGGACAGGAGAGCGAAACGTTCAGCGTCTCCCCGCCGCAGTGCAGGACCACCGCCGTGGGCGTGGTCTCCACGCGGACGTCCATGCCGGTGAGTAATAGCATCGTTGACAGGGCGGCAAGCATTCCCATGACCAAGTCTCCCATAAGTGTGGGTTCATGGTAGCACGGGGAGCGCTCCGGAAGCCCAAGGCGCCCCCCGCTTTTTTTCGCCCGCATCATGCCCTAACAATCGGAGCATAGCCTGTGCGCGTCCCATGGGCGCGCCGCCCAAAGGGAAATGAAAAAGGAGCGACAGTCATGATTGGTGCAAGGCATCTGGAGTGCATGCTTGCAAGCCTTCCTGAAATCAGGGAAGTCTGCGTGATTCCCTCATCCTCGGCGGACGCGCCCCATCAGTATCAGGCCTTCGTTGTGCTCGCGCAGGGCACCCCCCCGGCGGTCTATCAGTTTCAGGAGGACAGCGCCCTTTACCTGGCGGGGCTTTCGGTCCGGGTGGAAATCCTGCCGGAGCTTCCAAAGAGCCCCATGGGCCGTGTGTCCCGCGAAGGGCTGCTCGCGCTTTGCGCGGAACCCGCAGCCTGAACCGGCACGCGCGCGAAACCGCGCGTTTTTAGTGTCGGCATGGATGCGGCAGGGAGGGGATTTGGAACAGCCCCGCCTGGAGGCTATACTGTTTCCCATCAACCCTGGCCTCGAAGGACGTGAGAATTATGACTGACAGAGCTATTCCAGGATGGAAGGACAAGACGCTGTTTACCCCCGGCCCGCTGACCACAAGCCGGACGGTAAAACAGGCCATGCTGCGCGACCTTGGCGCGCGCGACGGCGGGTTTCTGCGGGTTGTCGCGGAAAACCGGCGCATGCTGCTCAAGGCCGCGGAACTGGACCCGGAAGAATATGACGTAATCTTCCTGCAGGGCAGCGGCACCTACGGCGTCGAGGCCGTGCTGGGCGCCGTGCCGCGCGACGGCAGGGTGCTGGTGGTGAACAACGGCGCGTACGGCGCGCGCATGGCGCGCATTTGCGCGGTCGCGGGCATCAACCACACGGTTCTGGCGTATCCGGAGAACCTGCCCGCCAACCCGGCGGACATTGAGATCGCCCTGATGGACGAACCTGCAATAACCCACGTTGCCGTGGTTCATCTTGAAACAACGTCCGGCCTGGTCAATCCGATTGACGAAATCGGGGCCATTGCCGCACGGCATGAAAAACAGTATTTCGTCGATGCCATGTGCAGTTTCGGCGCGGTCCCCGTTGATTTCGCCAAGGCGCGCATCGACTGGCTCGTTTCCTCCGCCAACAAGTGCCTGGAAGGGGTGCCGGGCTTCACCTTTGTCATCGCGCGGCTGGACTGCCTGCGCGGCAGCAAAGGCAACGCCCGCAGTCTCAGCCTGGACCTGCACGACCAGTGGGAGTATTACGGCCGGGTGGGCCAGTTCCGTTTCACGCCGCCGGTCCAGTCACTGCTGGCGTTCCATCAGGCGATGGTCGAGCTGGAGGCCGAGGGCGGCGTGGCGGGGCGCGCCGCACGGTACCGGGGCAACTTTGAGACCCTGCTCGCGGGCATGCGCGCCATGGGTTTCGCCGAGTATGTCCCGGCGGAGCACCAGGGCTACATCATTACCACCTTCATGTGCCCCGACGACCCGAGTTTCGATTTCAACGTGTTCTATGACCGGCTCAGCCTTCGGGGTTATGATATTTACTCCGGCAAGGTGGCCGAGGGGAACTGTTTCCGGATCGGCAATATCGGCCGCATCTTTCAGGAAGACATGGAAGACCTGCTTGCCGCCATTCGCGACACGCTGCGCGCGATGGGCGTGGGCACGCTCAACCGCTGACCAAGCAAAAGGATTGCACAATGGCTTCATCAAAGGGTGTATATGCCGAAGGTGTGCGCGCCATCGTTGCCGATCTCGCCGGAACCACCGTGGACTACGGCAGTTGCGCCCCCGCGGGAGTGTTTGTGCAGGTGTTCCGGAATGCGGGGGTGGAGCTCTCCCTTGCCGAGGCGCGCGGGCCGATGGGCATGGGCAAGAAAGACCACATACGCGAACTCTTTCGTCTGCCGCGCGTGACGGAGGCCTGGCGCGCCGCAAAGGGTCGTGACTGGAGCGAGGCGGATGTGATAGTGCTTTATGAGGCGTTTATCCCGCTGCAGTTGAACTGTCTGGCTGACTACAACAACCTGATTCCGGGTGTCTACCAGACCGTGTCTGAGTTGCAGCAGGACGGAATTCAACTGGGCGTGAACACCGGATACACGCGCGAGATGACGCAGATTGTGCTGGACGGCATGCGGCAGCAGGGCGTGGTGCCCAGGGCCGTGTCCTGCCTGTCCGATGTTCCCGCGGGCCGCCCCGCGCCGTGGATGATTTTCGACACGATGGAGCAGCTCGGCGTGTTTCCGCCCGCGGCGGTGATCGTGATCGGCGACACGCTTTCGGACATCGAGGCGGGCCGCAACGCGGGGGCGTGGACGGTTGGCGTGACCAGGACCGGAAACCTTGTGGGCATGACCTCCACCGAAATCCATCTGGCCGAACCGTCCTTGGTGGCGGCAAAGGTGGCCGAAGCAGAGGCCATCATGCGCGCCATGGGCGCGGACTATGTGGTGGACAGCTTCGCCGACCTGCCGCAGCTAATCGACAAAATCAACCTGCGCCTGGGCGCGGGGGAGCGCCCCTGATCGGGCGCCGGCCGTTCTGAAGGGCGGCGACGGGGGCGAACGCCATTCGCCGGCGCACGGGAGACCGCGAACCGGTCGTTTCCTGCTAGAACGCCGGGTGGACCAGCTTGATGGCGTAGAAGCAGCCCGCCGCGACCAGCGCCGAGCAGGGGACGGTGAATATCCACGCCCACAGGATGCGGCTGGC
>CAIUWO010000490.1 GCA_903902895.1 Candidatus Hydrogenedentota bacterium | reverse complement strand
GATTGTGTGCGCCTTCGCTGCTTTTGGAGAGGCGTTCGTGTTTGGTGAACTCACCTGCGGCTATCCCGGCCGCGCGGGCAGCGAAAGTTTGCGGGGATTTCTTGCCGCGGAGAATATCCATTTCAAAGCCAACGGGATGTACGCCGGCAACTTCACCGACCTAAACAACACATTGAATGCTCGACCGCCATACTTGCAGGGGAAATCGCGGCACGGATATATCTTTTCACTGTCGGTTAATGGCGACGGCAAGCACTTTGAGGCGATTGCTACGCCGCATAAGCCCCCTGAAGACCACTGGCCAAGTTTCTACGTGGACGATTCGGGCGTAGTCCGCGTTTCAGTAGACGGCAGCAGGCCAACCAAGGACTCACAAAAGCTGTCTGAAGACCGGAGATAGGTCGGTGATTCAGGGTGGCCTGACAAGTCCGCACCAAACGTGCCCGACTGTGGAAGGGAATGACGCTCCGGATTTCTTGGGTCATCCCCGGTTTAGTAGTGCGCGTTTTCTTCGCGGTCCAATAGACATCCCTTCGGCGGGTCTGTTATCATTCCAACGTGGCACTTTTGCCGCGTTTAGGAGCTTCATTTCACTTTGTTTACTGATTTCCTGAAGAAACTTTTCGGCACCAGCACGGAGCGCGACATCGCGCGCCTGCTACCGCTGGTTGAGGCGACCCGTTCGCACGAGCGGCAAATCAGCGCCATGAGCAACGACCGGCTGCGCGCGCAGACCGGCCTTTTCAAGGAGCGTCTCGACCAGGGTTCCACCCTGGACGAGCTGTTGCCCGAGGCCTTCGCCACGGCGCGCGAGGCGGCCAAGCGGGTCGCCGGGCTGCGCCCCTTCGACGTGCAGGTCATCGGCGGCGTGGTGCTGCACCGCGGCGGCATCGCCGAAATGGTCACCGGCGAGGGCAAAACGCTCGTCGCCGTGCTCCCCTGCTACCTCAACGCGCTCACCGGCCTGGGCATGCATGTGGTCACGGTGAACGACTACCTCGCCCGCCGCGACGCGGAGTGGATGGGCCCCATCCACCAGTTTCTGGGCATGTCGGTCGGCCTGATCCAGAGCTACATGGACAGCCGCGAGCGGCAGGTGGGCTACCGCGCCGACCTCACCTACGGCACCAACAGCGAGTTCGGCTTTGACTACCTGCGCGACAACATGGCCGTGCGCCCCGAGCGCCAGGTGCAGCGCCCGCTGAACTACGCCATCGTCGACGAGGTGGACTCCATCCTGATCGACGAGGCGCGCACGCCGCTCATCATTTCGGGCCGGCCCACGCGCAGCAGCGACATCTATGTCCGGGTCGACGACGTGGTGCGGCGGCTCCGCAAGGACACGCACTTCACGGTCGACGAGAAGCAGAACAGCATCATCCTGAGCGACGAGGGCATGGAGGCCTGCGAGCACATGCTCGGCATCGAGGACCTCTACACCGACGCCACCATCGGCCTGGTCCACATCATCGAGCAGTCGCTCAAGGCCCACAACTTCTTCAAGCGCGACGACGAGTACATCGTCCGCGACGGCGAGGTGCTCATCGTCGACGAGTTCACCGGCCGCGTCATGGACGGGCGCCGCTACTCGGACGGGCTGCACCAGTCGATTGAGGCCAAGGAGCGGGTGCCCATCCGCTTCGAATCGCAGACCATCGCCACAATCACCTACCAGAACTATTTCCGCCTGTACCGAAAACTGGCGGGCATGACCGGCACGGCCGCCACCGAGGCCGTAGAGTTCGACAAGACCTACAACCTCCAGGTGACGCAGGTGCCCACCAACCTGCCGCTGATCCGCAAGGACCTGACCGACCTCATCTTCGCGACCGAGCAGGGCAAGTTCAAGTACGTCGTGCGCGAGATCAAGAAGGTCTACGAGACGGGGCGGCCCGTGCTGGTCGGCACCGTGTCCATCGAGAAGTCGGAGGCGGTGGCGAAACTGCTGGAGGAGGAGGGCATCGCCGACTTCCAGGTGCTCAACGCAAAGCACCACGAGCGCGAGGCCGCCATCGTGGCCAACGCGGGCAAGCGCGCCGCCATCACCATCGCCACCAACATGGCCGGCCGCGGCACGGACATCAAGCTCGCCGAGGGCGTGCGCGAACTGGGCGGCCTGTGCATCTTCGGCACCGAGCGCCACGAGTCGCGCCGCATCGACAACCAGCTCCGCGGCCGCTGCGGCCGCCAGGGCGATCCCGGCACCACCCGCTTCTATGTCAGCCTCGAGGACGAGGTGGCGCGCCTGTTCGGCGGCGACCGCGTCAAGCGCATGCTCGACTTCTTCGGCAGCCAGGAGATCGACGACGAGCCGCTCAGCCAGCGCATGGTGTCGCGCTCCATCGAGCGCGCCCAGCGGCAGGTCGAGGAGCACAACTTCGAAATCCGCAAGCATCTGCTCGACTATGACCTCGTGATGGACAAGCAGCGCAAGTACATCTACGCCATGCGCCGCGACGTGCTCCAGGACCACGACATCACGGCCCGCCTGGAGGAGATGTTTGAGAACATCATCGAGGACGTGCTGGAGGAGGGCGCGCCCAAGGACAAACTGCCCGAGGACTGGGACATTGACGGAATGGCGCGCAAACTGCGCGGTCATTTTGACATGGACTTCAGGTTTGAGCCCGAGGAGGGCGAGGCGCCGAAGGAGCTTTCCGAGAGCCTGCGCGAGCAGGCCATCAGCGAGTACCGGCGGCGCGAGGCCCTGCTTTCCGCGGAAATTCAGGCCTCCTACCGCGAGCAGGTCGGCGGCGACGACAGCCACATCGACTTCGGCAAGATCGCGCGGCGCCGCACGCAGGGGCTGGAACTCGGCGTGCTGCTCAAGATCGTGGACGACAAGTGGATCGACCACCTGTACCAGATGGACTATCTGCGCGATTCGGTGCGCCTGCGCGCCTTCGGCCAGCGCGACCCCCTGCTTGAGTACAAGCAGGAGGGTTTCGAAATGTTCGAGGCCATGATCCGCACCATCGAGGAAACGGTCACGCAGCTCCTGTTCCGCTACACCGACCCCGCGTCGCGCCGGCCCGGCCCCGCCGCGGTGGAGCGCAGGGACCCCTTCCAGGAACTCCAGGAATACAGCTATGCGGCGGCGGACAAGGAGGCGGACAGCAGTTTCTCCTCCTCCGACACCAGCCGCTTTGTGCTCGGCGGCCAGGCGGGCCGCGGCTTCGACGAGGGCGGCGGCTCCGCCCGCGCGGCCGAGGAAGAAAAACCCAAGCACCAGCCCATACGCGTCGTTCACACGGCCGGCCCCAACGACCCGTGCCCCTGCGGGAGCGGCAAGAAACACAAAAAGTGCTGCGGAAGGCAAAATTAGTCGTTCCTGCCGGCATCATCCTCTTCTGGCTGGTGATGGTGGGCGCTTTGCTTTATCGCGAGGTGGTCGTGCCGGCGCTCCGCCCGCGCATCAACGTCTCCCGCGTCACCCGCACTGAAAACGCGTGGATGGGTCTTTTCTTCGGCGACCGGCGTGTCGGTTTCATCCACTGGACCACCAACCCCGACTCGCGCGGCGACGACGCCGGTTTTCGTCTGGACGTTCTGGCCCGCATGACCATGCCGCTCTTCGGCCAGTCCGCCAGCCTCAGTCTCAACGGGAACGCCTGGCAGTCCGGCTATTACGGACTGCGCGACTTCGATTTCACACTGCGCTCGGGCGACAATGAGATGCGCATCGAGGGCAAGGTCGCCAATGACACCCTCGACGCCCGCGTCCACACCGGCGAGGACAGTTACCCGCTCAATATACCCGTGCGCCATGAACTGCTGCTCGGCGGCGGCATGGGACTGGGTTCGCTGTCCATGCCCGTGCTGGAACCCGGCCAGTCGGCCACCATCGACACCTTCGACCCCTCCACCATGGGGGTCGCCCCGGCGAAGATCGAGGCTCTTGAGGTGCAGACCATCACGGTGGGCGGCAACTCCGTGGACACCATCGTCATGGCCACCACCGTGGGCGGCGTTACCACCAAGGCCTGGGTGACCAGGGAGCAGGAGGTTGTGCGCGCCGAGACGCCCTTTGGCATCACGGTGCAGAAGATTACTGCGGACGAGGCGGTGGCACCGCTGCCGCCCGGCGAGGGCGCCGACCTGCTGCGCGCGGTGTCCATCAAGCCGACCGGCATTTCCCCACCGCCCGATGCGCGGCGCATGCGTGTGCGCTTCTCGGGCATCCCGGCCGACCGCATGCCGCCCGACACGCCCGTCCAGCGCCGCGAGGGCGACGTGTGGACCGTCACCGAGCCCGACCCGGACAAACGGGCGCTGGAGGCCGAGCCTCTCACCGGTCCGGACGTGCAGAAGTACCTGGCCAGCGACGCGTTCATCACGTCCGACCACGCCAAGGTCAAGGCGCTCGCCAAAGAGGTCACCGGAGACGCGCAGGACGACTGGGACCGGGCCGTGCTCCTGCTGGGGTGGGTTTATGAGAACATAGAAAAGAAGCGCGCCCTGAGCATGCCGAACGCGCTCGACGTGCTGCGCGCGCGCCAGGGCGACTGCAATGAGCACGCCGTCCTGTTCACCGCGCTGGCCCGCGCGGCGGGCATCCCCGCGCGCGTGGCCATTGGCCTTGCTTGGGACGATGAGTTGAAGGCCTTTGGCTACCATGCGTGGGTGGAGGTCTTCGCCCAGCGATGGCTGCCGATGGACCCGACCTTCGGCGAGCGCGCGGCCGACGCCACGCACATCAAGCTGCTCGACGGCAGCATTGAGGACTGGCCCCGCCTGCTCGGGTACGTGGGCAGCCTGCGCATCGAAGTGCTGGAAGCGGAGTAGGGAGATGAATCCCGTGCCGACCATAACGATGATAAAGACCGTCATTGCGAGCAAAGCGAAGCAATCCCCTGCTCGCCAAGGACAAGATGGCGCGATATGGATTCAAGAGATTGCCGCGTCGGGCTTTGCCCTCCTCGCAATGACGCTGCGACGGAATAGGGAAACAGGCATAACACCATGATCATTACCGAACACCTGAACAAGCATTTCGGCGCCAAAGTGGCCGTGGAAAACCTCGACCTGGACATCCCCGCCGGCACCTTCTTCTGCTTTCTCGGCCCCAACGGCGCGGGGAAGACAACCACCATAACGATGCTCACAGGTCTGCTCCACCCCAGTTCGGGCCGCGCGGTGCTCGGCGGGTTTGACATCCAGAAGCAGGCCGTGGAGGCCAAGCGCCTGCTAGGCTACGTGCCCGACCACCCGTTCCTCTACGACAAGCTGACGGGCAACGAGTTCATGCGCTTTGTCGCCGGACTGTACCGGATGAAGCCGGCCGATTTTGACTCCCGGTGCGCACCGCTCCTCGAAATGTTCGAGATCGCCTCCGTGGCCGACCAGCTCATCGAGGACTACAGCCACGGCATGCGCCAGAAGCTCTCCTTCGCCTCCTGCTTCCTGCACGACCCGAAGATCGTGATTGTCGATGAGCCGTGGGTGGGCCTCGACCCGAAGAATATCCGCTTTGTGAAGGACTTCCTGCGCCGCAAGTGCCGCGAGGAGGGGTTGACCGTGTTCATGTCCACCCACACGCTGTCCATTGCCGAGGAGGTGGCCGACCAGATCGGCATCATCAACAACGGCCGGCTGCTCCAGCTCGGTTCCGTTTCGGAGATAAAGGCGCTCAGCCGCAGGCCCGGCTCGCTCGAGGACATCTTCCTGGAAATCACCCGCGACAGCGCGGAGGACGAGGTCTCCGCGCCATGAGCCAGGTGCTCGCCGTCATCATGGCCAAACTGCGCATGGCCGGCCATGAAATCGCCAGCGTGCGCGACCAGTCCAGGCTCAAGGTGGGCGTGATCAGCCTGTCCGCGCTGCTGCTGTGGGTCGGGACGTTTTTCTTCTTCCACGCGGGCTTTGACTGGGTGGTCAATTTCGGGGGGCGCGCCAGCGCCGAATTCAATTTCGGCGAACTGCTCATGAGTCGCCTGCTCAGCATCCTGTCGCTGTCCATCTTCCTGCTGCTCATTTTCTCCAACGTGCTGGTGGCCTTTGCCACGCTCTACCGGTCGCACGAGGTGGTCTACCTGCTGCAGGGCCCCATACGCTACGACCAGTTCTTCTACGCCCGCTTCTTCGAGTGCGTCGCCTTCAGTTCCTGGTCGCTGGCCTTCCTGGGCTCGCCGCTCTTCCTGGCCTACGGCCTGAGCATGAAGGTTTCACCGCTGTTCTACGCCGCCGCGGTGGTGTTCTTCCTGCCCGCCATCGTCATCCCCGCCTGCCTTGGCGCAGCCGCGGCCATGGGACTGGTGCGCATCTTTCCGCGGCTGAAACCGTCCGTCATGGCGGTCATCGCCGCGGTTGCGGTGGGCGCGTTTTTCTTCTACATCCGCGGCGTGCTGCGCGGCCAGCGCATCTCGGACGACACGGTGCTGCCCGTCTTTCTCGCCGCCACCGGCCGCACCCAGTCGTTCCTGCTGCCCAGCCACTGGGCCGCCCAGGGCATCCTTGCCGCCGCGCGGCTGGACTACGGCGCGTGCCTGTTCTGGTTCGCCATGCTCCTGTCCACCGCGCTGATGGCCCTGCTCGCCTGCGGATGGCTGGCAAACCGCATCTTCTATCCCGGCTGGTCCTACCTTGAGGGGCAGGACCGGCAGCGCTTCCGGCCGATGAACCGCGGCCCGCTCAACCGGGTCACCGCGCTCCTGCGCGCCGTGCCCGACCCCGCGCGGTCGCTGTCGGTCAAGGACATCAAGCTGTTCTGGCGCGACCCCACCCAGTGGTCGCAGTTTGTCATCTTCTTCGGCATCATGGCCATCTATCTCGCCAATTTGCGCAACAGTTCCAACATCGCCGAGCAGCCCATGTGGCGGGGCTGGATCGCCTCGCTGAATGTCGGGTCGGTCACGTTGATACTCGCCACGCTCACCAGCCGCTTTGTCTTCCCCCTGGTCAGCTTGGAGGGCCGGCGCTTCTGGATTCTCGGACTCGCGCCGCTGACCTTCCGCCAGGTCGTTTGGCAGAAGTTCTGGCTCAGCCTGTGCACCACCTCCCTCTTCACCGTGGGACTGGGCGTGCTGTCGGGCTACATGCTCCGGCTGGAACCCGTCTATTTCTGGCTGACCGTTTACACCGTCACCCTCGCCAATTTCGGACTGGCCGGGCTCGCCGTCGGGCTGGGCACCCTCTACCCCACCTTCACCGAGGACAATCCGGCCCGCATCGTGAGCGGCCTGGGCGGCACGCTCAACCTGCTGCTGAGCGTCGGCTACATCACCCTCATGATCAGCACGCAGACGCTCATACTGCAATGGCGCGCCGTCGAGCGTTTCGCCGGCACGGAGTGGTTCTGGTACGCGCTGGCCGGGGTACTGGTCTTCGACACGGCGCTCACACTGTTCTGCGTGGTCCTGCCCATGCGCCTGGGACTGAAGAACCTCGAGGACATGGAATTCTGAGTCGAACGGTTCCGTCTTCGTCATTGCGAGCGAAGCGAAGCAATCTCTTGAAACCATGCCCTGAATTTTGGGATATGGCGGGCAAGAGATTGCTTCGCTTCGCTCGCAATGACGAATGAAATGGGCTTATGCCGAAGGAGAAACCACTCATGCGTGAAATCGCCGTTGAGACCCGTGCCCACACCCAGTTCGTCAATGTCGACCGGCTGATTCAGCAGGCGGTCACCGAGGCCAGGTTGGTGGATGGATTGGTGCATGTCCACGTGCCCCACACGACAGCCGGCATCACCATCAACGAGAACGCCGACCCCGATGTGGTGGTGGACATGGCGGCCATTTTGGAGCGCATGGTGCCGTGGAAGGGCAACTACGCCCACGCCGAGGGCAACAGCGCGGCCCATGTAAAAGCAAGCTTGATGGGGTTCAGCGTGACCGTGCCCGTGCAGGGGGGAATGTTGAAACTGGGCTCATGGCAGTCGGCCTACTTTTGCGAGTTCGACGGGCCGCGGCGGCGCAAGGTATGGATTACCTGCGCGCCGTCTTAAATATAGTTGAACGGGCTCACCAGCGCGGTCTCCGGATTTTCCTTGTAGCAGGTGCCGTAGAAAAGGAGGTCCACCAGGCCCTCGGCGAGTTCCGGGGTCAGGTGAATACCCGGCATCTGCGACTTGGCCATGACGTGGGCATCCATGACACCGATAAAAACAAGCGTTAGGCTGCGCGCGTCACCCCCGGCCAGTTCAGCCCGGTCCAAGCCTTCCTGTAGAATCTTCTCGACCGTGAGGAAGCGGACCCGACGGAACTCGTCCTTGTCAAATTCAGGACCTCCCTGGGGCGGCGAAAAGTACATCTGCAAAATAAGGCGCACTGTCAGCGGATTGCGCTCAGCCGCGGCAAAAGCCACCCGCATGACGGCCTTGAGCCGGCCAACGGTCTCGGCAAAATGCCTGGGAATCTCGCCAAAGGCCTTGATGAGTTCCTTGAACAGCGGTTCAACAAGGCGGCGAAACACGTCCTCCTTGTTGTGGAAATAGTAATAAAGCACGGGGCGGGTTACCCCGGCGCGCTCGATGATTTCCCGGATACTGGTGCCTTCGTAGCCCTTTTCCGCAAAAAGGTACAGTGCGCTTTCCAGCAGGCGCACCTCGGCCTCATTTGTCGTCTCAACAGGTGGTTGTTCCATTATTCGCCATCTACCGTTCGTTAAGTTGACCCCATTGTACGTGTTCCCCCCGTACTTTGACAATGTGGACAAACACGGATATTTGACCGGAATGGTGCCGCCAAGCCCCCAGATTGGCCCGCCCGACCCGCTTGGTATACACTTCCGGCGCGGCACAGGATGCCTGTCGGCCTTCTGAACACAACCTTGACATGGAGAAATGCAATATGACCACCCTGGGCGTAATCGTCGGCAACCGCGGCTTCTTTCCGGAACACCTGTGTGAGACAGGACGCAACACCATCCTGAAGGTCTTGAAAGAGGAGGGAATCAAGGCCGTCATTCTTCCCATGGAGGTCGGCAAGTTCGGCGCAATTGAATCCCTGGCCGACGCGCGGCAGTGCGCCGGTCTGTTCCGCAAGCAGCGCGACAAAATTGACGGCGTGCTGGTGACACTGCCCAATTTCGGCGATGAACGGGCCGTGGCCAACGCGCTGCGCTGGGCCGAATTGGAGGTTCCGGTCCTCGTGCACGCCTTCGCCGACGACGCCAGGCAAATGACCGTCCGCAACCGCCGCGACAGTTTCTGCGGCAAAATGTCCGTCTGCAACAACCTGCGCCAGTACGGCATCGGCTTCTCGCTGACCACGCTGCACACGGTTGACCCCGAGTCGGACTTCTTCCGCGAGGACCTGCGCCGCTTCGCGGGCGTCTGCCGCGTGGTGCGCGGCCTGCGCCACGCGCGCATCGGCATGATAGGCGCCCGCCCGGCCGCCTTCAACACGGTCCGCTTCAGCGAGAAGCTTCTCGAGGCCTCCGGCATCTCGGTCGAGACGCTGGACCTGTCGGAACTGATGGGCCGCATCGGCAAACTCAAGGACGGCGAGGAGGCGGTGAAGGCGAAGCTCAAGGCGGTCTGCGGCTACACGGCCTGCGGCAAGACGCCCAAGGATGCCTTGGTGCGCATGGCCAAGTTCGGCGTGGCGGTGGACCAGTGGATGCAGGAAACCCAGGTGACCGCGACCGCCGTGCAGTGCTGGACCTCGCTGGAGCGGAACTACGGCGTCGTGCCCTGCGCGATCATGAGCATGATGTCCGACGCACTGATGCCCAGCGCCTGCGAGACCGACATCCCCGGCCTGATCGGCATGATGGCCCTGCAGGCCGCCTCGGGCAAGCCCTCGGCCCTGCTCGACTGGAACAACAACTACGGAGACGACCCGGACAAGGCCGTGCTCTTCCACTGCTCCAACCTGCCCAAGTCGTTCTTCATCGACCACAAGATGGACTACCAGGCCATCATCGCCGGTTCGGTGGGCAAAGACAACACCCACGGCACCATCGTCGGCCGCATCAAGCCCGATCCGTTCACCTTCTGCCGCGTCTCGACCGACGACGAGATGGGCGAGATCATCGCCTATGTCGGCGAGGGCCAGTTCACCGACGACGCACTGGGCACCTTCGGCGGCTACGGCGTCGCCCATGTGCCCGACCTTCAGGAACTGCTCCAGTACATCTGCGACAACGGGTTTGAGCACCATGTCGCCGCCAACCTCTCCCAGGTCGGCGATGCGGTCAGCGAGGCCTTTGAGACCTACCTCGGCTGGGACGTCTACCAGCATTCGTGATGCATGCTGCCGGGACGGAGCCAGAACTCGTGCCGGCTGCAAGAGGAACACATGACCGCCAAAACCGGGCCAATCAATCCGCCCATGCTGGAAATCGCCGAGATTTTCCACAGTATTCAGGGAGAGTCCACCCACGCGGGATTGCCCTGCACCTTTGTGAGGCTGGCCGGGTGCAACCTCGAATGCCTGTGGTGCGACACGAAGCACGCCTGCGGCGAGCGGTGGACCGTGGGCGCTGTGCTCAAGAAGGTGGAGCTTTACGGCTGCGCGCTGGTGGAAATCACCGGCGGCGAGCCGCTGCTTCAACCGGCCTGCCCGGAACTGGCCCGGCGCCTGCTGGACGCGGGGCACACGGTGCTGCTGGAAACAAACGGCTCGCAGCCGATCGACGCGCTGCCGCCCGAAGTGATTCGTATCATGGATCTGAAATGTCCTGACAGCGGCATGACGGACCGGATGCACTGGCCCAATATGGGCATGCTCAATCCGGCCCGCGACGAGGTCAAGTTCGTCGTGGCCAGCCGCGCCGACTATGAGTGGGGCCGCGACGTCATCCGGAAGTACGCGCTGGAAACGCGCTGCGCCTGCATTTTGATTTCGCCGGTCTGGGGCCGGGTCAATCTGGAGGACCTGGCCGCATGGATTCTGGAGGACCGGCTGCCGGTCCGGTTTCAGCTGCAACTGCACAAGCTCATCTGGGGACCGGACGCAACAGGAGTGTAGTACCCGTGAAAGCGCATATCAGCAAGGCAATCTTCTTCGAAGCCGCGCGGCGCCTGCCGCAGGGGCCGGGAAAGCCGCCCCGTCTCACGGGAT
>CAIUWO010000489.1 GCA_903902895.1 Candidatus Hydrogenedentota bacterium | reverse complement strand
GCTTGAGGAACACGTACTTCATCCCCTTGAGCAGGTCCAGCCCCTCCTTGCGCAGCTTGGACGCCTCCTGCCGCCGCACCTTGTCCACCGCCTCGTTGAGCAGCTTCACAATATGGAAGCGGTCCAGTATGTGCGTCGCCTTGGGGATGCGCTCCACGATGACCTTCAGGTAGGCCCGCCACATGTCGGTGCACACATGCGTGATGCCGTCGCACCACTCCCGGCCCATCTCATCGAAGAAACTGGCCAGCGAGGCGCTGTCGCGGCGCTCTGTGACGGACAACAGGCGCCGCACGCCGCCGCAGAGCTGGTAAACCACGGTCAGATACTGCTGCCCCTTGCCAAACTGAATCTCATCAATGCCTATCGCCGTGACCCCGGACAGGTCCCGGCGCGCCAGACCGTCGGCCACCACCTGGCTTACCGACTCAAAGACCTGATGCCAGTTCACCCGGAAGCGCCGCGCAACGTCCTGCCAGGAAAGCAGCTTGGCCCAGTCCGCCAGAAAGAACGCCAGGGAACGCGTCACTGGCGACTTCCCCGAGGCCCAGGGGACACGCTCGACCTTCACGCCGCACTGGCTGCAGTCAATGCGCCGCAGGGCGTACAGAAACACCACGGCATACCCCCAAAGCGGAACATAGTGAAAAGCCCGCTCGGCAAGGTGGTCATGGCAGGGGCCCGGGCGGCCGCAGCACGAGCAGTCACCCCGGCTGTTTGTGCGCGAGCGGATCGGGATCACAACGCGCTCCTCGACGCCACCATCATCCAGACGGGCCTGGCCGTAAACAAAACCCTTGTGTTTCTCATGCCGGTTGAGTAAGGTAACGACAAGCATTCGGGTGGTCTCCGGGGTTCGATTCCTCGTAAGCTTTGAAGCCCAAGAGACTACCCGGATGCCCACTTTCTAAGCCAGTTTTACCCACAGATTCTCGCGAAGACCCTACTTTTGTTCCGTGAGCCACGCTACATAGCGTTCGATGGCTTCACCCAGCCACGAGGCTCTGACTCGGTCTACGGTTTCTGGCTTGACGAAGTACTGTTCCAGCATGACAATCTCCTTTCTTGTTGAGAGAGAAGGAGATTGTCGCGCAAATAAGACCGAATATTATGTGCCCATGAGACTGCTTGATCTTGGTTCTCTGACGGCATTGTTTACATGAGCGCCACATAACGGTCTTGGGCACATAAGCCGGATTATGTTCCGCGGAACATAATCCGGCTTCATATTATGCGGTGCTCCGCATAAACGTAAGAATTTTCTGTTCGTCGTAAGTGACCGGGGCGGACGTGCCGCGGCCACCCTCTACAGCCTCGTCAGGAGCGCCAAGCGCCACGAGTTCGCCCCCTTCATCTACCTGCGCGATCTCTTCCTGCGCATCCCCACCCACCCCAGCACGGATATCCACCTGCTGCTGCCCGACCACTGGAAGCGGGACATCCTGCCGACCCTCGACACCCCGCCCAGACCGTAGCGCTCAACGCAGTAGCAGCCAAAAACCGCTACACGGCGATCACCGGACGCTTACAACAAATCCCTGACATGCCACAGCAGCTTGTGGTAAACTGACACCATCGGGCGAAACGGAGGTCGGCTCTGCTGGCGAGCAACCGGCCAAGGGATAACCCGATCAGGCTCATCAGACGATGGGTAAAGGTGGGGCGT
>CAIUWO010000488.1 GCA_903902895.1 Candidatus Hydrogenedentota bacterium | reverse complement strand
TAATATCAACAAACACAAACAGTTACAAAAACACGGGATCACTTAGCCCGGGTACAGCCACCATTTCCAACACACCGACTTGATGGTATACTCCGGGCCACTACTTGGAAATGGTGGCAGCCCCCCTGCGGCACCGACACTTTCTTAGCAGCGTAGCGAAGCAATCTCCCGCCCGCCGGAGTTTGGCGGGCAGGTGGTGTCTTCAGGAGATTGCCGCGTCGGGCTGAAGCCCTCCTGCTAAGAAAGTCGCTTTCCAGGAGAAGGCAAAGCACAAGGCCGCCGAGACGGCGGCGGTACGTATCGCAGGCGTCTCGCCTCCCTTGTGCCCCTGCCTTTCTGCCGCGGATTGCCGCCGTGGGCGGTCTGAGGCTCGCAATGACGGCGTTTCCATGCAGCTTACACCTTCCGGTTCTTGCGTTCATGCTATACTTCCTCCCGCCGGGCGGGCACGCCCGGACATAACCCGAGATGGAGGCTTTGACGCATGTCATCGAGCAGCAATGACCGTTACTTGGGCCGCCGTGAATTCCTGCGGCTGGGCGCGCTGACCGCAACCTCGGCCGGTGTGTCCGGCGCGGCCCTTGGCCAGAATACCGTTCCCGAGGCCGCGCCACCCGCCACTGCCGCCGCCGCGTCCCCCGCGTCGCGCGTGCTGGGCCGCACCGGCCTCAAGGTGAACGTGATCGGCATCGGCACGCTGCAGATTACAGAGCCGGCGCTGATCCAGGCGGCGATGGACATGGGCGTGAACTACATCGACACGGCCCGGGTCTACATCAACGGGCGCAGCGAGGAGACCGTGGGCAAGGCGGTGCAGGGACGGCGCGACAAGGTCTTTATTTCCACCAAGACCCCGCCCAACACCAAGACGAAGCAGGGCGTCGTCGAGAACGTCGAAAAGAGCCTCAAGGCCATCGGCACGGACTACATCGACGTGCTCGAACTGCACCAGTTCAACGACGCGTCGCTGGTGCTCAACGCCGAACTGCGCGAGGCGCTCACCGAGTTGCGCAAGGCGGGAAAAATCCGCTTTGTCGGCTTTACCACGCACAAGAACCAGGCCGACGTGCTCAACGCAGTGGCCGATGACCCGGACAAGTTCTTTGACGTGGCCATGCTCGCCTACAATTTTCAGTCCGGCCAGGACGTGAAGGACGCCATCGCGCGCGTTGCCAAGAACGGTGTCGGCGTGGTGGCCATGAAGACCCAGAACGGCGGCCACAAGGCCGAGGCGCTGGGCGGCATCAGCCCGCACCAGGCATCGCTCAAGTGGGTGCTGCAGGACCCGAACATCACCTGCGCCGTGCCCGGCATGGTGGACTTGGTCCAGATTCGCGAGAATGTGGAGGTTATGAACTCCCTGAAATTAACCCGTGTGGACGAGCAGATCCTGGAGCGCTATGCCGAGGCGATCAAGCCGGTCTACTGCGGCCTCTGCGGCAAATGCGAACCCGGTTGCCCGCTGGGCGTGCAGGTCAGCACCGTCAACCGCAGCCTCATGTACGCCGAGGGCTACGGCGACATGGCGCTCGCCCGCGAGACCTACCACGGCATCCCTAGCGGCGCCTCGGCCATCACCTGCGGCGACTGCGCCGACTGCACCGCGAAGTGTGTGCGCGGACTGGACATTGCCGCAAAGATGCGCCAGGCGCGGGAACTGCTCGGCTGAGGTCGCGCGCCGCGGGCATGTGGGACAGCCGCCCTCGGCTGTCGGAATGCAACCGGTGCCAAGAGACGACAGGCGAGGGCGGCTGTCCCACATTTTGAGTGCGTGCGGCCGTGCCCCGGCGCCGCGAAGCGCAGCTTCGCAGACAAGTGCGTTCCCAAGTTGCACTTGGGAACGAGGGAAAAGCGGATAGCGCCCAACATGACCGTCATACCCGCGAAAGCGGGTTTCCACGCCCGCCACAAGGGCGGGCGCTACGTTCTTAGCAGGAGAGTACTTAATGCGATGCCTGACGATTTTGTGCGTGACCTTGTCCTTCGTCGTTCCCACGGCCCTGGCCGCCGACGCGCCGCCCGAAACGGGGCTGGCCGCGTTGAGTTTTGGCGCCGAATGGAAATTCGACGGCACCGTGAACCAGTACACGGCCGATGACCTCTACACCTATATTGACGGCGAGGCGGAGTTCTTTTTTCCCTACGGCTTCGACCATTGCTGGTCCGCGCGCTATGCCAAGACCGACACCGAACTGGCGCTGGTAATCGATGCCTACCGCCTCGGCACCCCCCTGGAGGCCTACGGCGTCTACGCCAGCTTCCGCCGGCCCGAGGCCGCCTCCATGGCCGCGGGCGCGGAAGGCTCCGTGACCGAATCGCTGTGCGTGTTTTACCAGGGGCGATTCTTCGTGCAGATAGCCGTGTCCGGCGCGTCGGAGATGACCGCGGACGTGTTCACCGCCTGCGCCAAGGCCGTTGCTGCAAAGTTGCCCGCTGGCGAAGCACCAGAAGAAATAAAGCTACTGCGCGCCGAGGGCGTCGTGAAGGGCACCGAGCGCTATCTGCCCAAGAGCCTGCTCGGCTATCCGTTTTTCACGAAGGGCCTGATGGCTGATGCGGAGTGGGACGGCATCAAGGGCCGCGTCTTTGTGGTGCTGTCCGATTCGGATGAGAAAGCCGCGGCCATACTCGACCAGTACGCCGAATACCTCTCCAAGCAGGGCAACGGCGCCGTCATCAGCCGGGAGAAGGACACACTGACCGCCACGGACACCATGTACAAGGGTGTGCTCGTCAAGCGCGCGGGCAAGTGCGTGTTGGGCGTCATCAACCCCGACACGCCTGAAAAGAGCGCGGCCATGATGGTGAAACTGGAGGCGGTGGTAAAGAAGTAGGCGGGGAAAACATCCCCCGACCGCCTTTCGGCGGTCACCCCCTTCGACGACGCAAGGGACAGAAGACGCCGGGGGAGAATACATCTCGCCACGACCAGACCACGCGCCTGCCCCAATCCCCCTTCGAAGGGGGTGGCCCGAAGGGCCGGGGGATGTAGACCATCGCGCCATGGCCCAGCAGCACCTTCTGTCCTCCCTGTCAGCGAAGGTTATCCGTCTAGGCGGGTTGAACTTCGCGTCTTCTGCAGCGCCGCCCTTGTGGCGGGCGTTTCTGTGCTACCGTGTCAGCTTCCAGGTGCAGTAATCGTAATCTCCTTCACCGCCCTCGTTGTCCTGCTCCTTGCCGACGCTGTAAACCACACAACCTTCCCCCGCCTTTCGGTAAAGGAGCGGTTTCTCGCTGAATCGGTCCATGGGCACCTCGGACAGGAAGTCGGGCACCAGTGCCTGCAGCGCGTCCGGATAGGCGCCCCGAACCAGTTTGAAACGACGCAGTGCGAAGGCCACGCGCGCCAGGTCCTCAAGCACCTCGCAATCCGTTATGTCATCCTTGATATCGACCAAATTGGGCATGCCGATTTTTGTGATCGGCGCTATCCAGGAGGAGGTGTTCAAGAGATCGTTCTTCCAAACCGCGCCCGCTGCGCAGTACTCGGGATAGCGCAGATTCGCTGCATCCACAAGGCGGTTCAAATACCCAATCCAAGTCGCCAAGTCGTTATTGTTAAGGAAAGGCAGGAGCCGGGCCCGCAAAATGTAAGGGTCAAAGGGGGTGCCGTGGAGTTTGCCCAAAAGGGAACTTGGGTCACTCTGTCTGGAAAGGAGGTAGTTCTCCAACTCGCCGGATTTCAGCGCGGAGACCATGAACATCCGCTCCCAGGCGAGGGATTTGGCAAACGCTTCGGAACAGTCCATTTGTGCGGCCACCGCCAGGAAACGGTTGGCGGCGGTGTCCGACACGTCCGCCCTGTTGAGCAGCGGCTGCACGGTGATGGCCAGCGCCCGAGAGCGCAGGGCGACAGCGACCATGGTTCCAATGAGCGTGTGGGAGACCATGTCGGTGTGGTGTGACAGTGTCATGGTCGCCGTGGCGTCGTCCAGGGCCGCATCGGCACCACCCTCCTGCACCGCATGCACTGCATCCAGTTCCAGCAGGGCGCAGGTGTCGAGCAGACCGAGCAGGTATGGCGCGGTCAACATGTCTGCGCCCATCGTCGGGGAGGCTTCGCGCATGGAAACGCCTAGTTCCCTGCGCTTTTCCGGCCAGTACTGGGACTGAAACCAGATAATGTCGTTTTGACCATCCGGAGGCAGCGCGGCCAGGGCTTGGATCTTTTCGAGAAGGTCGCGGTTGCGTGACAACGTTTCGCTCACGGCGGCGGCCGTATCGGCGTCCCATGTTTCGTACAGTTGCTTTACAAAAGTGTCGGTGTCTCCCAGATCGTAGACCCGCTTTCCGTGAACGTCTGTCGCCAACTCGGGATGCATGTCGCTGATCTCATAAAGCAGTGCGGTGGCCGGACAACGCTTCAAGCGTTCCTCTTTGCTTAGTGCCTTGGTACGCGGGTCCTGCTGTGCTTTTTCGATAATGTCATGCACCGACGTGGGCGCGCCGGTGCTGTGTAGCCTGGCGATTTCCGCCTGTAACGCCTCGCTGGAGTGTCTGCTCAGGACAAGATCCACGACGACGCCGACGACGAGCAGTACGGCAGCAATCTTGACAGTAGCCAGCAGGGTCCGTTCCCACCACGGCAAGCAGCGGCGTTTGCCGCGCCCGATGAGCGCGGCCAGAAGGACCGGGTCGCCAAAGTCCTTGATCAGCCCTTGCGCAACGCCGTTCTTTTCCGCCTCGCCCACATCGCACAGCGCATCCTCGAAATGGGCGCTGAGTTCGCGGCGCACCTCCTTCCGTATGCTCCGGCGCCAACTGCATTTGCGCGCGACACACTCAATGAACTTCTTGGCCTCGGCAGGCAGGCCGATGGTATCGCTTGACTTTTCTTCCATGACATTTCTCCCCGAAATGTTCCGCTTTGCGGCCTCAGGACAACTGGAAGTCCAGCACCAGGTGCATGGCCCGGGTCAACTGCTTCCACTCCTCGCGCCGGGCGGCGAGTTGCTTCTCGCCCTCGCCGGTGATGCTGTAGTAACGGCGTTCCCGGCCGCTGGCGGCCTCCTGCCATTCCGCCTGGATCAGGCCCTTGGCCTCCAGGTTGTAGAGCAGGGGATAGAGCGTGCCGTGGCCGAGCGTGAGCACACCGCCGCTGGTTTTCTCCAGCGCCTGGCCCAGTTCATAGCCGTACATGGCCCCCCGGGACAGCACCTGCAGCACGGCCAGCGGTGCGACGCCCTTCAGCAGTTCCCGTTCGAATTTCATGTTCGGTCTCCCTGCGGTGCTATGCATCGCATATTAGGTTATACAAAGTATAGCGCGAAGAGATGAGTTTGTCAAGGGGTGTTTGGCAAGAATCGAGGAATGCGCTGGGGTTGTGCAAAAAGAACCACATCCCCCGCCGCTTCGCGGCTGCCCCCTTCGAAGGGGGACCAAGAACTGGCCCCGCCTTGGGGGTGCTACTTCCCGATGCAGAACTGCCCGAAGATGATGTCGAGCAGGTCTTCGGGCGTGGTTTCGCCGGTGATTTCGCCGAGCGCGGCGAGGGCCTCGCGCAGTTCAAAGGCCAGCAGTTCGGGCGAGACGCTGCGGCAGTCGAGCGCGCGCTCCAGGCATTGCTTGGCACGGCGCAGGCTGTCGGCTTGGTGCAGGCGGCTGATCATGGGCGTGTCGGCACCCAGCGCCGCGCCCAGCAGAGCGCGGGCCAGGGCCGCTTCAAGTGCCTCCAATCCCGCGCCGGTAACGGCCGAGACGAGACAGCCTTCGCTGAAGCCTTCGGGTTCTGGGTGGGGGAGGGGACAGGCAAGATCGGCCTTGTTGCGCGCGACAATAACAGGCACACTCGCTGTGAGCAGTTCCTCGGCAATAACGCGGTCTTCATCGCATACTGGGGAGGACGCATCAACGACGAACAGCACCGCGTCGGCCTCGCGCAATGCGGCCCTTGCCAGGTCCACCCCGGCCTGTTCGACGGCGTCCTCGGTGGCGCGCATTCCGGCCGTGTCCACGAGCCGCAGCGGCATGCCGCCGATGCTGGCGTCCTCCTCGATGCGGTCGCGGGTGGTGCCGGGCATGGGGGAGACGATGGCGCGGGTGTCACGCAGGAGCGCATTGAAGAGGCTCGACTTGCCCACATTGGGCCTGCCCACGATGGCGACGGCCGCGCCCTCCCGGTAAAGCCGTCCGGCCCGGGCGCTGTCAAGCAGCCGTGCCATGCGCGCGCGCGCGTCCTGCAACCCTTCGAACAGCGCGTCATCGACGAGTTCGGGCAGGTCGTCCTCGGGGAAATCCACCGCCGCCTCAACGCGCGCGAGCGCGTTGGCGAGCGTGTCGCGCAGTGTGTACATCTCGCGCGAGAGCGCGCCGCCCGCGACGGCGTTGGCGGCGCGCAGCGCGGCGTCGCTGCGCGCGCGCACCAAATCGATAACCGCTTCGGCCTGCGCCAAATCGATGCGCCCGTTTTCAAAGGCGCGCCGGGTGAACTCGCCCGGCCGGGCCAGCCGCGCGCCGCGGCGCAGCACCGTGTCGAGCACGGCCCGCAGCGGCGCTGCGCCGCCGTGGGTGTTTATTTCGATGACATCCTCGGCGGTATAGCTGTGCGGCGCGCGCATGCGGTGCACCAGCACTTCGTCAATGGGCAGTCCTGCCTCGTCAACCACGTGCCCGTGGAATACGCGCTGGCGTTTCGCCGTGGACAGGTCCGCTCCGCGAGAGGAGGCAAATACCCGCGCGGCGATGCGGACCGCGTCGGGCCCGCTCAAACGAACAATCCCCACGCCACCCTCACCGGGCGGCATGGAGATTGCGGCAATCGTGTCATTTGTCCCGGAGGACATGGGCTCAGTCGCCGAACTGGCCCGGATCGATTTCAGCGTCGCGCTGGCGCGGCGGGCCGTCGGGGCGTCTTCCGCCGCCGCCGCGTCCGCGTCCGCCACGGCTGCCGCGTCCGCGCCCGCCGCCGCCGCCCTGTCCCTGGGGGCGGCCCGGCCGCGCGTTGATCGGGCTGATGACGACCGTGCGGTAGAGCGCCTCGCCGAGGCTTGCCGTGCGCACTTCCGGGTCATTGCGCAGTGTCACGTGGATGATGCGGCGCTCCTGCGGGCTGAGCGGTTTGAGCCGCGCGGGGCGTCCGCTTTCCTTGACCCGCCCCGCGAAATGGCGGGCCAGGTCCTCAAGCGTCTCGCGGCGCCGGTCCACATAGCCCTCCACGTCGACCATGAGCCGCTCGGTGTTTTCCGCCGTGTCGCCCTGGGCGACCATGCGGTTCACAAGATACTGTATCGCGCCCAGCGTGCGGCCCTTGCGGCCGATCAGCATGGCGCTGTCCTGCGAGCGCACATCGAGTTTCGCCGTGCCGTCTTCGGTGTGCACAAAGGTCACTTCCGCCTCGATGCCCATCTTCGCGATCAACTCGCGCAGCACCGCCGCGGCCTCCTGGCCCTGCTCCTCGGTAATCGGCTCAAAGGCCTCGTCGGGGCGTTCCTCGCCGCCGGCTTCGGCCGCATCGACCACGTCGAGCGCGTTCGGATCATCGTAGGCGTCCGGTGCGGCGGCCTTGCCCGCCGGGACGCCGTCAAACTGCTCAAACTGTTCCGCGCGGCGAAGCGCGTCCAGCGCCTCCTCATGCACATTCACATGCTTGGGGCGGGCACTGTCGTCGGCGCCTCCGGCGGCGGGTCTGGGCGCGGTGCGCGGCTGTTGCTGCGGGCGCGGTCCCCGTTGTTGCTGTCCCTGCGGCCGCTGTGCCTGGGGCTCACCGGCGCGCTGTTGCTGCTGCCCCTGCTGCGGCCGCTCGGGACGGTTCCGGTCCCCGCCGCGGTCATTGCGGTTGTCACGCTGCTGACCGCCGCGCTGCTGGCCCTCCCGGGCCTGCTGGCCACCACGGTTGTCGGCCCGCGGCCCGCGGTCCCCGCCGCGGGGGCCCTGCTGTTGCGGTCCCCGTTCGGGGCGTTGCGGGCGTTCGGCGCCGCGTTCCGGACGCTGGTCTCGGCCTCCGCGTCCGCGCGCGGGCGCCGCGGCGCGGTCGTCTTCCAGGTGTTCCACGGTCAGGCGCACCCGCACCGGGCGCGCCCCAAATCCAAACAGCCCCTTGCTCCCCTCGTCCAGCACTTCGATCTTGTCCACTTCGTAAAGTTCAACGCCAAGTTCTTTGAGGGCGCCCTGCATGGCTTCCTCGCGGGTCTTCCCGCTGGCTTCAATTGCTTTCATTCGATTGTCGTCTCCTCAACAGGCCCTCTGGGCCTGGGTGTCGGGGTGCTCTCGACCCCGTTGGGGACCGCACGGTCGGCTAGTCGTTGCGCGGGCCGCGGCCGCTGCGCCGCTGCTCCTTCTCGCGCCGCGTTTCGCGGGCCGCATCGCGCTTCCGTGCCTGGGCCGCCGCGTAGAAATGCTGCGGGCGGTGTGCGGTCGTGGTTTTCTTCTTTGTGGTGTCAACTTTGATGTCCATGCGCTGGATGATTTGGCTTTGCGCAATGCCCAGGATGGTGCTGATCAGAATGTACAGGTTCAGCCCGGAGGCCAGGTTGTACATGAAGACCGAGAACATGACCGGCATGAACCGCATCATCATCTTCTGCTGCGGGTTCTGCATGGCTGTCGCCGACGGGTTCATGAACTCGGTGCTGAGCAGCATCGCCACCGCGCCCAGGATCGGCAGCAGGTTGACCGCGTCCAGATTCCCGCCCGAGAACGGAATCGGAATGGAGAACGGCAACTTGAACAGCCGGTCCGGCTCGGAAAGGTCGACCATCCACAGGAACGGCGCCCGGCGCAGTTCAAACGCGCTCCACAGCATTCGGTAGAGCGTGATGAACACGGGCATTTGCAGCAGCAGCGGGAGGCATCCGCCGAAGGGGTTGACGCCCCGCTCGCGGTACAGCTCCATCATCCGCCGCTGCATTTCCTGCTGGTCCTCGCCGACTTCCGCCTTGATCTTCTCGAGTTCCGGTGCCAGCGCGCTCATCCGCTTCATGCTCATCATGCTCTTCCACGTCAGCGGGAACACCGCCATGCGGACGAGGACGGTGAGGAAAATGATGGCCACGCCGTAGTTCGCATAGACATTGTTGTGGAACCAGTTCAGGATGCCCAGAAGGAACTTCGAGAACCAGTCCAGCCATTCCATGCTGGTGCTGGTAAAGAACCGCTGCACCGTGTCGAGTTTGGGCCACGCCGCCGCCAGCGCCTGCCGCGCCGTGGACCCAATGTACACCTGGTAGTCCCATACCGCCGACTGGCCGGCGGCCACCTCTGTGCGGGGCGCGCCGAGCCCCATCGTGAACTGCTTCGGGGAGCCCGCCATCCAGCCCTCGCCGCCGGCAAATTCCGGCTTGAACGCGACGGCGAAATAGGCGCTCCACACGGCCACCCAGTCCGGCCCCGGCACCCGCGCCGCCACCGGGTCGCCCGGTTCCAGCGGCTTGAGATTGGCGGTGGTCGTATAGGTGTTCTTCCCGTCCTTGCGCCACACGAACTGCTGTGTGACACCCTTGGTCAGGTCGCCCGAAGCCACCTGCGGCCCCCAGGTGAGCGACACGGCCGGTTCGCGCGTGTCCAGGCCGAGCAGTAGGGTCTCGGCCGAGAGATTCTCGAACGAAACCGTTGCCTGGAGCACGTTGCCGTCTGCCGGGAACCGGAAGGACTTGGTCACCCGCGCGTGCCCCGGCACGTCGAGCGTGAACACGACCCCCCGTCCGTCGTCTGACTTGACGGCGTCCCAGCGGCGGCGGTCCAGTGCCGCGCCCCAGAACTTGTCGGAGAAACGCAGCCCCAGCGGATAGGCCAGGTCCGCATCGGGCCTGCCGGGCATTGCGGGCACCAGTTGCGCCGAATCGGCCCCCGCCTTGCCCAGCACCACGCGGGCCTGCTTCAACCGGGCGCCCACCCGCGTGAAGACCAGTTCCAGATTCGCGTCGGAGACGGTGATTTCATCCTGCGCCGGGTCGGCGGGCGCTTCCGCCACCGGCGGCAGCCATCCCACCGGCGTGTCGTCAGCCGTCTTCTTCGCGGGCGCTTCCTGGGCTGCTTCGGCGCTCTCCTTCTTTTCCGCCTGCGGTTGCGCGGCCACATTCACCGGCTTGGCCGCCGGTGGTTTGACCGGAGTCGCCGGCGGGAAAAGCCAGAGCCATCCAAGCATCAGCACCGTCATCAGTACGATGGCGATGATCTGGTTTCGCTGAAGTTGCTTGTCCTTGTCATCATTCAACAACGTGGGCATCTCCCCCGCGCGTCCGGCCAATACCGGGACCGCGCGGGTCGTTCAATAGCATCAGGCTGGGGGATTCTGGGCGGAGGAAGCGGGTTTCCCGGCGCCGCAACAGGGTGCCACAGGGTCGTAACCGCCGCGGCTGAAAGGCTGGCAGCGCAGCAGGCGCCACAGGGCCAGGGCGGAACCGGCCAGCACCCCGCGCAGGCGAAGGGCGTCGATGGCGTACTGCGAACAGGAGGGATGAAAACGGCAATGCTGTCCAAGCATGGGCGATATCCAGCGCTGGTACAGCCTAATGCACGCAACCATCAGCCTCGCCACAAATCACCCCCCCGCGTCGGAGCAGACGCTCCAACTCGCCGGACAGGCCGGACCAGTCCAAGTCCGCCGCGCCCGGCTTTGCCACCACCACGAGCAGCACGCCGGGGGCAAAGCCAGCCCGGCGAATCCGAAAAAACGCGCGGACCCGGCGCTTGATTCCGTTGCGCGCCACCGCATTACCGACCTTGCGCGATACCGCAAGACCCAGTCGGCAGGTGTCGTCACCCTCTTTCCGGGCCACATGGCACACAAAGTGACTCCCCGCCACCCGCTTGCCCCGCTCGAAGACAAACTTGTATTCTGCGGCGCGCGTAATGCGCGCGGATGGTGGAAACCCAAGAGGACCCGGCACAACAGGCTCACGGCCTACGCTGCGTTACACGGTCAGGCGACGACGGCCCTTGCGCCGCCGAGCCGCAATCACTGCACGCCCGCCGGGCGTGGCCATGCGGGCGCGGAATCCATGGGTCCGCTTGCGCCGCACGTTGGAAGGCTGATACGTTCTCTTCACGACTATCTCCTTTGCATACTTGAAGTTGCGCCACCGCGCCCTTGCCATTGCCAGAGGGATGCTGCGGCGGAATTCTATGGGACAATAACGCGGTCCCGCCCCCGGACGCAACCGCGTCCAGACACAATACACGGGTCCATATTGTACCTTTTGGCGGCGTGCAAGATCAAGTAAAAGATACACTTGCAGATGCGGCCGGACGCGCGGGTGGGGGTGTGCGCCGCTGCCACCGTGAATTTGCGGTGCGCAGTTCCGGGAAACGAAGACCCCACCGCCAGACCGCCAGCATTTCCCCAGGGTGCCGCGGGCGACAAATCGCGTGTAACACCCGCAAGCGTGGTTGGTAGTATTTGATGAAGCGGCAAAGGGTGCCGCAGCAAGAGAACGCAAGGGTTTCAGTCAACAAGGAGATAAAACGATGGAAAGCTTTTGGAACGACATTCTGAGTTTCTTCAAGAACATATGGGCCGAGATCGCCGGCTTCTTCCACGGTCTTTTCGGCGGCAACGAGGCCTAGTCCCTCGTTTGTTTCCTTCCGGATGCCCTCCGGAAACATGAGCCGTTTCTTGTACCCTGACGCCGTCGCTCACTCGCCTACCCCCCTCCCCCTCTCAACCGAGCGACGGCGTCCCCCTTTTTTTTGGGGGGGGGGCGCTCACACCTCATCCGTTGTCACTTCGCCAGGACATCGTGCCACAGTCGGCCATTCTGAAACGGAAAAGTGCGGCGCACAGGCATTCCCGTCAATGCAGACCAAATTTATTATGTATGCCGTGCGCTGGGAGGATGAAGTAGTGTATAATCCTGTCCTTGACACAGATTTTTCCTTAGAAAGGGCGCGTGCGCCCGAAACAGCACAGGATTGGCCATGCAGCGCAATCTGGAAAACAGGCTTCGAAGCGACGAGGAAATGGTTAAAGATGCGGGACTGATTCTCGACTTTGACGAGATAGCCCGCAAAGGTTCCATGTCGCGCGAGGAAATATCCATTGCCAAGTGGTACGGCATCTATCATTCCCGGCAGGCGGGGCACCACATGGCGCGCGTGGTCATTGCGGGAGGCCGGATTAATTCCGTGCAGGCGCGGGCGCTGGCGCGCCTTTCCGCGCGGTTCTCACCCGGCCGCATCTCCTTTACCACCCGCCAGTGCGCGCAGTTTCATGCCGTCCAACTCAAGGACCTGCCCCTGTTGCTGCGCGAACTCCAGGCTGCGGGCATGACGACCTTTCACGGTTGCGGGGACGTGACGCGCAATGTCGCGGCATGTCCCTGGGCCTCGGTTTGCCCGCACCGCCGGCTGGATGTGCTGCCCCATGCCCAAAACACCTCGGCGCTTTTGTCCGCAGACCGCGGCCTCGACAATCTGCCGCGCAAATTCAAGATCACCTATTCGGGCTGCACGGGCGGGTGCGGCCAGCCGCACATCAACTGTGTCGGGCTTGTGGCCGTGGCGCGCCTGAATCCGGAGGGCGCGCGTGAAACCGGATTTCGCGTGAAAATTGGCGGCGGCCTGGGCTGGAAGCCCTTTGTGGCGCAGACGCTCTATTCCTTTATTCCGCCGGAACGCGCCGTGGATGTGTGCCGCGCCGTGGGCATGCTGCTGCGTGACCATGGCGACCGCCAAATCCGCATGTACGCGCGGCTGAAGTTTGTGGTGCACAGGCTTGGCGTGGACCGCTGCCGCGACCTTGTGGACGGCATTCTGGACCGGGAGGGCGTGGACCGAAGCCGGTTTGAAACGCGTCCCTTCGATGACTGTGACGCGCCCGTGCCGGAGCGTCCGATGGGTGAGTCCGAGCCGGTCGGCTCGGACGGTCTTGCCATCCAGCGCATCATGATCCCCAAGGGAGAACTGGCCTCGGACGCGCTCGCGCGCATCGCGGACCTTGCCGACATTTATGGCGACAAGCATGTCTACAGCACCAACCGGCAGAACTTGGAACTGCACGGGGTGCGTCAGGAACGCCTGACGGCGCTGCGCGGCGACATCGAGGCGCTTGGCTTTCACGCGGACGGCTTCCATGGCCTGCAGGACGTGGTGACCTGCGTCGGAACGACCTATTGCCCCCTCGCGGTGTCCGGCACGCACAGCCTTTTCGACCGTCTTCAGGACATGGTCCACGCGGAGAAATACACCCCCATCCGAAGCCGGGTGCTGGTTAACCTGTCCGGATGCCCCAACTCGTGCTCCCAGTACATCATTGCCGATATCGGTCTGCGCGGGATGCGCATCCGCGAGGAGCAGGGTTCCGCAGAGGGCTATCAAGTCGCCATTGGCGGCACGGAAGACGGCTTTGGCGAAGTGCTCGGCGAATTCAAGACGGAGGACTGCCCGCGGGTGGTGGAGACCGTACTGGACACCCTTTTGGCCGCCGACACCGAAGAAACACTCGCCGCCCATGTGCGGCGCGCGGGGCTTGCACCATACCGCGCGGCCGTGGGGGCGCTGGGAATTGCCTACCACATGGCCGTCAATCCGCTGGAACTGTCGGTGGTCACCGGCACCGGTGAAACCGCATTGGACCTGAAGACCGTGGCCCGCGACATCCCCTGCCAGGAGGCGTGCCCGGCGAAGACGCGCGTGCCCGAGTATATCCGGCATATCGCGCAGGGCGACCTTGACGCGGCCCATCTCATCAACCAGGAAGACAACGTGCTTCCCGGCGTGCTGGGCCGCGTGTGCACCCGCCCCTGCGAGCAGCGCTGCCGGTACCAATGGACCAGCACACGCGGGGCCGTGCGCATCTGCCAGCTTAAGCGGTCCGCCGCCGATGGCAAAGGCGCGGCGGGCAGGCCCCTGCCGGCATGGTTTGGGAGCAGCGGCAAACGCGTCGCCGTCGTTGGCGGCGGTCCGGCCGGTCTGACTGCGGCCCGGGAACTGAAACGTTTTGGCCATGACGCAACCGTTTTTGAACGCGCCGAAAAGCTGGGCGGACAGATGCGCGCCATTCCGGCCTTTCGCCTTCCGTCCGGTGTGGTGGACGAGGATATCGCCGCCATTACGGGCAGCGGCATCGAAGTCCGTCTCGGTGAACAGGTCACTTCCGCGCGGGTGAACGAACTGCAGCAACAATTCGACGCGGTGCTGCTTGCCACGGGCGCCAACCGCCCCGTCACGCTCCGCCTGGACGGCATCCCCGACGGCACGGGCCATGAAGGCCTTGAATTCATGATGCGGTACAACGCGGGCGCGGCCCCCGCCGTGCTTTCGGATGTCGTGGTGATTGGCGGCGGATTTACGGCCGTGGACTGCGCGCGCGCGGCGCGGCGGCTGGTCGGCGCAAACGGCGGCGTGACGATCATGTACCGCCGGGGGGAGGCCCAGATGGCCGCCAGCCAGGAGGAACTGCACGAACTGCGCGAGGAGCGCATCCGCGTGGAGACGCTGGTGACACCGCTCTGCGCAAAAACGGAAAATGGCGGGCTGACGGGCCTGAGGTTTCAGCGCAATCTGCTGGGCGAACCGGACAGCAGCGGCAAACCTCGCTTCACCGCCATTCCCGACAGCGAATTTGAGGTGCCCTGCCGCACGGTCATTTTCGCCATCGGCCAGACGCCCGAACGCGACCTGCTGCCCGCCGGGACCACCCTTGGGAACTCGGGAAACGCCACCAATCATCCGAAGCTGTTTGTTGCCGGCGACTTTGCGTCGGGCAGCGGCGACGTCATTCATTCCGTGGCGGACGGCAAGGCCGCCGCGGCAAGGATAGATGCCTTTCTCATGGGCGAGCAGCGGCGCAAGACCGTTGCGCGGGTGACGGAAGCCCCGCTCACGGGCCGCACCCGCGGGAACGACCTGGTCTATCCGCCCGAGATGCCGGTGATTCCGCCGGACACGCGGGACGGTACGGCCGAGGTGGAACCGGGCTTCGATGCCGGGGCACGGGACATCCACGCGTGGCGCTGTTACCTGTGCAACCACAAGTTTGAGATCGACCAGGACAAGTGCATCCATTGCGACTGGTGCATCCGCGTTTCACCGCGCGACTGCATCCGCCGCCTGGGAAGCCTGGAGCGTGACGCCGACGGCGCCCCGTGCGCGTGGCAGGAAACACCCGCCTCCGCGCCCGCCGAGGCCACTTACATATATATAGACAGCGACAACTGCATCCGCTGCGGCAACTGCATCAACATCTGCCCGGTGGGCGCCATCTCGCTTCGGACGGTGGACCGGGCCGACGTGTCCTGCGGGGACTGCGCGCAGGTCTGACGCCAAAACAGGGCTCACCGAATTCTGAGTGCTCCACTGCATCCATTGCTCTCACGCTTCCCATCTATTGCTGTCCCCTGGAAGTGATATCCATTCGACTACGCCCCGGCTTTCTGTCTATAGTGGACTCCTGACGCGAATCAACAGGGGACCACCGATGACACTCATGCTTGCGGTTGTCGCTGCATTGGAGATTGGAATGATGAACGAGGAGTATCCCGAGCGCTATCTGTTTAACCCGCAGGTGTTTCAGGCGCAGGAGGGCTGCTTCTGGCAGACGTCGGACGCGGGCCTGCGCATGAATGAGCACTACATCGCCGCGCCGGCGGCGGGCGAGGACCGTGAGGCGTGGCTGGCGAGGCTCAAAGAGTACCGTGAACAGGTGCGCGTTGGCGGTGTGGAGCGTTATGTGGCCGTTCATTTTGACGGGGTGCGCGCCTGGATACGCACGGCCATGCCGGTGGTGGCGCTGCTGAAACTGCGGGCCGGAGACCGGATTCATGTGACCGTGTCGGCGCGCTGGCACGAGGGCAACAATGTCTTGTGCGCCGCCTTTGATTATGCGGTTCCGGGCTCGGGGGCATGGCAGGGGTGGAGCGGTGTGGCGGACACGCTGGAGATTCCCAGGGACGGCCAGTGGCACGATGTGGACGCCGAGTACGAGGTGCCCAGGGACGCTCCCGAAGGTGTGCTTATCCGGCCCATCTTCGGCATGGACGGCACGCACGACAAGACTCCGGGAAAGGTGGACGTGCGCGCCATCACCATCGGCCTTGACGGGCTCGACCGCATGATGGCGCTCAGCCGTTACCTGCGGGCCGTCGTGAAACCGGGCGTCCAGCGCTGCCTTTACGGCCGAGCCGATCTGAAATGGGCCGCCACCGCATTCACCGGCCATTTCACATTCATGTGGGACCGTTCGTTTTACGACCCGGACAAGGGCTACGTGATCGATTCGTTCCTCGCCGACGGCAGGGCCGCCTTTGGCGGATACGACACCGTCGTGCTCTGGCAGGCCTATCCGCGCATCGGCGCGGACCCGCGCAACCAGTTCGACTTCTACCGCGACATGCCGGGCGGGCTGGCGGGCCTGCGCGGCGTGGTGGACCAACTGCACGGGCACGGCGTGAAGGCGTTCATTGCCTACAACCCCTGGGACACGGGCACGCGCCGCGAGGGCATGCGCGACGAACCGGCGCTGGCGGAGATTGTCAAAGCGATTGACGCGGACGGGGTCTATCTGGACACGCTCGGCGAGACCTCGCCGCTCATGCGCCACGCGCTGGATGATGTGAGGCCCGGCGTGGTCATCGGGACCGAACTGCACCCGCCGCTGGAGCAGTTGAGCCTGTGCAGCACCTCCTGGGCGCAGTGGCTTGAGGACCCGGTCCCGCCGGGCATGCTCCATCTCAAGTGGATGGAGCCGCGCCACATGCAGCAGCAGATAAGGCGCTGGGACATTGGCCACACCGGCGAGATAGAAACAGCCTTCTTTAACGGGTCGGGCATGGTGGTGTGGGAGAACGTCTTTGCCGCGCATAATCCCTGGGACCCGCAAAGCCGCGCGCTGTGGAAGGGCGCCGTGCCCATTCTGCACGCCTTTGCGCCGGAGTTCACCAGTGACGCCTGGGACCCCTTTGTCCCGACCGGCCCAAAGGACCTGTACGCGCACCGCTGGCCCGGAAAAGCCCTGACGCTTTACACCCTGCGCAACACCGGCGCGCCCATACACGGCGCCGAACTGCTAACCTGCGCCATGCCTGAAGGAGCAACTCCCGACAACCTGCGCGTGACCGACCTGTGGAACAGGAAAGCGGCGGACTTCGCGTTGCTGCCATCCGGGCAGGTGCGTGTGCGGGGCGACATCGACCGGCTGGGATGCTATGCGGTCCAGTGCGGCGCGGACAGCCGTATCGATGCACTGCTGGCCGAACCGCGCCCCGCGGTGGACAGCGACCCGCGCGGTGCCAAGAGCGTCGTTGAAGCCAGGCCCGTTGCGCGCACAAGTCCCGCGCTCGCAACGCCGCAGGGCATGGTCAAGTTGCCGGGAGGCACGGTGCGGATGAAACTCACCCATCAGCGGCGCGAGTGCGGCTGCTATCCCGACCCCGGCACGCCGGCGGACCAGGAACATGATTTTCTGTGGGGCTCGCCGCATGACGGCACCATCACGCACGATTACGCGGTTGATCTGAAGCCTTTCTTTATCGATGAGGCGCAGGTGAGCAACGCCGAGTACAAGGCCTTTCTTGACGCGACAGGCTATGCCCCCAAACATCCCGAGAATTTCCTCAAACATTGGACCGGGGGGGCGATGCCCGCAAATTTGGCCGACCATCCGGTGGTATATGTGGACCTGGATGACGCGCGCGCCTATGCCGCCTGGTGCGGCAAGCGGCTGCCCACGGAGCCGGAATGGCAGGCGGCCGCACAGGGCAACGACGGTCGCGAATGGCCCTGGGGCGGTGCGTTTGACCCGGCGAAATGCAATCCCGGCGGCGCCACCCTGCCGGTTCGCGCGCTGCCGGAGGGACGCAGCCCGGCGGGCTGCCACCAGATGAGCGGCAATGTGTGGGAGTGGACCGAAAGCATGCGCGATGACGGGCACACCCGCTTTTGCATGCTGCGCGGCGGAAGCTGGTTCAGGGCCGAGGGCAGCGGCTGGTACGTGCCGGGCGGGCCCCAGCCCTGCACGAGCCACACGAAATTCCTGCTGCTCTGGCCGGGTCTGGACCGTTGCTCCACGGTCGGGTTCCGGTGTGTGAAGGACCAATCCTGATCCGCTGTGGTTTTCCCACTTGGCAATCAAAGAAAAAACGCCTTCCGGGTTGTGCCGGAAGGCGTTTTGTGTTGTCATGGAGATGTCGGTAGGGGGCGACCGGCATCCCCGGTGAGGTGCGTTGCTCTGAGGGGGATCAGAGCGTCACAGAGGAAAAAACTGTATGAGTGCAAAAAAGGGGAGATGCCGGTAGGGGGCGACCGACATCTCCGGTGAGGTGCGTTGCTCTGAGGGGGATCAGAGCGTCACAGAGGAAAAACGTATGAAGCATCGCAGAGGTCACAGTCTCAATCACATCGAAATTAAAGATGAGTGCAGGGAGATGCCGGTAGGGGGCGACCGGCATCTCGGGGTGAGGTGCTCCCCTGGCGGGCACCAGGGGTTTGCAGAGGATTAGGCATCCTCTTCTAGGGGGCAAAATCTAGCGGAATATCCGCGAACGCAGGAGCCACGCCCCGCCCGCCACTGCCAGCAATACTGCCGCTGCCAGTCCGAGCCGCATCCAGCCTTTTGCGATGGCGCTTTCGCGCTGTGTCCCGTCTGGCTGGGTGGATCCCGCGGTGTTGTTGTTCACCGGGTCTGATTCTTCAATTATAAAAGAACGTGATGTCTGCGTATCCGTCGAGCGGGCGGCTTGCCCGTCCTGGTTTATCGCCGTTGAGGAGGTCTTTGCATCCGCGCCGGGTTGGCTTCCGGTCGAAGCTTCGCCCAATCGACCTCGCTCTTCAACTGCTTTCGCGGCCGCCGCCGCCACATCGGGCACCATGCTGTCGACCGCCGCAGTACCGGGTGCCGCTGCCTTCTTACCGTCTGCCTCAACTTTTGACCGGCCGTACCCTGGCGTACTTCCAGCGACATCTCCCGCCGCGGTCAGCATCGGGTTGCCTCGGGGTTTGACGCTTGGCGCCTGACCCTCGGCCGGTGTTGCCGGTTTTTCGGGCTTTTCCGCATCCGGTTTGGTGTCGTTTTCACCCGTGGGCTTTTCGTCTTTAGGCGTAACCGTTACTGCCGCCGCGCCGCCTTCTGCGGGCACCTCCACGCCCTCCCAAGTGGAAAGGGTGGGGGAGTTTACGGTCAGTGTGGTTTCGCTCTGTCCAGAAGAACCCACGCGCTCAAGCACGATTCGGGCAACTTCGCCATTGGCGACCGGGGTCTGGTTAAAACCCATCATGACGACAATGTAATTGCCCGGTTCGGGAAGATTGGCGGTCACCAGTTTGCCGGCTGCCGAAGCAACCGCGCCCGGGGAGATACTTACGGGCTGGAATACAGCCGGATCGTAAGTCAGGGAAAAATCCAATGCCGCCACTTCATTGCCCGCACCATTCAGGTAAATGGGCACCTCATAACGATCAGATTCAACTCTCGGCTTGCCTGGCGTTAAGGTTCCTGCATATACAGTGGCACTGAGCGTTACCATCAACAGCCCCGTGAACACCTCATTGTAAACTGAACCCGAACTGCCTCTTCGGGGCCACAGCCTCTGTGGCACGTCTAAAGTGTACCGCATACATGGAAAGAACGCAACGGCTTTTGTTGCCGATGACCACCATTGTGTGTGTTTGTTAAATGCTTTCATAAAAGGAACTTATGTCGTTTTTAATACGATAGGCATTGATGGATTTGCGCACTTCACACGGACCAACGCCATGGACCGCAAAAGGTAATTTGTAATATAGATTACAAATAAACCCAATTGCATTTCACCGCTCCTTCTCTGCGGAATCTATCGTTGCGGGCGCCTCTGTCTTGGAAGGGTTATCGATGTGCCTTTCCGCGTCAGCAACGCCATGTGTTGCGGTGTGAAGCCCGTCCTGGTCCGCGCACGGCGCCTCGGGTTCGTGGGCGCTGGGAAACAGGGCAGGCATATCTATAAAGGTCTTGTAGCCTGAGAACAGGTAATAGCGGAGAATGACAATCACCAGATAGAGCCAGGCGATGACCTTTGCGCCCACCGTGCCGTAGAAAATCCACCGATAGGCCGGTACCGGGATGTACTGAATTTCAGCAAGATTTTCCAGGCGCAATGGCATGAACGCAGTCAGGCCGAGCAGCAGAATCTGCACACCCTTTGCCGAGGCGGAAGCATGCGAGTCTCCCGCCTCGCGCGACCGGGCCAGTGTAAACCAGCCCATGTATCCCGCCCATGCGAGCGAAACAAGCCAGGCCGAGTTTACCAGCGCCCGCTGCACGGCCACCTGGCCCAGTTCTCGCGCCTGGTCATAGACCCACTCCGGATAAAGGCCGACCGCAAAAAACGCCATCCAAAGCGCCAGGATGGGTATGCGCCAGAGGTCAAGGGAATTTCGGGTTTTGTCCAAAGAAAAGCTCCGCGGCGGCCCGCGCCGCCTCCGTCCATCCAGTGCATCCATTGAAACAGAGCCGCGCGTGGGAAGTCAAAAAACCGGAAGGGTCCGTATCGGCGCTTGCGGGTTCCCGCCGTGTCAATGAATCGGGTCACAGTTGACTGTTCCGCCTGTCTTTTGTTAAACTCCCAGTCGCGAACATGTTCCGCGCTTCGGTGCGGACGCCCAAGCAGGGGCAATATGCCCCTCACCTTGCGGCGGCGAAAGTATTCGCCAGCCAGCCTGGTTTGCGCGCCGAAAGGGCGCAACATGTCGACGGACACGAACCGGCGACAGGACGGCTGGCATCCTGTCGCCGGGTCGTGTTTTTTGCGCCTGGCGCGCAACGTGCGCGGGCCGCGGCGCGCGTCGGGTTCAACCGGGGCAGGTCCCCGAAGGAGATCCTCACATCGCCACATTGAAGAAGGAGAAGGAAGACGCGATTCGCGTGAATGACCAGATCCGCGCGCGTCAGGTGCGCGTGATCGACGAAAACGGCGAGCAGCTCGGCATTCTGGCCCCGCGCGATGCATGGCGCGAGGCGGAGCAGCGCGGCTTTGACCTCGTCGAGGTGGCCCCCAAGGCCACGCCGCCGGTGTGCCGCATCATGGACTACGGCAAGTACCGGTACGAGCAGAAGCGGCGGTCCCGCGAATCGCGCAAGCACCAGCACGTGGTCACCGTCAAGGAGATCAAGTTCCGCCCGAAGATCGACCAGCATGATTTCGAGACCAAGAAGAATCATGTGCGCGATTTCCTGGCGGAGGGGAACAAGGTGAAAGTCACCATTATGTTCCGGGGTCGCGAGGTGGCCCATCCCGAGTTCGGCCGGAACATCCTCTGCAAGGTTGTCGAGGGCACCGCCGACCTGATCACGGGCGACTACAGGCCCGAGGATTCGCGGCTTGAAGGCCGGAATATGAGCCTGGTGCTGCATCCGGTCAAGTGACGGCTGCGGCGCGGAGACCAGTGCGCACGGCGCGCGCGGTCCGGAAGACCGGCGGCGCGGGCGCGGCGGGGACGACACCGCCGCAGCGTGCGGGACACGAGCAGGAAACAGCGCGCGGGTGAGCGTTTTCCCCGGGCGACAACATGGCAACGGAGACACATAATCATGCCGAAGATCAAGACATGCCGCAGCGCAGCAAAGCGCTTCAAGACGACGGGAACCGGGAAGATAAAGAGAAACAAGCCCTTTGCGCGCCACCTGATGGCGTCGAAGACGCCCAAGCGCAAGCGCACACTGCGCCACGCCACGCTGGTTTCGCCGGCCGACGCGCCGAGCGTGAAGCGGATGATCCCCTATTCCTGAACCAGCAGCAACCGGATGCCGCGCGACACCGCCGAGAGCGGGTTGCGGCGCCTGAAAGGCGCAGTCGAGCAGCCGCAAAACAAGGATTCTGACCATGCCCAGAGCTACAAACAATCCGGCGTCCAAAGATCGCCGCAAGAAGATTCTCAATCTGGCCTCCGGTTACCGGGGCGCCCACAGCCGGCTCAACAAGACCGCCCAGCAGGCCGTCGCCCATGCGGGCATGCACGCCTACCGCGACCGCAAGGCGCGCAAGCGTGAGTTCCGCCGCCTGTGGATCGCGCGCATCAACGCGGGCGCCCGCGCCCACGGCCTGACCTACAACCGGTTCATCGAGGGCCTGAAGAAGGCCAGCATCGGGCTGGACCGCAAGGCGCTTGCCGACATCGCCGCGACAGACGACGCGACCTTCGCGCAGATCGTCGAACGGGCCAAAGAAGCCCTGGCGGCCGTTCCGGCGGTTTCCTGACCATGCGCGTTGTTCCCGCGGTGGACATTCGCGGCGGGCGCTGCGTGAATCTGGTGCAGGGCGACTACGGCCGCGAGACGGTGTTCGCCGAGGACCCGGTGGACCAGGCGCGGCGGTGGTGGGATGACCTTGCGGCCGCGGGCACGCCCGGGGCCGAGGCGATCGTGCACATTGTGGATCTCGACGGTGCCCGCGAGGGCGCGTGCCGTGTCGAGGCGCATCTGCGCCGGATGACGGCGGCGGGCATCCAGTTCGAAGTGGGCGGCGGCATTCGCACCATGGACGCGGTAAACGCGGTCCTCGGAGCGGGCGCCGCCCGCGTCATTTTGGGCACGGCCGCGCACCGCGATCCCGCGCTGCTCGCGCAGGCCTGCGCCGCGTGGCCCGGCAAGGTGGCCGTGGGCATAGACGCCCGCGCGGGCAAGGTCTCGCTGGAGGCCTGGCTTGAGGACACCGACACCGACGCCGTGGAGTTTGCCCGGCGCGCGGAGGCGGCCGGCGCGGCCCGCATCATCTACACCGACATCCTGTCCGACGGCATGATGAAGGGGCCCAACCACGACGCCACCGGCGACGTGGCGCGGGCCGTTTCCATCCCTGTCACCCTTTCCGGCGGCGTTTCGTCCTTGGATGATCTGCGGCGCGCCCGCCTGCTTGAATGCGACGGAGTCGACGAGGCCATTGTCGGCCGGGCGCTTTATCTCGGGCGGTTTACCGTGGCCGAGGCCGCGGCCGCGCTGCGGCAGTCGCCATGAACCCGCCGCCGCTGGACCGTGTGGCCATCGTGGGGGTGGGCCTGCTGGGCGCATCGCTCGGGCTGGCCCTCAAGGCGCGCGGACTGGCGGCGCAGATAGTGGGGGTGGGGCGGCGGAAGGTGTCGTTGGACACAGCCCTAGAAGTGGGTGCCATTGACGCCGTCGCGCCCAATCCGGCCGCGGCGGCCGCCGAGGCGGACCTGCTCATCGTGGCAACGCCGGCGGCGCTGGTAGTGTCCATATTGGACGAGGTGCGCGGCGCCAACAATCCCAATCTTGTCGTGACTGACGTGGCCAGCACCAAGGTGGCCATTTGCGGCCATGCGGCGGCCATATGGCCTGCCCCGCGCCGTTTTGTCGGGTCCCATCCGATGGCGGGCGGCGAGAAATTCGGCCCCGAACACGGACGGCCCGACCTGTACGAAGACACCGTCTGTCTCGTCGAGGAATCGTCTGAATTGGACCCGGTGGCGCGCGCGGCCGTGTGCCGCCTGTGGGAGTCTGTCGGCGCGCGGGTCGTGTCGGTCAGTCCCGGGGAGCACGATCCCATTCTGGCCCGGACGAGCCACCTGCCGCATGTTGTGGCCTCGGCGGTGGCCGCGCTTGCGGCTGAAGGCGGCGCGGGTTCGCTCTTCGTCGGCAACGGCTTTCGCGACCTGACCCGAATCGCCGACAGCCGCCCCGAGGTGTGGCGCGACATTTGCCTGACCAACCGGACCGCGCTGCTGGAGAGCCTTTCCGGCCTTGACGCGCGGCTGCGCGAGTTTGCCGCCATACTTGCGGCGGGTGATGCCGGGCGGCTGGACGCCTTCTTCGAGCAGGGGCGCGAGGGGCGTCGAAAGGTCATCGAATGACCGACGGCCTGTTTATCACCTTCGAGGGTATCGAGGGCTGCGGCAAGACCACCCAAATCCGGCTGCTGGCCGACCATTTGCGCGCGGCGGGCCGCAGCGTGGTGCTCACCCGCGAACCCGGCGGCACTCCCGCCGCCGAGGCCATTCGCACCATCCTTCTCGACCCCGCCCATGACGGGCTTGCGCCGACCACGGAACTGCTGCTCTATGCCGCCGCACGGGCGCAGCATGTGCACCAAGTGATTCGTCCCGCCGTGGGGGCGGGTGCGGTGGTCCTTTGCGACCGTTTTGCCGACTCCACCGAAGCCTACCAGGGCGGCGGACGCGCGTTGTCCCAGGAAACCATTCAGACGCTCCGGAAGGTCGCCACCGGCGACACATGGCCGGACTGCACCATACTGCTGGACCTTTCCGCCGCCGAGGGGCTTTCACGCACGCGCAGCCGCGGCGCGCTGGACCGTATCGAGGGCGAGCCCCTGGCCTTTCACGAGCGCGTGCGTGCGGCCTTTCTGGACATTGCCGCGCGGGAACCGAAGCGGGTTGCCGTGGTGAATGCAGCCGCGTCCGTCGAGACCGTCGCCGAGGCGGTGCGTGTCCGCATTGACGCGCTGCTCCGCGAAGCGGAGGCCACGGCATGAGCTTCTCGCGCGTGCAGGATCAGGCGGTGGCCATGCGGCTGCTGTCCAGCATTATTCGGAAGGGGCGCATCCCGTCGGGATTGCTGCTGTGGGGGCCCGACGGCGTCGGCAAACGGCTGGCCGCGTTTGAGATGGCCAAGGCGGTGAACTGTCTGGACCTGCAGGGGGACGCGTGCGACACCTGCCTGTCCTGCCGCAAGGCCATCAGCGGCAACCACCCCGACATCAAGATGGTTGCGCCCGCGGGCAAGGCCCGCCTTATCGTCGTCAAGACCGTCGATGACATAAACGAGACAACCGCCTTTCGCCCCTTTGAGGGTCGGCGCCGCATCTTCATCATCGAAGAGGCGGACCGCATGAATGAGGCGGCCCAGAACCATTTTCTCAAGACGCTGGAAGAGCCGGCCAGCCCGACCCTCTTTGTGCTGGTGACCTCCCATCCCCGGGCGCTGCTGCCCACCGTGCGGTCGCGCTGCCAGTCGGTCCGTTTCGGGTCGCTGCGCGTTGAGACCGTGGCCGACCTGCTTGTGCGGCAGCGGGGCGTTGACCCGGCCATCGCCGGGGCCGCGGCGGCGCTGTCGCAGGGACAGATGAGCCGCGCGCTGGACCTTGTGGAAAGCGACCGCCGCAAGATGGTGCTCGAGGTGATTGACCGGCTGCGCAGGGGCGAGGACCCCCTGCTTGTCGGCGAGTGGTTCTCCGCGTACCTGCAGAAGGTGGAGGCGGCAATCACCGCGGCGGTCAAGGCGGGGCCGGACACCGACGATGACACGGAGACCTCCGGCGAGGAGAGCCGTGACGGGCGGCGCGGCAAGGAGGAAGTGGAGGCGGAGGTGGCCGGCCGCATGCGCAAGGAGCGGTACGAGTTGGTGTACCTGTTCCAGGCGTGGTACCGTGACGTGCTGGTGTACGCCACGACGGGCGACGCCTCGCGCGTGATGAACCGCGACCGTATCAGCGATTTGACCCCGGCCCCCGGCGCCAACCACGCTGCAAAGCTGGAGGCGCTGGACACGGCCTGGCTGTATCTGGAACGCAACCTGAACCCGGGCCGCGTGTTTCGCGACCTGTTTTTCGCGCTGGCCGGCTAGGGCCCGCGCGTTGGAAAGGCCCCCATGGAGATAGTAAGAATCCGGCTGCGCAAGCCGCGCCGGGTATTGTGCTTCCGCACCGACGGACTGGCCCTTGAACGCGACACGCCCTGCATCGTTGAGACCGAAAACGGTCTCGAGTGGGGTGTGTGCGTGCTGCCGCCCGAACCGTGCAGCGACGAGATCGGGCGCCGCACCTCCCTGCGCGTGGTGCGCCGCGCCACGGCGTCCGACTTCGACAACTACGCCCACATCGTCGGCGAGGAGGCCCGCGCGCAGGAAATCTGCCGCCGCAAGATCGAAAAGCACTCCCTGCCCATGAAACTGGTGGACACGGAGTTCAGCTTCGACCGGCACAAGATCATTTTCCACTTTGTGGCCGAGAACCGCGTGGACTTCCGCGAACTGGTGCGCGATCTCGCGCACGACCTGCGGCAGCGCATCGAACTGCGGCACATCCAGGTGCGCGACCAGGCGAAATTGGTCGGCGGAATCGGCACCTGCGGACGCCAGCTGTGCTGCTCCACCTTTCTGGAGGATTTCAAGCCCATCTCCATGCGCATGGCCAAGAGCCAGAACCTGTCGCTCAACCCGGCCAAGATCAGCGGCCAGTGCGGACGGCTGCTGTGCTGCCTCGGCTACGAGGCCGACATGTACGACCGGCCCAAGAAGAAACGCTGCTGCGAGGACCCGTCGGGTGAGTCGGCGCCGCCCTGCGCGGCGGTGCAGGCGCCCCGTGAGGCTGACAACGATGCGGGCCCCGGCGGAGAGGGCGATGCCCAGGCGCGGCGCAAGCGCAAGAAGCGCAAACGCAACAACCCGGGCGACCGGGAAGGCGGCGGTTCGGCGGGATGATCCTCGCTGACCCGCACTGCCACCTGCAGGACCGCCGTTTTGACGACGACCGCGAGGCGGTCATCGCGCGCGCGCTGGACGCGCTGGAATGGCTGGCTGTGGTGGGCGATGACATCCCCAACAGCGAGACGGCCTGCCAACTGGTGCGGCCCGGCGTCTTTGCCGTGGTCGGCGTCCACCCCTACCACGCCGACGGTTTCACCGAAAGCGACGTTGACACCCTGCGCGCCCTCTGCGCGCGCCCCGGCGTCATCGCCATCGGCGAGACGGGGCTGGACTACCACAATGAATTCTCCGCCCGTCCCGCCCAGCGCGCCGCCTTCGTGCGGCAGTTGGCGCTGGCCGCGGAAATGGCCCTGCCCGTGGTCATCCATAACCGGGAGGCCGACGGGGACACACTGGCCATCCTGGCTGACCACGCCGCCGCGCTTAAAAGCGTGATCATGCACTGCTTCGGCAGTGACGCCAAGGCGGCCGAGCGCTTTGCCGAACTGGGCTGCTACGTTTCCTTTGCCGGTAACGTCACCTTTCCCAAGGCCATCCCGCTGCGTGAGGCCGCGTCGGTCGTCCCGGCAGAACGGCTCCTTGCCGAGACGGATTCGCCCTATTTGGCACCGCAGCCAGTTCGCGGAAAGCGCTGCGAGCCCGCCTTTGTGCGGCACACGGTGGAGGCGCTTGCGCAGTTGCGGGGAATGTCCGTGGAAACCATGGCCGCCCTGCTGGCGGAAAACGCGCGCCGCGCGTTTTGCCTGGGTGACAGGGAACGGTTCCAACCATTGATTCTGGGAGCAAGACCATGAAAAGTGCGCATCTACTTCTGGCCGCGCTGTGTGTTCTCCTTTGCGCCACGACCGTCCACGGGCAGGACCAAAAAGAAAAGCCGCGCACCCAATGGTTCCAGCAGGCCAAGTGGGGTGTTTTCATGCACTACATGGGCGATACTGTGTGCAAGGACCCGACGGTGGAAACCTGGAACCAGGCCGTGGACAGCTTCGATGTCGAGGGGTTGGCGGACCAGTTGGCCTCGGCGGGCGCGGGCTACTTTGTGCTGACCTTGGGCCAGAATTCGGGCTTCTTCTGCGCGCCCAACGCGGCCTATGACGGCTTCGTTGGCATCACGCCCAGCAAGTGCGCCCGGCGCGACCTGCCCGCCGACCTTGCGGCCGCGCTCAAGAAGCGAGGCATCCGGCTGATGGTTTACCTGCCCGCCGGCGCCCCCGACCGCGACAAGGAAGCCATGCAGAAACTGGAGTGGCAGAACGGGAAATTTCCGTTCTGGAACTACAAGGACGGCAAGCCCAGGGGAGAAGATTCCTGGTTGATCTCGTTCCAGAAGAAATGGGAATCGGTCATCGCCGACTGGTCGAAGCGCTGGGGCGGCAATGTCAGCGGTTGGTGGTTTGACGGCTGCTACTTCCCCGACGCCATGTACCGCCACCCGGATGCGCCCAATTTCGAGAGCTTTGCCGCCGCCGCGCGGGCGGGCAATCCGGACAGCATCGTCGCCTTCAATCCCGGCGTGGAGAATCCTATCATCACGCTGACGCCCGCTGAGGATTACACCGCCGGCGAGATAAACGCACCGGACAAGGTGAAATGCGACGGTCCCCGCGTGGGCACGGCCCAGTTCCAAATGCTCAGCTATCTCGGTCCGAACTGGTGCCAGAAGCCGCCCCGCTTCACGACGGAGCAGACGGTGCAGTACACGCGCAGCATCACCGACAAGGGCGGCGTGGTCACCTGGGACGTGCCGCCCGACGGGCCGACCGGAAAGATACTGCCCGAGTTTCTGACGCAGTTGCAGGCCATAGGAAAGGCGCTGGGGACGACGAAATAGCGCACCGAGGATTGCCTTCGATCCCCCTTCGAAGGGGGTGCCGCGAAGCGGCGGGGGATGTCGTTCTGTCTTGGTCTTAGCCATGCCCCCACATCCCCCGTCCCGCCTGCGGCGGGCCCGCCCCCTTCAAAGGGGGGATTTGAGACGGCGTGTATCGGACGTGAATTGGAAAACCGGCGCCCGCTTACTTCGACACAGCCGTCGCTTTCTCCGGATAGGCCCCCTTGTCGTCTGTGGTCTTGATCCACTCGTCGAGCGTCCTGCGCAGCAGCACCAGTTCATCCTGATGTTTTGGGTCGTCGGCGAGGTTGTGTGTCTCGTGGGGATCGCTTTGCAGGTCGTACAACTCCTCCGCCGGGCGCGAGGCCTGCATCATTATACCCTCCGCCCCCTTGAGTGTGCCCGCCGCAGCGCGGTCCTTGAGCACCTTCAAAATAGGATAGTTCGCCTCGGTGTACTTGTTTGGCTGGAGATACTCCCGCTCGGGCATGAAATTGCGGATGTATTTGAAGCGCCGCGTGCGGACGCAGCGGATGCGATCCACGGTCTCGTCGCAGCGATCCCGCGCGGCGACGATGTAATCGGGGGCGGCCCCGCCGAATATACAGCGCCCCTCGATGCGTGGCGGCAGCGCGGCGCCCGCCAGTAGCAGCGTGGTCACGGGCAGATCGATGAAGCTTGTCAGCGCGGCGCTGGTGCCGCCGGGCGCATAACCATTGCAGACGGGGGAGGGGGGATCTTCCAGTCTCGGCAGCGCCCGCGCGTTGGCGGCGGGCGTCTCCCGTTTCGACAGGCCGTCGACAAGGCTGCGGAACCGTTCCGGCACCCGCAGCAGCAGCGCCTCGCGGATGCCGCCCTCGTAAAGCCATTGCTTGCCGCGCACCCAGCAGCGGCCGTTGTCGCCGAAGAAGAACACGATGGTGTTCTCCGCCAGCCCGTCGGCGGCGAGCCGGTCCAACACCTGCCCCACCTTGTCGTCGAGCATGCGCATCACATCGTAGTAGTCTGCGATGTCCTGGCGCACCGCCGGTTCGTCGGGATAGTAGGGGGGCACGACGACTCTGGCCGGGTCCGTGCGGTCCGCCATGTTCTTCACTTCCTTGTAGCAGCCACCCCGGTGTGCCTCGCCGAAATTGACCGCGGCGAAGAAGGGACGGCCTTTCGGGGCCTCCCGCCAGTCCACACCGTCAAAAGGTTTCTCCGCGGAGAAGTTGAAATCCACCTTGCCGGGCGCAAGCGTGTCGCGCTTGGTATAGGTGGCGTTGGAAGTGAAGTAGCCCGCATCGCGCAGACCGTCGGTCATCAGGCGCACACCTTCGGGCAGACGATAGCCGTCATCGCGGTGGCTGCGGTGCTGGTGCGCGTCGATGCTCGTGGCGTACATGCCCGTGTACAGGGCGGACCGGCTGGGCGAGCACACGGGCCCCGTGCAGAAGGCATTCTCGAAGCGCATCCCTTCGCGCGCCAGCGCATCGATGCGCGGTGTCCGCGCCACTGCGTCGCCGTAGCAGCCCAACTCGGGCCCGCAGTCCTCGGCAATCAGCCACAGGATGTTGGGCTTGCCGGTGATTGTTTCTGCGGCACGCAGCGGCCGCGCCGCCAACGTGGCGGCGGCCATGCCCATCAGCGTCCGGTTGAATTGACGTCTGTCCATGGCACTTACCCTCTCGTTGAAACGCCGTTCTCAATCCCCCTTTGAAGGGGGTGCCGCGAAGCGGCGGGGGATGTT
>CAIUWO010000487.1 GCA_903902895.1 Candidatus Hydrogenedentota bacterium | reverse complement strand
TTACGGCATGGAGGCGTGTATTTTTATGTCCACCGAGATCACCCCGGGCCAGTACGATTTCAAGGCCATCGAAGCCCGCTGGCAGGCCTATTGGCTGCAGAACAAGACTTTCAAGACGACGATTGACCGGAGCAAGCCGAAGTATTACGCGCTCGACATGTTCCCGTACCCGAGCGGGGCGGGGCTGCATGTGGGCCATCCCGAGGGCTACACGGCGACGGACATCGTGTCGCGTTTCAAGCGGATGAACGGCTTTAACGTGCTGCACCCGATGGGCTGGGACGCGTTCGGCCTGCCGGCCGAGCGCCATGCGATGCGCACGGGCGAGCACCCGGCGCTCATCACGCGCACCAACTGCGACACCTTCCGCAGCCAGATCCAGCGGCTCGGCCTGTCCTACGACTGGGACCGCGAGATCGACACGACCGACCCGGCCTACTACAAGTGGACCCAGTGGATTTTCACGATCCTGCACGAGCGCGGGCTGGCCTACGAAGTGGAGGCGCCGGTGAACTGGTGTCCCGCACTGGGAACCGTGCTGGCGAACGAGGAGGTGAAAGACGGGCGCTATGTGGAGACGGGCGACCCCGTCGAGAAGCGCGCCATGCGCCAGTGGATGCTGCGCATCACGGCCTACGCGGAAAAGCTGATCGCCGGCCTGGACGACCTGGACTGGCCCGAGGGCATCAAGGCGATGCAGCGCGAGTGGATCGGCCGCAGCGAGGGCGCCGACGTCGATTTCACCGTCGCCGGCACGGGCGAGAAATTCACCGTGTTTACCACGCGCCCCGACACGCTTTGGGGCGCGACCTACTGCGTGCTGGCGCCGGAGCACCCGCTGACGCGGCGCATCGCCACGGCGGCGCAGTTGCCGGCCGTACAGGCCTATGTTGAGGCGGCCTCGCGCAAGAGCGCCCAGGACCGCATGAGGGAGGAGAAGGAAAAGACGGGCGTGTTCACGGGCGCGTATGCGGTGAACCCGGTGAACGGCAACGAGATTCCCATCTGGACGGCCGACTACGTGCTGGCCGAATACGGCTACGGCGCCATCATGGCGGTGCCCGCGCACGACACGCGCGACTATGAGTTCGCCAGGACCTACGACATTCCGATTATTGAGGTGATCTCGGGCGGCGACATCACGACGGCGGCCTTCACGGGCGACGGCGTGCTGGTCAATTCTCCGCTCATCGACGGGCTGCGCGTGCCCGACGCCAAGAAGAAGATTACGGCGTGGCTTGAGGAAAAGAGCATCGGCAAGGGCACGGTCAACTACAAGCTGCGCGACTGGCTCTTCTCGCGCCAGCGCTACTGGGGAGAGCCGTTCCCGCTGGTGCGGCTGGAAGACGGCACCATGAAGACGGTCCCGATGAAGGATCTGCCGGTGCTGCTCCCCGAACTGGACGAGTACAAGCCCACGGCCGACGGCGAGCCGCCGCTGGCCCGCGCCAAGGACTGGGTGAACACGACCGACACCGACACGGGCAAGCCCGCCCGCCGCGAGACGAACACCATGCCGCAGTGGGCGGGGTCGTGCTGGTACTACCTGCGCTTTGTGGACCCGCGCAACAACGACGCGGCGTGGTCGAAGGAGGCCGAAGAATACTGGATGCCCGTCGACCTGTACATCGGCGGCGCCGAGCACGCCGTGCTGCACCTGCTCTACTCGCGCTTCTGGCACAAGGTGCTGTTTGACGCCGGGCTGGTGAGCACGAGCGAGCCCTTCCAGAAGCTGTTCAACCAGGGCATGATCCTGGCCTACTCGTTCAAGGACGCGCTCGGCAAGTACCACTACCCCACGGAGGTGGAGCGGCGCGGCGATCAGACCGTGCTCAAGACCACTGGTGAGCCGGTGGCCACACAGATCGAGAAGATGAGCAAGTCGCGCTACAACGTGGTCAACCCCGACGAGGTGGCCGACCAGTGCGGCGCCGACTCGGTGCGCCTGTACGAAATGTTCATGGGCCCGCTCGACCGCGAAAAGCCCTGGAGCGAGGAGGGCGTGCAGGGCGTGTTCCGCTTCCTGCGGCGCGTGTGGTCGCTGTTCATCGGCGAGGATGGCGGACTGCATCCGCGCGTGGTCGCGGCGGGCGGCGATGAAACACTGGTCAAAGAGCTGCACAAGACCGTCAAGGCCGTCACGCACGACATCAACAACCTGTCCTTCAACACGGCCATCTCGCGCATGATGGAGTTCGTCAACGCCGGGCTCAAGGCGGCGGCCATTGACCGCGCCGTGCTGGAGCCGTTCGTGCTGCTCCTCTCCCCCTTCGCCCCGCACATCGCCGAGGAGCTCTGGGCGAAGCTGGGCCACGGCAACACGCTGGCCTATGAGCCCTGGCCGGTGTGGGACGAATCCCTGCTCGTGGAGAACACCATCGAAATTCCGGTGCAGATCACGGGCAAGCTGCGCGGCGTGGTGGTGGTCGCCGCCGATGCCGACCAGGCCACGGTGCTTGCCGCGGCAAAGGCCGACCCCAGGGTGGCCCCCTACCTTGAGGGCAAAACCATCGTTAAAGAAATACACGTCCCCGGCAAGATGGTCAATCTGGTGGTGAAATAGCCGTTCTTCTTGGCCTAGTTCATGTACCAGCGGGTGGCCATGTTATTCCAAAATTCGGTCATTAAGTTACCGATATTCGGTCATTCACTGACTATATTTCTGCCGTTTTGGCACGATTTAAGTCTGTTTTATTCTTCGTAATATATTGCATAACATATCTTTGCGACTTTCATTCGCACTCTCTCTTGCAAGATATTCATTTATTGCTTTATAAGATACTCTTATTCCTGTTGACAAGTTCCCGATATTCGGTTATACTATGACCGATATTTGTTCAGTTCGTGAACGAATTTATGAAAGTCTAAACCATGTATCAGCGCAATATAGCTAAACAAATCGCCATCGCCGCACAGGACACGCCGGCGATACTGCTGCATGGCGCACGGCAAAGCGGCAAGAGCTTTCTGGCGCGACAGGCGGCGCAGGACATTTTTCATACGGATTATGTGACGCTGGATGACCTGACCGCGCTGGCCGCCGCAACCCAGGATCCGGCCGGCTTTCTGAACGGCCTGGGCGACCGGGCGGTGATCGACGAGGCGCAGCGGGTGCCGGAGCTGCTCATTGCCATCAAGGCCAGCGTGGACCGCGACCGGCGGCCCGGGCGCTTTCTCCTGACGGGCTCGGCCAATGTGCGCAGCCTCCCCCAGTTCTCCGATGCCTTGGCGGGCCGGGTCGAAATACTCGACCTTTGGCCGCTGTCGCAGGGCGAATTGAACGACGTGTGCGACGGCTTTGTCGACGCGGTCTTCGCGGACGGCTTTGCCGACCGCGCCCGGCAGGCGGTCCATGGTGCCGGGCCGGTGGACTGGGTGCCGCTGGTGCTGGCGGGCGGCTTCCCGGAGGTGCTGTCCCGCAGGGACGGCCCCCGGCGCACGGCTTGGTTTGACGCCTACGTGCAGACCATCCTTTCGCGGGACGTGCGCGATCTGGTCAACATTGCCGGGCTGGCCGAGATGCCGCACCTGATGTCGCTGGTGGCGGAAAGGGCCGCGGGACTGCTGAACTACGCCGACCTGTCGCGTGACGCGGGCGTGTCGCTGCCGACACTGCGGCGCTATTTTGCGCTGCTGCACGCGACATTTCTGATCCGCACGGTACCGCCGTGGTTCACCACCCGCGCCAAGCGGCTCGTGAAGACGGAGAAACTGTACATGGGCGACACGGGGCTGCTGGCGTACCTGGCCGATTTCCGGCCCGAACGGTT
>CAIUWO010000486.1 GCA_903902895.1 Candidatus Hydrogenedentota bacterium | reverse complement strand
TCGACCCCGCGGCGCAGTATGAAGTGACTGGCGTGGGCACAAACGAGAAGTCCAATTTCAGCGGTACGGAACTGATGACAAAGGGCCTGCCGGTGCATATGAAAGAACGGCCGGAGGCGCTGGTGTTTTCCTACAAGAAGACGGACAAATAGCAGCTACTGTCTTTGGGATTCCGACACGAAGAGCCTCACCACGGAACACACGGAATTACACGGAAGAGAAGCAAAAAGAATGGGTCATGACCAACAACCGGTCGTCGTTGTTGTCTAATCTCATTCTTCCCCTAGGTCCCATAAGCTTTCCAAGACACTGGAGACATTGTGAAATGACTTGCGCTTCGCGTTTTCTTTTCATTGCCCTGTGGTTGCTGGCTCCTTTTTCCGCGGTGGCTTTCAACCCGCCGGAGGATGCGAGCGGCACGGTGAAGCTGCGCATAGAGGCGCCGGCGGTGGTCGAATCGGCAACGTTGCCCTTTGCTGCGGCCGTGGTGATCGAGAATGCCGGCACAGAACCTGTGTCGGGACAGGTGAGATTTTACGGCACCGATGACTGGGCCACGGTTCCTGCGGCGGCGCAGTCCTTTAAGGCCGAACCGGGTGCTCCCCTGCGGCTGGAGTACACGGTGACCCCGTCGGCGGGCGCTTACAACGCGCGCTATCCGCTGCATGCCGAAGCCACACTCGACGCGCCCGCAGCCGGACGTGACAGTCTGCACGCCATCCTCATCGCCGAGATGCGCCGTCCCGATCCGCCCCGGCCGACCACCGAGCTGGCATGGAAGCCCTGGCCTGTCGACGGCACCGCGCCCAAGGCGCTGCTGCGCTTTCCCGTGAGGCGTGCGGTGTGGCAGGTGCTCGGCGGCGTGGTACACACCACCGCACCGGGCTGGCAGGGCGCGGACCCCGTCACCGGCACCGCCGTGGACTTCACCACGCAGCGGACGCACCCGGATGGACGTGACACGCTCATGATGCATCCCTGCTGGCGCGGCGGTGCGGGCACGGTGTTGGCCGAGTTCGCGCTGCAACTGCCGCCGCTCCCCTGCCGCCTCGCCTTCGCCAATGCCATCCGTGAAACGCAGCCGGGCGAGCCGGCCAGCGACGGTGTCACCTTCCGCGTGCGCGTGCTGCCCTTCGACGCACCCGAGGGCGCGTTCGGTGAAGTTGCTTTTGAACAAACCACGGACGCCAAGACCTGGCTGGACGGCGAGGCCGATTTGTCCAAGTGGGCAGGACAGGCCGTGCGGCTCCAGTTGGAGTCCCATCCCGGCCCCAAGAACGAAACCACCTGCGACGAGTCGCACTGGGGCAATCCGATGCTTGTCCCGGCGAACCCGCTGGCCGTCGCCACGATGACAGCCACGCCGCCCACCGCGATTGGGAACGCGGTCTGCAACGGGCAGGAATACGCAATCGCGGTCACGCCGGGGCAGCGCGGCCTGCTGGACGGGGAGATTCGAATGGAAAATGGCGACAAGCTCCTCGCCTACAGGGGTTTGCACGTGCGCGTGCTGGGTGACGACCTGGGCGATGCGGCGGGACCGACCGAACTGCTTCAGGCGGCCGTTGAACCCTGCGACAAGGGCCTCCGCTATCGCCATAAGATGCGCCACGGCGAGAACGCCTACGACCTCGTCATCGAATGGCGCATGGCGCCCGACAACGCGGGCGTGCAGGCGCAGGTTCGGCTGGAGAACACGCCCGCGCCGCGGCCGTGGTTCGACGTGCACATCGAGGATGTCGCGCTGGGCGCGACCGAGACCATGCCCCGCGATGTTTACGCCGGCGTGGGCAACGTGCTGCGCGAGCCGCAGGATTTCAACCTGCCCTACGACAGCCACCAACTGGCCACGGCCTATGTAGGCTTCGATTTTGGCAACGGTATCTCGCTCGTGCAGAGCGTGAACGTGCCGCCCTCGCGGCTCGAGTTCAACCATGGCCGCAAGAGCTACACACTGCACGCCAACGGCGAACAGGTCATGTCGCTCATCCCCTGCGCCAACGTGTGGGACGGCGTCGGCAACTATGCCGAAAAGATCGACACGCGCAAGGCTGCGCCGGGTGTGGAGAAACTGCGTGGCAAGATGGTCCTTGACCTGTGGGGAGGCCGTTACGCCGAGACCGCCAAGGCGCTCAAGGACACGTTCAAGTATGTGAACGGTGAGTTATGCGTGGTGGTCTGGCACAACTGGCAGCGCTGGGGCTATGACTACCGTCTGCCGGAGATCTTCCCGCCCAACCCTGAATACGGCACCGAGGCGGAGTTCAAAGAACTGGCCGACACCTGCCGCGAGGCCGGGGCGATATTCGCGCCGCACGACAACTACATCGACCTCTATCCCGATGCGGATGGCTTCACGTACAAGAACGTGCTCTTCTCGCAAGCCGGCGAACCCCAGCGCGCCTGGCTCAACGAGTACCGCGGCGCCCAGGCCTACCGCTGGTCCACCGACGGGTTCTGGCCAAGCATGGAAAAGAACCTGGGCCTGCTC
>CAIUWO010000485.1 GCA_903902895.1 Candidatus Hydrogenedentota bacterium | reverse complement strand
TGCCGCCTTTGGCCTGGAAGGCCTTGACGGCGTCCTGCTCGGCGGCGTTCAGCACCTTTGCGCTTTCCACCAATGCCACACGCGACTGTCCCAGCTTCGCGATGAAGGCGTCCTCATCGGCCACCTCGTACTGCACGTTGGCGGCGCTGAGTTCGGCGGCCAGTTCGGAGATGGTACAACTCTTGTTCGTGACCCACTGGCGGAAAGGAAGGAAGAGCAGCACATCACGCCGGGGCTGGCTGGCGTTGAGGAAGTCGGTGTGCGCGCGGAGCCAGTCGGCGCAGGGACGCAGGTTGGCGATCATGCGCGGGCGTTGCTCCTCCGGCCAGGTGGGCCACAGCATGTAGACGGCCTTGTGCGCTGCGGCCTCGGCCATCGCCAGCCGCACGAGGCTGGGGGGCGTGTGGTAGTCGTTGTCCGACACGGTCACTGCGACCAGCGGCTTGCCGTGGATCACCGCGTGCAGTTGGGCGTAGGTGGGGCCGCATTCGGCCGTCTTGCCGTCGGGCATCCAGCGCGGCTGCGCGCCCATGTCCTCAATCACCACAAAGTCCTCGGTCTTGCTCATTTCGGGAATGCTGTAGCCGTAGATATGGCACTGGGAAAAGAGGACGTTGGACTGGTTCAGGCTGTTGTTGGCCGTGATCACGGCCTCGGCATTGATAGTCCGCGCATAGGCGCGCATCTCGGCGATGAAATCGCGGCCAAGGGTGCAGCGGAAGCGCTTGAAGTCGTTGGCGCGCTCCGTGGCGAGTTTGCGCAGCGCTTCCACGGAAAGATCGGGAACGGTGGTGCCGTCCGCGCCCAAGAACGCGGCAAAGGCTTTCATGCAATGGGGGCAGTAGCAGCCCTTTTCGTGGACCGTGGGATTGTCGAAAAAGATGCCGTCGTGGCCCGTTTCAATCTGCGCGCGCACCATGAATTTCTCATAGGCGCGCCAGTCGGGGTTGTTCATGCAGGCCGGGCGGTACTCGCCGCCATACCAGGAGGGAAGCGGGTTTCCGTCGCTGTCCTGCTGAAGCCAGGTGTCCGGCGTCGTGCGGAATTCAGCCTTCATCTCCGGCGTCCAGTTCGCCGCAAACTTGTCCAGCCCGACAATCGACGTTGCGCAGAGATAGCCGAGCACCGTCGGCACTCCCGATTCCCTGGCCTTTGCGTTATAGGCGCGGCTGTCCTTGAGATGGGCGGCCCATGCCTCCGGCGCGGGGATGCCCAGGTAGCCGTCACTGCCCAGCCCGGTGGCATAGATGACCGTCACGCCGCAGGCCGCAGCCGTTTCCGCCTGCTGGTTGAAGGCGTACAGATGGTCGAACGCGGGAAACGACGCGCCCACGCGCAGGTCCGGCGCGGCCGGCGCAGAGAAGGCCAATAGGACAACAAGACAGCCCAAAATGAAAATTCGCAACCGATCGTTCATAGCATCTCTCCTGCTGCAGTGCGGTCATGATACCTTTTTGCACACGCGGGGGAAAGCGAGCCAATTCTTTAATATCCCGCCAAGGTTGACTTGAAAGGGGGGGGGTATGACAATGGAGAGTGCCTGGAACGGCGAACTCCCGGAAAAGGTTCATGTGCAGGTGCGATGCCATGAAGAATCACTGACTGGTGTGGTCATATTCTTGAAACCGTATGACCGAAACCGTTAGCCCGCGTTGTGTCATGGGCCGCCAAATACCTGGCGGCCGCCACCCGTCCGACAGGAGATGAGGATGAACAGGACCTTCGTGTTAAGCATCATGGTGTGCTTCGTGCTGGCTTCGGGCTTCGCGCTTGCCGCTGCCGAGGACGCCAATAAGACGGCAACCCAATCTATCCCGCTGTCATGTGCCTCGCCGTCGTTGCAGTTGAATCTCGAGGCGGAGCGCAGCTCCGCGCGCATAACGCGGCTTGGTTGGGACACGGAAGGGGGCAACCGCGCGAAGGTCAACCTGCTGAAGGCACCGGTCGAATTGCGCCTGTTCCATGGCGGCCGTGCCGTGAATGTGCCCGCCCATGCGGAGACACCGAACCCGGAAACAGTTCGGTACGGTCTTTCGCTTTCAGACAACAAGCAGATAGCCTGGGAGATTGGCGTCCAAACGGACAGGCTGCGCATGCGGGTGACCTCCAACGGAGACATCGCGCAGAACGTGGACAGACTGGAATTGGTATTTCCCTTCGAGCCGACAACGGCAGTCACCTGCGTCATTGCCGACAACTGGACCGCCGACGGCAAGTTCGCGCTGCCTGCAATTCTGAGTGCGCCCGACCTTGGGCAAATGCTTGTGACGCAAACGGGACAACCGGCGCTTACCGGCAAGATTGACGGGAGCCGCTCCGAGAAGTGGGTCACGGTTACGCTGGAGTTTCCGGTCTTGGCGCAGGGCATGGACACCAGCCTGGAATTTACCCCGATCCTGCTGCCCAAGCCTGCCGGATTTACCAATGAACAGCAGTGGAAGGCCGCGCGGCGGGGATGGTTCAACATGGTCCAATTGAGTTGCGGTGCATCGGGGGGCAGCAAAGACGTGATTGGCACGTGGGCCAACAACGTGCTCAGCGACCCGGTGAGCAGTGTTCTGTACATGCTGGTGGACGCAACCCTTTTGGTGCCCGAGTTGGCGCCCGGCGTGTCCATGCCGCCCATCCTGCGCCGCACGGTGGAGTACTGGATCGACCACAAGACCAACGGGGACGGACTTATCGCCTACACGGCCCTGGGCACCCCCGGAAAGGAAGACTCGGGCGGGCGGGATTTTGACACAGCCAACATGCAGAACGTGATGGACGCCAACCCTTCCGTGCTGATTGGCGCGTGGGGCTATGTGAAGGCATCGGGCGATACGGAATGGCTCAAGGGGCGCATCAAGGATCTGGAGTTCGTCTCGGCATACTTGGAGCGGCACGACACCGACGGGGATGGGTTGATTGAATCGAAGCAGAGCGGGAACAACGGCTCGCGGCCGCCGCGCGACCCGGACTGTGCCTGGGACTGTTACAACAGCGGCCACAAGAACGCCTACGTAAACATCATGGCCTACCGTGCATGGCGGGGGCTGGCCGAACTCGAAGGCCGATTGGGAAGAACGGAACAGGAACGGACATACCGGGAGAAGGCCGACAAACTGAAGGCCGCTTTCTTGCCCGTATTCTATAACGCAGAAACGGGATGGCTGGGCTTTTGGAGAAGCAGGGACGGGGTGCTCCATGACATCTGGTCCGATGCCGCGACCAGCTACGCCATCAGCTATGGACTGATAGAAAAGGCCAAGGGCAAAGAAATGCTGGAGCGGTATTGGCATGCGCTGAAGGAAACCGGGTTCACCCGTTTCGACCTGGGCACGCCCATATGTCTTCGCCCAATTCCCCGCGAGGAGATGGAGGTGTATTTCGACTTCAAGCAGTTTCTCAACGGCGGCTGCTGCGTGAGCAACACCTCCTACCTGCTTAACGCGATGTACACCGTTGGAATGACTGCCGAAGCGGACAGCATTCTGGACGCCATGCTCAAACGGCAGCGCGATGGCGTTTTCAAAAACGGCGGCGGCTTCCAAAACGGTTTTGTGGACCATATGGGCCAGGGGGCCGAAGTCTTTGACTGGGACGGCAATCCCGCGGGATACGAAGGCCACCTGGTCTATTGCTGGGCCTTCCTGCACTCCATGCTGCTCAAAGAACCCGCCTTGCGGGAAAGTATTTACGGCAATCTCTTCTGATCACGAAGCTGACGATTCTCACGGGAAAGACAGGAAAGGCAGGTCCAGTTCAGAGCGTTTCCTTGGCCCCAAGCCTCTTGACGATGGCGTGGGCGAAATCGGCGGTTTGCGCGATGGCGTGTTCGTTGACCTCGGAGATGCTGTCGGAGGTCCAGTTCCAGTGGCGGGGGATGCCGTTGGGTTCGAGGCCCATGAGGCTGATGGCGCCGTAGCCGCGGGCGAGGGGGATGTGGGCGGCGGAGTCGATGCGGCGGAGTTTTGCGGCGGCAAAGCCGTGTTGCGCCGCCTCGGCCTGCGCCGCCTCGACCAGGTCGGCGCCGCAGGCGGCGGCAACGAGTTCGCCTTCGGAGGTGGTGTAGCACAGTTTTCCCGCGCCGACGGATTCGATGTTGATGAACCGCACGAATGGGCGGCCGCCCTTGATGCCGGAGACGAGTTCGCGCATGCCGGCCATCCAGCGTTCGTGGGCGCCGGTGGCGGCCAGCCACACGTCGAGTCGCCCGGGCGGGTCGTCGCAGACTTTTTCCGCGATTTGGAGCAGCGCCGCGACGCCGGACGCGTTGGTAATGGCGCCGCGCACGTCGGTGTTTTGGCTTGCGCCGTAGAAATGCGCCGCCGCCGCGGAAAGGAGCACGGCCACGGCCGCCCAGCGCAGTCCCGCAAGGGCGGGGATGACACCGCCCACCCATGCGGCCATGCCGTCGGCGGCGCAGGTGGCGACGACGAAGAGCATGCACAGGACGATGGCCACCTGGACCGCGCGCATGCGCGGCGCCACATCGGGGCTGGTGAGTGGGCTGGCGGTGCCGCTGTCGTAGTGCGCGGTGATGACGAGCAGGCCGGCGGGCCGTTCGGCGTAATGGCGCGCGACGACGTTGGCCGACTCGAAATGGGGCAGCAGCCGCGAGAACACGGGATAGCCCATGTATTCGGCGGCGTAGGCGATGAATATGACCGCGCCGTAGAAGAACGCGGCGAAGGGCCACCAGGTTGCGAGCAGCGCAACGACCAGGAATTCGGCCAGATAGGACGCCACCACGATGTTTTGGTTGTCCACGGCCGCAAAGGACTCAAGGTCCACCGAGGCAAAGCGCTCCTTGAACCGGCCCTCAATGTAGCGCGCCGCCTCCAGTTCCTCCTCGCTCTGCGCGCAGCGGTGGGACAGCCGTCCCGCAAGGAAGAGAATGTCCTGACGTATTTGGTCTATGCCTGCCATTTCAATCCAGGGGGCGTTGCGCCACAAGAATAAACCCGGCACGGTCGGTCCGCGCCGGGTCAAACTGAGTGTCCGAGCCGGCTACAATCCGGACTGCATCGCATCCACTTCGCTCTTAATCTGGTTGGCGTTGCTCCATTCCGCGCCGTGCTCCTTCCAGAAGTCGAGCGCGTTCTTGGCGGCGTCCGTCGGGGCGCGCAGGTCCACGATGGTGGGGGAGACAAAGACCAGCAGACTGCGCGTTTCCGCGTCCGATTTTCGGTAGCGGAAGGGGATGCCCAGCAGCGGAATCTTGCCCAGAATGGGCACGCGCTGCTCGTTGCCGCGCACGACGCGGCTGGTCAGCCCGCCAATCACCAGGGTCGTCCCGTCGGGCACCATGACCACGCCCGTCTGCGAGCGGACGGAAATGGTGGGCAGGTCGACGCCGTTCACGTTTTCGATGCGGTTCACATCGGAGACCTGCAGTTCCGTCAGGGTGAGCTGCACCATGTTGTTGGGCAGAATGGATGGCGTCATGTTCATGTTGACACCCACGTCCTTCCAGGCCACCTGCAGCTGCGCCGGATAGGGCGGCACCACCTTGGCGTCCTGGAAGGGAACCTGGCCGCCGGCCTTGATGAGCGCCGGCAGTCCGTTGGCCACCAGCAGTTCGGGCTTGGAAATCAGGTCCGCGTCGGAGCGGCGCTCAATGGCCGCCAGTGTGCCGTTGATGGTGCCGTCGCTCGTGTTCAGGATGGTGAAATTCATCCCCACGCCGGCGTAGTCCTGCAGTCCGTTGTTGAGATTGTTGTCCAAGTCCGGACGCAGCGGCGGCCCGAACAGGTCCTTGTCCGGATAGGGCAGTGTCGAGGTTCCGAAACGGTTGTTGGGCAACAGCCTCGAGTTCACCTGCTGCACGGAGCCGTTGGTTTCGTCGCCCCGCACAAAACGTGTGTATTTCAGATTAGCGCCGATTTCGCGGATGCCACGCTCATTGGTCTCGCTGATCCACACCTTCACCTGCACCTGGCGTATGTCCGTGAGCGGGGGCGGAGGGGGCGGGGGGGGCGGGGGGGGCGGGGGGGCGTTTGGATCAACAGGTGCGGGAGCCGGTGCGGGTGCCGGGGCTGGAGCAGGCGCGGGCGCGGGCGCAGCGGGTGCTGCAGCGGGTGCTGCAGCGGGTGCTGCTGCCGGCGCCGGGGCAGGCGCTTGGGCTGTCGCCATAAACGGCAAGAGCATTGCCATGCCGACCAGCAAGAAGACCAGTGACTTGGAGGCGTTCATTTGGATTTGCCTCCGGAGATGGCATTGCCGGGCCGGGCCCCGATGCTTCCGGCCAAGCCCTGGGCAATGCCGCCATTGCCCCCAAGCACGCCGGTGATGACATCGGCGGGCGTCTTGGACTTGGCGGCATCTTCGGGAGTCTTTTCCCCGTCTTTGCCTTCAACCTGGTCCGCGGCGAAGCCGAATTCATCGGCCACGGTAAAGGACTTGCGCCACAGGTCCGCCTTGATCATGAACACGAGTTCGCGGCGGGTAAAGCCTTTGTTGTTGTAGCCCACGGAAGCGGAAAGGGGAACCTGGGGATTGGCCGCAAAGGGCAGCACGCGGCTGATCAGATTGTTCACCACACCCTCTGTCTGGGGCAGCCAGGGCATGGTGGAGAGGACAGTGGTCTTGTTGTTGCGGTACAGGCCGCCGAGCAGCAGCACCTGTCCGTTGCGCACCCACACGGTGGTGTCGACGCTGCGCGACACGAACTCAGGCACACTGATGGACGTGGAGACCGCGTTCAAAATACCCCCGGACCCGGTGCGCTGGTCCAGGGCCACGGCGATGCGCTGGCCTTCCTCGCTAATCTCGGCCGTCAGTTTCAGTTTGACGTAAATGTCGTCGGTGGTCGTGGGATTCGCGTCATCGTCCACCACTTCAAGGGCGCTGACGGTCAGGATCACGCCGGTCATCTTAAAGGCGGTGGTTTGCACCGCGGAGGCCCCGATGACAATGGTGTTCTCGTAGGGCACGTCCTGCGAGGTCTTGATGATGGCCGGCACCGCCGCGCCAACCGGAACCATCACCTTGGGCTGGGACAGAATGAAGGCTTTTCCCTGGTCCACCATTGCCTGGAGCACCAGTTCCACATCGGCCCAATTGTTGGTGAGATTGTCCAGGAAGACGGTCAAACCCGAAGTGGTCGGGGAGGGGAAGGTGAGGGCCAGGGAGTCCACGGCGCTTTCCTGCCCCGCAACCACGCGACCGTAGGGACGCGGGTCGAGCCGGTTCTTAAAATAGGCGCTGAACCCCGTTTCCAGATCTTCCGTGCTCTGGAACTCGATAATTTTCACGGCGACATTGACCTGTTTGGGCTCCTGCGCGCGTGCGGCAAATGCCGCGCTGAACAGCAGCACCCCGCCGAGCACCAGAAATGTTTTTCTCTTTGCTTTCATCATTCCTTTCAATTATTCCGCATCAACGGCGAAAGGTTCCCACGCATTCATGGCGCGTCACATTGAAAATGTTGTCGAACCTTGAGAATTGCACGCTGAACGCGCGGGTTTCACCGGGCTGAAGGGTTCCCAGGGACACCGTCTGGGTGTCATAAACCATCTGGCCCATGCCGTAAATGGTCACCGTGATGCGCGCATCCTCCAGCGGACCCTCGCTCCGGTTCACCGCCTGGCCGGCGACATTGTAGTACTTTTCGCGGGCGGTGGCGTTCCAGTCCTCAAAGCGTCCGCTGCGGAATGAAGACACATTGAATATTTGCAGCGGTTCCTGCTCGCGGTAGCGGCGCTCCGCCTCCTGCGGGCTGAGCACCGTCAGCGTGCCGTCCTTTTCCGGGGCCACCCGCGTGCGCACCACGGTGTCGTTCATCAGGTTGGGCCATTTGGCCAGCAGCGCCTCGTAAACCGTGCCCGCTTCGGCGTATCTGGCCGCGTCCCAGTACAGGTTGGCCAACTCCATCTTTACCGCCGCGTCTTCCGGATTGGCCGCCTCGCGGGCCTTGGCATCGCGAATCTTCTGGTCCATCTCGGTGGGCGTGGACGGCGCGTTGTCGGTCATGCGCTTTATGTAATCCTTGGCCGCGGCAAGGTTTTCGCCCTGCGGGGCCAATTCGGCGTATTCCCGAAAATTCTCAAGCGCCTCGGCATAGCCGCCGATGTTGTAGTAAGAAAGCCCGAGATAATACCGGGCCTCGACCGCCGCCGCATCGCCGGGAAACTGCATGGTCAACTGCTGCAGTCGCGGGATAACCAGCGAATATTCGCCCCCCTTGACCATGCGCCTGGCTTCGGCAAGCTGCTTGGAGGCGGCGTAGTTGTCCGTGGCGCGGGTTTCTGACACCGGACCGCGGCCCATGGGTGAGGAAAATTGGTCGGCGCCCATGGAAGTGCCCGCGCACCCGGCCACCGACAGGGCGGACACCAGACAGAATCCCACAGCCGCGAATGCCCGAATGTTCAAGACACACTCCGTTTTCTGCGCAACTTTCCGCAGAAACCCATGTTGGTTCTACGTTCCTTTTTGAAGCCGTTCCAGCACGGCATTGGTGGCGTCTGTGGGCTGCACGGTCAGGCCCACACTTTCCAGATAGCCCTTGGCGACGATTAGATCATACTGGCTTTCCTTGCCGACCGCAGCGATGGCCTTGACGGCCTTTTCGCTCGCCTGGCTGATCAATATCCAGTACTTGGCCGAACCGGCCTCTATCTTGTTCTGCTTGATGGACTTGTACTCGCTTGTCGCCGTGACAATAGCCTTGTAGTCCACAGAGGCGGGCTTTTCAAATTTGGCCGGGTTTCCCCAGAAGACTTTCTGGTCGTCCAACTTGTCCGCTGGGATCGCGTACGATTCTGCCACAGCCGCGCAGGCAAGCGCAACGCCACAGAACAGAACTGCCACAGTCCTTCTGGCATCAGATCCAGGGGCCATGGTCTTCTAGTCTCTCCGGGGCGCCGATTGGCGTGTCCGTTTGGGCGGATGCATGCGGTGTATTCCCCGTTCACGGCCTCTCACGGGACCGGATGGTTGTTCTACGCTATGCTCGTCCTCGGCAGAAAACACGCAAGTCTCCCACCGCCGGGGCGGCAATTCCAACGCTAAACCACTGATTGACAAAAGCTTACATCCTATTTCCGCGCCAGAATCGCACAATAAGACCCAATGATCAATACCGGCAACGGCCAAAAGGTTTCAAGAAATATCCAAACCGTACCCCGCCAGAAACACCATATATCAGGTTCTCTTCGCACAATCTACCAAATAGAGTGGGGTAAGGCGCAACAATTCCCGCTCTACATTCTCAGTCATGGGTCTACCTTCTTACTGACGGGGCGGCGTTCCATCACTAGTTTAACAACCCTGCGCGGCCATCCATTCAGGATTTCGGGCGGACCAACCCGGCGCGTCAACAGAAATTGCGCAGGTTTCGTTATGAAACATTGACCCGCATGGGGACAGGTTTATACAATGGCAATGCACACGCCGTATTGGGTCTATACTGAAAGGAACTTTGGAAATGGTCTGCTTTTCGAGCGTCCGCACGACTTCGGCAGTCATGTTCCTCATGCTCTTGGGGGGCATGGCCGGACTTTTCACCGGTATCAGCGGTTCTGCCGCGGCAGAACCCTATGAGGTGCTCTGGACCCATCCATCCACGTATGTGCAAGGCGACCAGGTGGCGCTGGAACTGGCCGTGGAACCGGTGCACCCGGTGACTTCCCCGCTGCAGTTTGTCTATCAGGTGAACTGTGACATGGGTTTTGAGAATGCGAACGCGGTTTTCCGCATTCTGGACGAGGGTGGAAGCGCCGTCCATGAAATGCTTGCCACCTACAATTTGAAGAGCGGGGAGAACAAATGCAGTTTCGAATGGGATCCGATGGCCTCCCCTCCGGGCGCCTACAAGGCGGTGCTCTCGGTCTACTACGGCTCCCAAATGCCCCCGGTGACCTGCACCACTCCCCTGGAACGGGTGAGTTCAGCGGCGATGGACGCGGCGGTCGCCAGGTTTGAGGGGCAATTGACGGAGACGGCCGCGCGGGTGGACGCATTGGCGGAGACACCGGACGGTTGTCCCTATCTGCGTGTTCGGCTTGCCCTGGCGGGAGAAGTGCTTGCCGCGGTCCGCGCCAATCTTTCGGAGGCAAAATGGGCCGAGGCGTACCGCGGTCTGGCCTATGTGCATCAGGCGATGCAGACCCTCAATGCCGGGCTCGTGTTTTCGAAGTCCTCCCCCGAAATGATGCCGCCTCTGGCCAGAATGTCCGGGCGGGTGTCGGTCCAGGGAGCCAGCCTCACGGCGGACGGCGCGCCGGTCACGCTGCTGGGTTGCGTGCTGGACCTGACCAAAGCGGATGCGCCGGGGCGTCTGGCCCGCATGGCCTCCCTGGGCATGAACTTCGCCGTGCTCCCGCTGGATGATGCGGAGACGGTCACCGCCGCGCCGTTTGATGACGCCGTCATGCGCGCCGTTCTTGACCCCATCCTTGATGTGGCGGCGGCAAAGGGGGTGGCCGTGGTGGTGCAGCTTTCCCAGGTCGCGCTGGGGCATGCAATTCAGGGGCAGGTGGCGGACATTCAGGCGCCTGGATTCGTGCCGCTTTCCCATCCGGCGCTGCGCGCCGCGCTGGAAAGGCATGTGAAGGCTGTGGGCGATGCGGTTGCCGGCCGGGAATCGGTCATGGGCATCAGTCTGGCCGAGACCCCGGCATTCAAATTTGACGGGGAACCGGTTCGCGAGCAGTTTATCAGCCGGATGCGCGCGCAATATCCCGACCGCCAGGACCTGAACCAAATCTGGCGCGCCCATATGGCGGACTATGATGAAATAACGATTTGGGGCGATAATCCGCCCCACGCCTATCAGAACCAGCGCGCCTACCAGTTCGACTGGCAGAGTTTCCACACGCAGTTGGTCGATGAGGCGCTCTCCGGCCTGCGGGCCGCGGCCGGCCCCGCGTGTCCGGGCCTTTCCATCATGGTTACCCTGCCCGACACGGCCTTTGAAAAGGGGGAGACCAAGTACGCCCCGGACCGCGAACTGGCCGCGCGGCTGATGGATGTCAATGCCTGCGCAGTGTCCGCCGGTTCGGCGGCCAAGCCCCCCTATGCGATAGAGTACCCCCGCGCGGTGATCCATTACGCCCTGCAAAGGTCCTATTCCCCGCAGAAACCGGTGCTCAATCTCAGCGCGGGCATCAATCCCGCCGAAAACCTGGACCTGCAGCGCTGTTATGGCACCGTGCGGACCCTGCTTTGGGAGGCGCTGATTTCCGGCGCGTCCGGGCTGGCCATTGCGCCCGACTCGCCTGTGTACGCGCGGCCCGAGGCGCTGGAGGCGCTGGTGGTGACGGCGCTCGACGCGCGCCGCCTCGCGGGGATCGTGCGGGCCTTTGCCGAGGCGCCCGCGGACGTGCAGGTGTTCTTTAGCGGGTCCTCCAAAATCATGGACAACGGCGAGCCCCATCTGCAGTCTGCGTACTACGCCTTTGAGGGCAGTTCCTTCTCGGGATACAACGTGCGCTTTGTCACCGAGCGGGACATCGCCAACGGCGCGCTGGACAAGTCCAAGGTGCTGATCATGCCTGAAACGCCCGCGGCCACCGACGCCGCGTTCAAGAAGATTGACGAATTTGTCGCCGGCGGCGGGGCCGTGGCCCGGGTGGGCACGCCCATTCCCTACAATGAGCGGGGCAAATCACGCGCCGATGTCATTCGCACCACGGCCAAGACGGTCTTTGTGGAGGGCATGAACATGCCCACCGAGTACCTGCACACCATGGACACCACCGTCGTCCGGGCCGTGCTGCCGCCCATCGCCCGGCCCACCAACACCTTCGGGTATCCGCTGGAAGGGGTGCACACCCGGTACGCCGTGATCGACGGTGTGTCCTATCTCTATGTCGTAAACCTGCGTCCCACCCCCGTTTCGTGCCAGTTGTCGGGCGGCATGAGCGCCGGCCGCGACCTCATCCAGGGCCGGGAAGTCTCCTTCCCGCGCGTGCTGGTGCCGCTGGAACCAATGCTCATCCGCCTGGATGCCGTCGTGCACGACGCGGCTGCGCGCTGACGGCGGCCGTATTTGAAGCCTGTGGCAGGAGTACGAAATGCTGAAGTGGTGGTCAATCCTGACGGGCGGAAGCGTCCGCGCGGTGCGCGAGACGGTGAAGCGCGGCAGGCTCTACGGGTGGCGGGCCGCATGGACCTGTGTCTGTGCGCACGGCATCAACTTTCATATCCGGGTGCGGAACAGTATGCCGGGTCAGTCCAGGGTGAAGTGTCCCTGCTGTGGCTGGCAGGGATATGCATACAAGGCCTTTGACGGCGGACAGCACATTTTCAGGCAGATCGAATGCCCCCAATGCGGGGCACACGACCGCCACCGGGTGCTTCACCTTTTCCTGACGCTCAGGCTTCCCTCCTTCACGCAAAAGGACCGTTGCCTGTTGCTGCATTTTGCCCCTGAGAAACACACCCAAGGCCTGTTGGACTCCCACCCATCCATCTCAACCGTAGCGACGGACTTGCAGTCGGGCGCGCTGGTTTCGTTTTCCGGGCCCCGTTTTGCGTCGGACATACGGGAAATGGGCGTTGGGGATAACACCTTTGATGCGGTGTTCTGCATTCACGTGCTGGAACACGTGCAGGAGGACCGCCAGGCGCTGGCGGAGATTCGCCGAGTTTTGAAGCCCGGCGGTGTTGCCGTAATCATGGTGCCGGGCCATCTGGGTCCGGAGACGCACGAGTGGGGTTATCCGGACCCCATGTTCTGTTATCACGTGCGAGATTACTCCACCCACGATTTTGCGCGCCGGCTTGAGGGTTTTCTTGTGGAGACGGTCACGCCGGACGACCTGGTGGGTGTTGCGGGACGCGCGACGATTCAGGTGCCTGACGGGGCGGTGATATTCTGCTGCACAAAAGGGTCTTGAAGCGCACGTCTTTTCACCTGGGCGCAACACCACCGGAAGGACCCAAGACTGAAACGCGGGGAGGCTGGAAGGGATGTCTGTTAGAGTCGGGGTTCCAATCATTGGTCTGTGTTCCGGTTCGTGCCTCTCTTTTTGCCGCCCGACCGGGCCCATAGGCACCCTTTCTGGGTTTTTACCCCAAGGGGCATGGAGCAACCGCTTACCCGGGGTAGGCCTTGTCACGCTGTCGCGTAACTTCAGCCAACCCCGGGCTTTTGCTCCACAGCCCTGTTGGGGTAAATACAAAGGGGGAGCGACCACACCCAGATTTGCGGTCCCTTGCCCTCATTCGGTCAAAGCCTTGCAGAAAGGGAGCATCAGCAAGGACCAGGCCCCCCGGTTACAAGGGCATCCCAAGACGGGTACTCCTTATCCGGCGGTTGAGCCCCGAAGTGGACGGGGGCAAAGCAGACACCGCAAAGTAGATTGTTGACACCGGGGCCGGAAACTGGCATTATGCTAGTGACAGTATTTTAGTCGAGTGGAAACCCATGTCCATATAGGGTCTATACATACCGGCTGAACTGGGTTGGGATGAAGGAGTCTACCGAATGCACCGTCATAGGTCCATTGTCGCGCTTGTGCTCACTGCGGTTGCGGTGTCGCTGCTCTCAGGCTGTTTTCCGGGGAATGTGGGCATAGGCCTCATCCCCTCGTCGGAGTCGCTTGACTTCGGCGCGGCGAAGACGCACATGACGCTCCAGGTGAGCAGCAATGTCAGCACGACGCCGACCAATCCGCTGGTCGTTTCGTCGAGTGCGGACTGGGTGGTTCCGGAGGAGTGTCTGAGCGCCGCCGCCGGCTGCATGGTGAGCAGCGGCATGTTTTCGGCGCGCATCCCCGTGTCCATTCGCCGGGACCTGCTGACGCTGGGAACGAACAAGGCCAAGCTGTACCTGAGCGCGGGACCGTCCTCGCAACTGGAGGTGGATGTCATTGCCGATGACCGCATCCAGTCCGATTTCGTCGCTGACGAGCGTTCGGTGGGTTTGGGGCGGCCGATTGTGTTTCGCGATTTGAGCGTGGCCGCGGCCAGCGCCGGCCCGGTCAACTCATGGCTTTGGGATTTTGGCGACGGCACGACGAGCACCGACCAGAACCCGACCCATTTGTACCTTGCCCCAGGCACCTTTGACGTGTCGCTGACGGTCAAGGCGGGCGGCGAGGAGGAGACCCTTAAACGGGCCGGCTATGTGAAGGTGAACATGCCCGAGGTGGCGGTGGACTTCAGCGCCTCGACCACCAACATCCCGTTCAACGGCGTGGTGGCCTTCACCGACCTGTCCTCCTCCACGGCGACGCCGATTACGGGCTGGCAATGGGCGTTTGGCGACGGCGTCATGAGCGCCGAGCGCAATCCCTACCACCAGTACAACAAGCCGGGCCTGTACAGCGTCACACTGACGGTCACCACCGCGTTTGACGAGGTTGCGAAGACCAAGGCGAACTACATCAACGTCCGCCAGAAAATCGGGCCGACGGCCAACTTTGCCATTTCCGATGTGAAGCCTTTTGTGGACACCCCGATCCGGTTTACCGACCTTTCCGACCCGGGCACGTCGCCGGTCACCAACTGGGTGTGGGAGTTTGACGACCTGGTCATAGTGAACGACCAGAATCCCGTCCACACCTATGCAAAGGTGGGCACGTACAACGTCAAACTGACCGTGTTCACCCAGGAAGGGGTCAGCTCCAAGACCATTCCGATTGTGGTGGATTACAAGCCGCCCACGGCGGACTTCTCCGTTGACAACGCCTCGCCCTCGGTGGGCCAGTCCGCGCTCTTCACGGACCGTTCGCAGCCCGGCTCCAACACCATTGTTTCCTGGGCATGGGACTTTGGCGACAAGGCTTCCAGCACCGAGCAGAATCCCTTGCACGCCTACGCGAAGGCCGGCACCTACACGGTCTCGCTGACGGTGCGCAGCCAGGATCCGACGAACAACGAGGACACGAAGGTGAAGCAAGGCTTCATCATCGTGATTCAGCCGCCCGTGCCAGACTTCGTCTGGACGCCGAAGCTGGCGCTGACCGGGGAAAAGACCGATTTCAACAGCGCCCCCACGGTTGCCGGCACGGAGCCCATCACCCGGTACGAGTGGGATTTTGACGGCAATCCGGCCACCACCGGCGATATCAAGGTTGGTCCGACCGCCACGTTCACCTTCACCAGGCCGCGGGTTTACAACGTTTCGCTGACCGTCAGCACCGCGACGCGCGCGGTGAAAATCAACAAGCCTGTCGCGGTGGACAAGGCGCCCAATCCCGATTTCAGCGCCTCACGCACCACGGGCATCACCAGCGACAGCATCGTTTATACGGTGCCGCCGCAGGCCAGTGACGCGCGGCCGATCACGGGCTACCGGTGGAGTTTTGGCGACGGCACCACGAGCGTGGAGCGCCGGCCCACCCACAAGTACGCGGCGCAGGGCTCCTACACGGTCAAGCTGACCCTGCTCTACAGGCACAGCGCCTCGCTTCCCGCGGACGGCGACCTTTCGGTCTCAAAGGAGAAGGCGGGCTACATCACCATCACCGCGCCCACGCCGCCGGCCGCAACCATCAAGAGCGGCACCTCATGCCCGATCACGGGCATGCCGGTGAATTTCTCCGTCAGTTCCTACAGCAGCCCCACCCGGCCGATCAGCGAATGGAAATGGAACTTCGGCGACGGTTCACCGGTGGTGGTCCAGACCGGCGCCGCGCCCGTGGACGTGACGCACACCTACACGTCGATCGGTGATTTCCAGGTGACGCTGACCGTGACCGCGGCCGGGCTGGACCCGGCGGACGGCGTGCGCAGCTTCACGCTGGACAGCCCCCTGCCGGTGATAGTCGGCACGCCGTTGGACGAGTATGTGCGCACCGACGACGGCGCCTACGAGTACAAGCTGGTGAACACCTTCCCGGTCAACTATGAAGGCACGCCGGTGAAGATTGCCGACGCGTACATCATCCAGCTGACCTCGCAGGTGTGGAAAGCGGATGAGATTTACAGTCCTGCGGGCGGCCTGTGGAAACATTACCTCACGCTGGTCAACCCGGTGGAGCGCCTGACCGACACGGCCATGATCTTTGTGGACGGCGGCAGCCATCCGGACTTTAGCCAGATTCCCACTACCGTGGACAGCTACATCTCGCTGCTGGCCACGCTCTCCGGTTCGCCCATCGCGCTGCTGAAAACCGTTCCGAGCGAGCCCATTGTCTTCAATGACGAGGTGACGCCGGGCACAACCGAGGAGGAGCGCCTGATCCTGCGCAGCCGCAGCGAGGACGCGATCATCGCCTACTCGTACAACAAGTACCTGGAGAGTTTCCAGGCGGGCACTCCCGACACGACGTGGCCGCTGCTCTTTGCCATGGCCAAGTCGGCCGTGAAGGCCATGGACACCGTGCAGGCGATTGCGTCCAATCCGGACGTGGGCCTGAACGAGCCCATCACGGACTTCGTGGTGGCCGGCGCGTCCAAGCGCGGCTGGACCACCTGGATGACGGGCATCACCGACTGCCGCATCAAGGGCATCGCCCCGATTGTGATCGACGTGCTCAACATGGACAAGCAGATGCTCCACCACCGGGCCGCCTACGGCTACTGGGCGCCGTCCATCTATGACTACGCGCAGGAGCGCATCTTCGACAAGATGCTGCCCGGCGCGTCGGCCGATGATCAGGCCGCGGCCGCGTCGCTGCTGACGCTGATTGACCCCTACCGTTACAAGGACACGGCCGGGTACAACGGGGGCAAGCGGCTCGACATGCCCAAGTTCCTGACCAACGGCACGGGCGACCAGTTCTTCCTGCCCGATTCTGCGCAGTGGTATTTCAACGACCTTCCGGGGTCGAAGTACCTCAATTACATCCCGAACGGGGACCACGGGCTGATCGACTCGGACCAGGATATCGACCCGACCGCGCCGGACAATCCGGCCGCGGCCCTGCTGGCGTGGTTCATGGACGTCACGCAGGACAAGACGCCGCCCGAGTTCTCCTGGGTCGTGCAGGCCGACGGGTCCATAAAAGTCACGGTGGACCCCGCCCGCAAGCCCAAGTCGGTGAAGATGTACTATGCCACCGCGGTCGACAAGCGTGATTTCCGCCTCAGTCGCGGGCCCGACGGTTCGCTGCACAATCCCGACGGGTCGCTGCGCGGACCGGAATGGCAGCCGCAGACGCTGCTGCCGACGCCTTCCGGCAGCAACACGTATGTGGCCTCCCAGCCTGTGCCCGCGGCGGGCAGCTACACGGGGCTCTTCGTGCAGCTGACCTATGCGAACACCGCCCGGCTGCCGAACGTCATCACCAGCAACCCGTCCCTGGGCATCACCGTGCCCGACCTGGTGTTCACCACGCAGGTCAAAGTGCTTCCGCAGAATTCGGACGGCACCAACCTCTATCCGAACTTCCCGGGCTATGTGGCCAACGCGGCGCGGCCCGATGTGGTGGCGTTCCCCGAGTCCAAGGCGCCGGTTGTCGTGCTGCACGGCGATGCAACCCAGATGGGCACCGACTACGGCGAGCTGATGGCGGCCGAGATAGTCGAGTTCATCCCCAATTACATTACCAGCTACATTCTTGCCTACGGCGTGAACCCGGCGACCCTGGATGCGGAATGGATTGCCCAGGAGGGCAAGATTGACCAGCGCATCACGGACGAGATGGAGGGCATCCGCGCCGGCATCACCCGGGCGGGGCTGACACCGCCGGACCTGCAGGCGCTGCAATGGGCGCATTTGGTTGCCCTGCGCGACAGCGACTCGCGCAACGGCGCCGCAAGCGCCGGCAAGGACACGGGAACCGGCGCGGGCACGGCCGCATGGCGCGCGCGCACCACGGGCGGGGAAACGCTGCACGCGGTGACCGTGAACGGCTCGGGCCAGTTGTCCTGGACCGTGGGCGGCGTGACCAAGAGTCCGCAGGATTACGCGTGCATTGTGGTCTACATACCCGAGGTCGGCGTGCCCCACACCCTGCTGACCTTTGCCGGACTGTCCATAGGCCGGACGGGCGTCAACTTGGGCGGCATCAGCTGGAGCGACCAGATCAACACGTCCGACAACGCGATCACCAATGCGAACCTCGGGCGCCTGTTCCTGGGCCGCACCGTTCTGTACGACTCGTTGAATCTGAATGAGGCGGTGGAACTGGTTCAGAAAACCGCCGTGGAGCGCTCCAGCGACTTCATTCTGACCGACGGCCGCAACCATAGGCGCGGCTGCGTGATTCGCACCAACCGCATCCTTCCCAGCCCGCCCGCGCAGCCGGTCTACAACCGCTCGTCCCTCTTCGACACAGTCGCGCCCACCACGGCCGGCATGGCATTCCAGGCCAGCCCGATTCTTGGGTCCGGCTATCAGACGGTCATCGACGGACTGTTCGGCAACTTCACAGAGGCCACCTTCCTCACGCTGGCCGCAAGCCCCTCGGTGACACTGCCCACGCTGACATCGACAATCAACCAGTTGAACGCGGTGTACAACTGCAGCGACGAGCAGTTGCGCATCAACTTCAGCTATGCCATCGGCCAGACGATGGCGTGGGGCGTGCCCTACGCGGCGTTTGACATGCAGAAGCTGCTGCCGTAAAACAGAATCCCCATCTCCGGGGCCGCAACGCCGGTGCGTGTTGCGGCCCCGGTCTTTTTTTTCCGGTTGACGGGCCCTGCGCGGTAGGGACAGGATGTTTTCCGGCTGCTTATGGCATGATGACGGGGTGCGGACGCAATGGCCGGGTATGCCGGCGGGAGCATGGCGATGGGTATGCTGGCGGCGATGGGCCTCGTGCTGATGGCCGGGGTGTCGGGCGACACGGGATGCATCAACACATGGCTGACCCTGGGGCCTTTTGAGAACGGCGCGGACAACGCCGGACTTGCCAGGGACTGGATTGGCGAGGCTGCGGCCGCACCCAAGCCGGGCGACAAGGCGGCGGGGCATGCCTGGCGCTGGTTTGATGACCGGCTCTTTTCCCGCAATCTGGACGACTATCAGGACCTCTTCAGTTACTACAAGACCAAGCGCGGCGAATCTGCCGCCGGGCGGGTGGCTTATGCCCATGTCTGGGTGTTCAGCCCCGGGGGCGGGGAGGCCGTGCTGCTGGCCGGGGCGCACAATGCCTGCCGGGTTTGGCTGAACGGCTTGCCGGTGCTTTCTGTGGACACCCCGCTCGCCTTTCGCGATTTCGCCCGTAGCGGGGTATCACTGCTGGCCGGGTGGAACCGGTTGCTGGTCAAGGTGGGCAATGCGGGGCCGGGCCGTTTCGGCTTTCAGGCGGGGCTGGTGGATGCCGCCGGAAGACCGATTCCCGGTCTGGTCTTTTCCGCGGCAGGCGGCGCGGGACCGCTGAAAGTCGGCACCCGCCCCATGGATGACATCGGCACCGGGATTTTGCCCGCCGCTTACCGGGAATGGCCCTATGTCGGCGCTGATGCGGTTGACTTTCTGCGGCGGGAACAGGAGGAGAACGCCTGGCTGCGCCGACCGGACGTCGCGCTGCGGGCCGCCGATTTTCGCATGACGGCGGGCGGCGGAACGCCGCCCTATCAGTGGCGGGTGGTCAGGGGGGAACTGCCCGAGGGATTGAAACTCCACGCCGATGGCCGCATCGCGGGGACGGTTGCCGCCAGCGCAAAATTGGAAACCCATTCATTTGAGGTGGAGGTCAAAGACGCCGCAGACAAAAACGCGCGCAAAGCGATGGAACTAACCGTTGCGGAGCGTCCCAACAAATGGTACGAGGAGGCGCGCCTGGTGGCCCTCATCCATGGGCCTGAAGTGATGGCGGACATGGGGCCGGAGGACTTTGACCGCTTTGCCGATTTGATGAAGCGGCAGGGCTACGGTCTGGGCATGGTTATCTCTTATAACAACGGCGAGCATAAGTACAGATACAAATCACTGTATGACGCCGAAAACAAATACAAAAATGTTATTGCGAACTATAAAGAGAGTTTGGAGAAGGCTGACATGCGTTTCGGCATGTACTTTGGAAACTTTGATGGGGACAACCACGGCGGTGATGACGGTGCGGTTTTGGTCTTGGAAGAGGCGGTGCGGCGATTTCATCCCGCCGCTTTGTGGCTCGATTGGGCCGGTTGGGACTGTCCCTATGCCGATGCGCTGTACAGCGCGGTCAAGACCATCGACCCGTCAATAGTGATTGTGATTAACGGTGTCCCCACGGTGAGCAACGGCGACTGGGATGTGGCCTGTCTGGAGGGCTGGGGGGCTTGGGGCCCGAAGCTTTGGGAGTTGTGGCCCTTTGAATTGCCCTGGCCCAAGCGTCATAGCCTGGAGTCATGGCGGCTGGTGGCTGACCCTGACTTTGAGTATTCGCCGGGTATTGAGCCCGACTGGCAGGAATACCTGCGGCTGCAAATTGGGCTTATCGGCGCCGGTTATGTGGCAAACATGGATCATAGTCCAACCATAAAGACGGGAATCGACAAAAACGGACGAATAGTGAAGCTAGAGGACTCCGTGGTCTGGCGGACCCATGAGGCCATGGCGGCATGGGCCAACCCGGCCGGTCTCCCGCCACTTTGGAGTTCCTATACCCAGGTGCGTCCGGGGCCGCTGCGCGAAGGCGAGTGGGGCTACGACACGGTCAGTCTGGACGGCAAGGCGATTTATCTCCACTTGTTGAGGACGCCTTATGGCAAGACGGGCCGCCCGGCCACCGGCGAGGTGGCGGTGGGTCCGGTGGATGCCCCCGTGCTCCGGGCCCTCTGCATGAACACGGGCCAGGAACTGCCCTGTGTGCGGCGCGGGGGAGAGGTGGCCGTGACCCTGACCGACGTGGCCGAAGACCCGGTCGACACCATCATCAAACTCGAACTGGCCGAAGCGGTCCGTATCGGCCGTCCCAAGCCGCCGGTTGCCGACACCCCTGAAACGGCGGTTTCTTCCGGCAACCTGGCCTATCGGAAAAAAGCCCGGCTGCTGAGTCGCGCCGACGGCCACTCCTTGACCGCCTCGGCCCTGCATTTTGCCCATTACGGCGTCGATGGGTTTCCCTTCACCGCCGCCTGCGGCGCCTATGAATGGGCCTGGACCTATCAGGTGGATTTGGGCGAAAACCACACCCTGAAACGGGTGGTCATCCGTTTCGGTGAGGGCTATGCCACGGAATACCGCGTATCCCTGTCCATGGATGGGGTATCATGGAAGACCGTGGCCGAAGTGAAGGACGGTGTCGGCGGCGTGTGCGAGCATTTGGTGGAGGCTGTTGAGGCCCGCTACGTGCGCGTCGAGTCGATCAAACCGGACGGACCGGGTCAGCCGGGTGTGCAGATGTCGATTGCCGAACTGGAAGTGTATTCGTAGGAAACAGATAAGGATGCGTGAAATGTCTTTTCTTGCCGTGTCATTGTGTTCCCTGTCGCTGATTTCCGCCGTGGAGGCGGGCACTGTACGGGTGACGCTGTCACCGCCCTGGACGCTGGAACTGATGGAGGGAACCGCGGCGGCGCAGCAAGTCATCGTGGACGCCCCCGATGTGGTTACGGTGCATGATGAGCGTCATGACACGCTGCCCGTGTGGGACCCCAACGCCGCCAGCATATTTCGCGGGGCGCGCTTTGACCAGATGGCCACGGCGGAATGCACAGCGGCGGGCACCCTGGTGCCCGGCACGGTCCGCATCAAGTCCGGCCCCGGCGAAGCCGCCGCTTACACGGAAGGAAAGGATTACGCCCTGGACCCGTTCTGGGGGCGCTTCGGGCGGACTGAGACAAGCACCGTTCCCGAGGACAAGCCGGTCTATGTGGACTACAGCTACGCCAAGCAGCGGCTGGACAGCGTGGTGCTGGACGCGTCGGGCAATGCGGTGCTGCGCCGGGGCACGCCCGCCATGGGCGTGGTGTTGCCGCCCGAACTGCAGGCGGGGGACAGGCCCGTGGTGAATGTGTGGATGCCGGGCCCCGCCGCCGCGCTCAGTGAAGAGAACCTCTTTCCCGTGACGCCCGGTCTGGCCCCGGCCTTGCCCGCATCCTCCGATGCGGCGGAAAAACTGCTGCCCAATACCCTGCGCAAACTGCGCTCGGGCGAGAAGTTGACGCTTGTCGCCTGGGGCGACAGCGTGACCAACATGGGCATCTGGCAGGTGCAGTTTGTGGCGAAGTTGAAAGAGCGTTTTCCCAAGGCCGACATCAAGCTGATCACCGCGGCCTGGGGTGGCCGGGGCAGCCGCAATTATCTCGAAGCACCGGCGGGCGGCGAAAAAGACTTCGTGCGCGATGTGCTTGACCCCAAGCCCGACCTGGTGGTCATGGAATGGGTGAACGACGCCTATCTGGACGAGGCCGGGGTGCAGTCCCACTACGGCGGCATCCTGTCGCGCCTGCGCGGCGTCGGGGCGGAGGTCATCATCCTCACCCCGCACCTGGTCCGCCCCGACTGGATGGACATGAAGACGCTCAAATTCGACGAGGACCCGCGCCCTTATGTGAAGGGACTGCGCCAGTTCGCGCCGGCGAACCGCGTGGCCCTGGCCGATGCCAGCAAACTGTGGTGCCAGGCCTGGCGGCGCGGCCTGCCCTACATCGCCTACCTGGAGAACTCCATCAACCATCCCGATGCGCGCGGACATGCCTTGTTCACGGAGGCGCTGATGAGCCTCTTCCCGGAAAAGTAGGATGGACACCTTGGGCACCGGAAAAACCGAACCCTGCATTCCGGCGCTTCGACAATTCGCCCACTCGTTGTGGCGTGGTCTCCGGACCGCGCCACTCTTCCGACCGCAGGTCTCTTCTTCCTTCAGTCAACCCTGGGACGCTAAGGTTCAGAAGTATTGCAGTGGAAAGGGCAAGTAAGTACTGTGCGGAAAAAAGCATACTACAAAGGACCTTGGGTATGGGGCCTGCTATTTGATTCCCACAGGGGAGGCAAGTGTCTTTATACGCTCTATTATACTGAGGAAGATGATTCAGAATTGTTGCTAGACACGCCTGCAATTGACGCCAAGGGACGCTTTCTATGGTGTACGGACGTGAAAGAAATTGGTTCCATTTATGAAAGGGTTATCAAGAAGCTGGCCCGATTGGGAACAAAGAAAAAGGTTACAAGTTGTATTGATTTTCGCAGCGCCCTAAAAGGGTTAGAGAGTGACGAAGAAGCTCGGGAATTGTGGTTCGAAACTACATCGCTCCTGAATATTATTCTGGATTATCTTGCGTTTCTACCAAACGATACTGAAGACCAAACTACTATCAAACTGCTTGGCGCGCTATGCGACCATTTGTTTGAAGGGAAAGGGTTGTCGCAATTTTATAAGGAATATTCCACAAGCCAAAGACATATGACACAAATACTTATGTACAGCATATATCGTATATTTAATAATTCAGTCATTATATAGCTCTCGTTGTGGCGTGTTCTCCGGACCGCGCCACTCTTCCGACCGCAGGTCTAGTCTTCCTTTAGTCAACCCAGAATTCGGAATTGAGGGGACGCTTCCCCGAATAAGTGCGAATAATGCGCGCACCGATGGCATGAAGTTCCTGTATACTTACGATCAGCGGCAACAAGGAGGGCGTGGCGCGGTCAATCATGAATTTTCGCGCTGCGGCAGTTGATCTGCGCGGGGGCATGCCACTATAACTTGAGCGTGCGGGCGCGCTGCGCGCCTGGAAATTCGGTCATTGCGGGTGCAAACCATGTATGGACACAACAACACAGCGATGAAAGTAATTGTGATAGTCGGGGTGATGACGCTTGTCATGCTTTTCCTTGTGGCATTGGTGATGAAGCGGTCACTCAAGCCCGACGAGAGCGAACGGGTGCGAGTCGTGGAGTCGCAGTCGCCCTTTGACCAGGCCCGGGCGTGGCGGGATCTGGAGTTTGTGGTGGGCCTCGGCCCGCGTCCCGCCGGGTCGGAGAAGGCCGCGGCGCTGCGTCAGTTCCTGGTCAGCCAACTGCGCGGGTCGGGAGTGGAGGTGCGGGAGCATGCCTTTGAGGCGAAGACGCCGGCGGGCGTGAAGTCCATGGTGAACCTCATCGCGGAGATACCGGGGGCGCGGGAGGACGTGATTCTGCTGACCAACCACTACGACACGAAGCAGTTTGACAAATTCACCTTTGTCGGGGCGAACGACGGCGGTTCCACGACGGCGTGGATGCTGGAGATGGCCCGCGCGCTGAAACCGCGGGCGGGGCGGGGCTGCACCGTCTGGCTGGCGTGGCTGGACGGGGAGGAGTCCTTTGGCCGGTGGAGCGCCGACAACAGCCTCTACGGGAGCCGCGCGCTGGTGGCGCATTTGAAGGAGAAGGGGGAACTGTCAAAAGTCCGCGCCGTGATCAACGTGGACATGATCGGCGACGCCTACCTGTGCATCCACCGCGATCCCGACGCGCCGGCCTGGCTGCTGAACCCGGTGTGGGACACGGCGCGGCGCTTCGGGTACACGCGGCATTTCGGCATGGCGGCCCGGAAGGTGGACGACGACCACATCCCCTTCCGCGAGGCGGGCGTGCCGGCGCTGGAAATCATCGACTTTTCATACGGCGGGTCCCTGGTGCAGCACGGCCTGAACTGGCACACGGCGCGGGACACGCTCGACAAGGTGCGCGCGGAGAGCTTGAAGGCGGTTGGAGATGTCATCTATCATTCACTGACGGTGATTGAGGCCCAGTTGGACAAGCAGGGGAAACGTTCCACTCCATGACGGAAGCCCGACAGGACAGCCTTCCTTGGCTGGATGACGCGTCCCGGACAGAGATCCGGCGCGCAGTGGAGGCGCTTTACCGGGTCCACGGGCTTATGGGCTCATTGACCGACCTGGACGCGCTGCTGTTGCGCATCAGCGAGGAAAGCCGCCGCGTGGCCGGGGCCGAGGCCGCCTCCGTCATCCTTTACGATGAGAAATCGGACGAGCTGTACTTCGAGGTTGCCCTGGGCGACTCGGGCGACCAGGCCCGGCTCAAGAGCGAGATACGGCTCAAGATGGGGCAGGGCATCGCGGGCAGCGCCGCCGCCGCGCGCGCCACGCTCAACATCAGCGACGCGTCCCGGGACCCGCGCTTTTTCAGCGAGGCCGATTCGGCGAGCAGTTTCCAGACCCGCAACCTGCTTGCGGTGCCCATGATAGAGCGCGGCAGCCTTATCGGCGTGCTTGAGGTGCTGAACAAGGTCGGCGCGGACACGTTCTCCCCGCTCGACGTGCATGTCATGGAGATGTTCTCGGGCATCGCGGCGGCGGCGGTGGCCAACGCGCGCCTGATCGAGCAGCAGATCAAGACCGAGCGGCTCACCGCCATCGGCCAGGCCATAGCCGGACTGACGCACCACATCAAGAACATCATCACCGGGCTCAACAGCAGCACGGAACTGATAGACATGTCCCTCGACCGCGGAAGGCGCGACGTCATGGACCGCACCTGGCCCGTGCTGAAGCGCAGCGTCCAGCGCATCTCGAATTTCGTGCAGGACCTGCTCGCGTTTTCCAAGCCCCGCGTGCCCATGCGCCAGGAGTGCGACCTGGGCGCGCTGCTGTGCGAGGCGCGTGACGCGGTGCGCGACCTGTTCAACACGAAGCACATAGAAATGGACATGGACCTTTCGGGCCTGAACGGCGCGGTTTGGCTGGAGGCGGACGGTGTTTACCGCTGCCTGCTCAACCTGCTGAACAACGCCGCCGACGCGCTGCCGGCGACGGGGGGGCATGTTTGGGTGCGCGCGTGGAGCACCGCGCCGGACACGCTCGAGATGGAGGTCCGCGACGACGGGCCCGGGGTGCCCGCCGAGTTGCGCGACACCATATGGGACCCCTTCTTCTCCACGAAGGGCGCGCGCGGCACGGGGCTGGGCCTTGCGACGACGGCGAAAGTGATCCAGGAGCACAACGGAACAATCACCCTGGCCCGTTCCGGGTCCGGGGCTTGTTTTCATATTCTGCTGCCGGGCGCGATGCGTCCTGCGGTTGGCGCGCGGGACGAACTGGGAGAGAGCGAACAGTGAAAATCAACGTGAAGAAACTGCTTAAAGACCCGGATTTCATCGGCTGGATGGTCTGGATTCTCCTGACCGCCGCGCTTTCCCCCCTGTGCATTCATCTCATGTTCAAGTACACCTATGACACGGCGTCGCCCGTCACCCGGTACATCATCGGCCTTTTCGCGGCGGCGATCCTGTCGGGGGTGATTTCGGTGGGTATCAACGATTTGTGGTTCCGGCTGCGGCGGAAGCGCGAAGCCTCCAGGCGCAAAGTGGCGAAGAAGCCGGGCAAGGGGCGCGTCCGCTAGGGGGGCGCGAAAGGGGAGCATCCATGGCTGATATCTGGGACACAGCGGAAGCCGTCGAGAAGAACCCCGACGACCATCCGCAGCGCTGGCGGCTGGCCAAGCAGCTTTACGGCGCATGGGAATACGATCAGGCGCTGGCGCACCTGATGGTGCTCAAGCAGAAGTGGGAGCCAAAGCTCAACGTGCGCCGCTATCTTTCCGCCTGTCTTTTCCGGCTTGGCAGGCACGAGGAGGCCGTGGCGGAGCTGCGCGAGGCCATCGCGCTGTGGCCCGACGAGATTGGCCTGCAGGAGCAGCTTACCCGCGTGCTGGAAAGCATGGGCGCCCACGTTCGGGCCCGCGAGGTGTGGCAGGAGATAGCGCGCAGGCACCCGGACCACCCGCTTGCGCAGAAGGCCATCACCAAGCTCAGGCGGCGCGAGGCGGCCGAAGCGCAACCGGCCACGGCCGGCATCCGCGCGGCGCGCGACATGATGGGCCTCGAAAGCCCGAGGTGCGACTCCAAGGGGCCTCTCGACGAGGAGGACAGTGACTGCTCCAGGCTGGAGCGGGGGCCGGTGCCCGAGCGGGACACCGTCTCGTGTCCGGACTGCGGCGCGGCCAACGTTGCCACGGTGACGCGGTGCTGGCAGTGCGGCGGGCGCATTGCCGGGGACCCCTTCTCCGAGTTCGACCGCACGGAGGACCGGGAAACCGGCATGGCCTTCAGTCCCGAGACGCTGAGCATGGCCGCCATCGCCACGGTGGTTGCGCTGCTGCTGACAGGGCTGTATCTTTCGCTGTCGATGCTGGGCGCCACCGGACAGGGCGCGGACACCGCGGCGGTGCGCACCGTGTCGGAGCTCTATGAGCACCAAATCGGCTACAGCCGGGCCCTCACCGGGCTGGTCACGATTCTGTTCTGGCCGCTTGCTTTCTATCTGGCGGTGCTGCTGGTCCAGTCCGCAAAGCCTGTGCCCGGCATGCTTGTGGTCCTTGCGGGCCTGCTCATGGGCACACTGGCCTATGCCGCGTCGTTCCTGCCGAGCCCGCTGACGCCGCTGATGGTGTTCTTGCCCATGATTCTTTCGCTGATGCTGGTGCTGTCCACCTTCGGCATGCCGGTGAGCCGGGCGGTGGGCGCCTGGGCGGCGCAGTTTGGCATGGTGCTGGTCGTGTCGGCCGCGACCTTTGTGGCGAGCGAATCGTTCCTGCTGAAAGAGCCGCTGAACCCGCTGCGCGAGGCGGTGGCGGTGGCCAAGTACATGGGTGCTGCTGACGGCGAATCCGTCCCGGGCAGCTACCGGTTCCCCCAGAACGTGGCGCCGATCAGCCAGAACATCATCTGGCATCCCACCGGTTCCCAGTGGCTCGACCGCCGCGCCGGGGCGTCGTCGTTCACGCTGATGTCCGACCGGGAGGGGGCGCAGTTGAAGTTTCAAATCTATGATGAAACCGGCGCCCGCGTGTTTGACTACGTGCAGGAGCGCCGCTACACCAAACTGTTTCCCGTGGTTCCCGGCAAGAAGTACACCGT
>CAIUWO010000484.1 GCA_903902895.1 Candidatus Hydrogenedentota bacterium | reverse complement strand
GCTCTTGTGAAGGCGCAGTGCGGGTCCGTCCAAAACGCGGACGCCCCGGCCTGGAAGCGGCGCCGCGCGCGCAAGGGGTCTCTCGCGGGAGTGTGTGCGCGCGTCGAAGAGATAAGGGCCGGCATCGAGGGCCTGCTCACCGCGCATGCCGAGATGGCGGCGGCGCAGCGCGAAACTCTTGAGACTTGCGACAGCGCCAGGCGCGCTGTGGAGACCAAGCGCATCGGCGAGGCCCAGCGGGTTTTTGTCGCGCGCGCCGAAATGCTAGACCGGCTGTATGCGCAGGTCCGTGAATTGCGGGAAGCGTGCCCCGTCCAACACTGCCCTTGCTTGGGCCAGTCTTGTTCAACCCCCCCCAGCCGGTGACCGGCGAGACAAGGCGTTTGCCGCGGCGCGCGCAGCGCCCAAATCATCAGGCACCGCGGCACATCACCCCGACAATCCCGCAGTTCCCCAGTTCCCGCCGTAACGCTCCGCCCGTCTCTGACACGAGCCCCCGGGCATTCATGCCCCCCTTTCCGTCGGCAGGCGCCCAGCTTTCCAGCAACGCCCTCTCGTCACTTAATCCTTTGTTCCTGCCGGCCAAGAACGCCATCCTAGTGCGATTTACTGCGCATTCACGACAAGATCGCTTGTGGAACCGGGGAAATTGGGAACTATTCCACATACTATGGAACAGAATCCATAGAAGCGAACGGTCACCGGCGCTTCTTGGGGGGATGGCCTGGGAGAGAGCCTTTCCAAACCTCAGTAAAACAGGGTTTTATCGCGGAGCCGGTGTTGTTTCTGCGGTTGGCATGCGTATTGCTTTATCCAAGTCGTTGCGCCAAGAGCCGGGCCACTTCGGGCCAGCCGTCAGGACACCGGCACGCAGTGCTGACGCCCGTGAGGCGTCAGTCCGGCATGAAAGAGGGTTTCCAAACGGAAAGGAGTTGAGTGGATATGGCAAAAATACAGAAATCAACAGACAGTTCCAGTTTGGCGGAAGTCGTGGACCGCATCTTGGACAAAGGCATTGTGATCGACGCCTGGGTCAAGGTTTCGCTCGTTGGAATAGAACTGTTGTCGGTGGAAGCCCGCGTGGTGATTGCGTCTGTCGAAACCTATCTCAAATATGCCGAGGCAATCGGGCTGACCGCGACCGCAGCCGCCCCCGCGTGAGACCCGGCGAGGGCAACTGAGAGTTGGAGATGACGTTGGCGGGCGAAACTCTTCGTCCGTCAACCGGCGAACACTTTAACGTCTATAACCAGAGGAGAACAGCTGTGGGAACACTTACCGATGACATGACGAGGCTCAGCGACGAAATTGGCGCATTGCGGAACGGACGCCGCGAATTGATGGAAGAGCAGCGTGCATTCGCCCAGAGTTCGAAAGAGGCCGTCGCCTCATTGCTTGCGACGTGGAATGCGGCGCGCGCCCAGGCGAGCGAGGAACTTCGGACCGAATTGCGCACAGGCCATGCCGACCGGGCCGCGCTCGTGCGCGATGAGTCCGCCGCGAACGAGGCCGAAAGGCTTGCCGAAGCCGACAGGCTCCAACAGGCCCGGGCCGCGTTCGTAGCCAAGGTCTGCGGGCGGGTTGAGGAGCTCAAGGCCGAGGTCGATGTCCTGCGCGTGGTGTTTCAAGCGGCCCATGACGAGATGGCCGAGGCGCAGCGTGAAACTTTCGCGGAATGCGACAGTTCCCGGCGAGACGAGGAGGCCCGGCGCATTGAGGAAGCCTCGCAGGACTTTGCGACGCGCACCGAGATTCTCGACGGACTGCGCGCGCACGTAAACGCCCTGCGCGAGGCCGTCTCCGCCGACCTCGCCGGGGTCCGTCAGGCATGGGCTGGCACCGCCGCGCCCGTCAAAGCAGAGACCAGGCAGTCTGCCCCCGCCGTCAGCGCGCCCAGACCGGAGGCGAAGGCCCCCGACACCGCGCCCGTAAAGACCAAGGCCAAAGCGGCCGGCAAGCCCGCCAAGCCCGAGGCGCGGCGCGGACGCAAGTAAGGCAACGTCCCTGAATGGAAGGGCCGGTTCAGGGTCCAGGCTGAAACACTTGCAAGGACCGGCCATGCGCCGCGCATGACTGGCCCGATGCAGAAAGGATTGAAGGTAAGCATGAGCAACAACAACGCGACCGTGGCACCCCTGGGGGTCGAGCGGATCAGAAGTTCCGGCGACACCGTTCAGCTTGAGGCAAGCAAGGAGTTTGTCACAACCGACTATGTGCAGGAACTAACCGAGCGGGCCATGGCGTATCTGTACGCGGGTTATCCGGTGCATTTCGCCGGCCCTGCGGGCACCGGGAAAACCACGCTGGCCTTCCACGCGGCCGCCCTGCTCGGCCGGTCCGTCACGCTCATTCACGGCGATGACGAGTTTGCCAGTTCCGACCTGATTGGGCGCGACACCGGCTACCGCAAGCACAAGGTGGTCGACAATTATATCCACTCCGTGATGAAGACAGAGGAGGAAATGAGAAGCCTCTGGATGGATAACCGGCTGACCACCGCCTGCCAGCGCGGCGACACCCTCATCTACGACGAGTTCAACCGCTCGCGGCCCGAGGCCAACAACGCGTTCCTGACCATCCTGTCGGAGCGGATCCTGAACCTGCCGAAGCTGCGCACCTCGGGCGAGGGCTATCTGGCGGTTCATCCCTGCTTTCGCGCCATCTTCACCTCCAATCCGGAAGAGTACGCGGGCACGCACAAGACCCAGGACGCCCTTGCGGACCGCCTGATCACCATCAACCTTGGCCACTACGACCGGGACACCGAGACTGCGATCGTCATGGCCAAATCGGGCACGAGCCGCGAGGACGCCGAGATCATCGTCGACCTGGTGACCGAGCTGCGCGAGGGCGGCGCAAACAAGCACCGGCCCACGATTCGCTCGGCCATCGCCGTGGGGCGCCTTCTGATGCGGCCCGGCGAGCACGCCGGCTGGCTCGACCCCGTCTTCCCGCGGATCTGCCGGGACATCCTGAACACGGACACCGCCAAAGTCATGCACGACGGAAACCGGGTGATGGGCGGCGACATCGAGGACATCCTCAAGCGGGTGTGCGTCCGGCTGGGCAGCCAGCCCGCGCCCGCGCGCGCGCATCAGCATGACTCGAACCCGGCCGACGGCGACTGAGGAGAAAGACCATGGCCATACCGGACAGAACAACACGCGGACTTCAGTGCGTCCAAACGCTGTCGAAGAACAAGCACCTGGAAGTGCCGCCCCACAAGGCCTACATCAAGATCGCCTGCCTTGAAATGGAGCGCGCGCGGCGCGGCTCGGAAAGGGAGGCGGCCATGAGGCGCGTGCGGATCATTGACGAGCGGTTCAAGGCCATCGACGCCGAAAAGGAGGCCCTGCTCGCCTCCCTGGCCCAGATGGGGGAGAATCTGCCCGCCAGCAGTCCGGCGGGCCCCCGCAGGAGGCCGGAGGCGCCGCACCCCAAGGCGAGCGGGTCCGGCTTCGGCATAAAATACTAAGAAGGGACCCCGCTTATGTTGATGGTCAAGACTGCCGACCAAATACGCACGGGCGGAACCATAAAGGGGTTCCGGGCGTGCCGCAGCTCCACCGGCGTCTCCATGGCGCATGTGGCCAGCGTGTCCATTGTTTTGCGACAGGCGGCGCTGGCCGGCCGGTTGATGCGCCGCCTGTGGCTCATCGCGCAGCACCTCGCACACAGGGGGCGGGCGGGACTGACCGTGCCATTGTCATCCAAACCCGCACCCTCCCGTCCGCGGGAACGGAGCGGCGCAACCAGGAAAGGCCTTCACTGATGAAAGTCAATTGCCTTGTCTGCGGACACAACGTGGACCTCGATGACGTTTACAGCGATTATGAGGGGATGATCCGGTGTTTTGTCTGCAGCACACTGCTGGAAATAAAGACGGAAGACGGGCAAATCAAATCAGTCCGGTTTGCCAGGGCCATGGGCGGGGCGCGGGGCGCCGCTGAAAACGGCGACCAAGAAGGCTAGGAAAGCGCCGCAGCGCCGGCGCGCGGACAGCTTGCCGGGGCTGTCAGGAACCAGGGCGTGCTCATCAGTCACGCTCTAAATAGGAGCACGTAGGCAGATGGAACAACTAATCGCAGCACCGAGCGGCACATACCTTTACGGAGTGGTCGCCGCAGACCAGGTGGTCGAGGAAGCCGAACTCTCCGGCATCGACGGCGGATGTGTGCACTATGTTATTGAGGGCGCTTTGGCTGCCGCGGTAAGCGGTGTTCCCGATGAAAAACTGCGTCCGCAACGGCGCCATTTGGCCGCCCATCAGGCCGTCCTGATGCACTTGATGGGCAAATCCGGCCTGCTGCCCATGTCCTTCGGCAATATCGCCAAGAACACCAAGGACGTGTGCAAGCTGCTGTCCGCAAACCAAGACGCGTTGCTCGAACAGTTGGAGCGCGTTGCGGGAAACGTGGAAATGGGCCTCCGGGTCTGCTGGAATGTGCCGAACTTTTTCGAGTACTTTGTCAGCAGACATCCGAATATCGCCTCGCTTCGGGACCGCATGTTCAGCGGCGGGCGGGAACCCTCCCAGGGTGACAAGCTCGAGTTGGGGCGCTTGTTCGAGAAGGCGCTGAACACGGACCGCGATGAGCACACCGAGACGGTGAAACGGTTTCTCCTCCCGTGCTGCGTTGAGATTCTGGAAAATGACCCGCGGGAGGACCGTGATGTTCTGAGCCTTGCCTGCCTGGTGGCGAGCGACCGACAGAAGGACTTCGAAAACGCCGTCATGGACGCCGCCAAGCTTTTCGACGACACCTTCTCCTTCGATTTCAGCGGTCCATGGCCGCCGTACAACTTTGTGGAAATGCAACTGTCCATGTAGCCCGCAGGCCAACCGGGGAGTATCAGGCCGTGTTTATCATCGATGACATCCTGCTTTTTCCGGCGAGGAGTCTCATGTTCATTTTTCGCGAAATCCAGAACGCCGCCCAGCAGGAGGTCGCAAATGCCGCCGAATCGATCCGCGTTGAACTTGCCGAATTGTACATGATGCTTGAAACGGGGAGGATAACGGAGGAAGAGTTTGATGCCAGGGAGGAGCAGCTCCTGCAACTGCTCGACAAGGCCGAGATTGCGTCAACGGACGACGATGACGAGAGCCAGGGTGCCAATTGAACGCCCCGAACGCCAACCAACCCGCACAGACCGACGCCCCCTCGTTTTTCCGGGAAGCCGGGCTCGGGCTGATTCTGTTTGGCGGGAAAGGTGGCGTGGGAAAAACAACCTGTGCCGCCGCAGCCGCACTGCGGCTGGCCGGCCAGTCCCCGGACCGCCGCTTTCTTGTGGTCTCCATCGACCCGGCACACTCACTCGAAGACTGCTTCGCGGGTTCGGCCCCCCTGCCGAACCTTGAGGTGCTGGAGGTCAACACCCAGGACAGTCTGGCCAGGTTCAAGGCGGCCCACGCCGGACACCTCCGGGAGATAGCCCTGCACGGAACGGTTCTCGACGACTATGACATCACGCAACTCCTGGAACTGTCCATGCCGGGTCTCGATGAGATAATGGCCTTTATCGAGATCGCCGCGCTCGTGGACTCCGGCGCCTATGCCTGCATTGTGGTCGACACGGCGCCCACGGGGCACGCCCTGCGGTTCCTCGAACTGCCCCAAATGCTGCGAAAATGGAACCAGTCCCTCGACGCCATGCTGGCCCAGAACCGCTACATGTACAGACTCTACCGCGGATTCTACACGAAGAGCCAGGCCGACATGTTCATTGAGCAAACCATGGCCTCCATCGACTGCATCACCGCCCTGCTCCAGGACGCCGTCAGGTGCCGCTTCGTGCCGGTAATGATTGCCGAGCCACTGAGCGTTCAGGAGACTGGACGGCTGCTTGAGGCCCTGCAAAGCATGAGAGTTCCCGTCATGGACATCCTGATCAACCAGACCGTTCCTGTCTCCATACAGTGCCCGTTCTGTTCCGAACTGCGCGGCCGCCAATATGAACAGTACTCCATCGCCTCGCAGACCTTCGCCAAGCACGCCCTCTGGGAAATTCCGCTGCAGGCCGGCAGGGTGCAGGGGAGCGAGAAACTCCGGGCCCTCTGGGAAACCGTTAAGCCCTTGTCGGTCGGCCCGCAGCCCCGCGCCGCCGACACCGCCACGAAACCATGCGTTGACCATGCGGCCACCCTCCCCCCGATCGGCGCATCACTGTTGCTTTTTGCGGGAAAAGGGGGGGTTGGGAAAACCACCCTGGCCACGGCCACCGCGTTTCGTTTGAACCGGCAAGCGCCGGACAAGAATATCCTCCTGTTCTCCACTGACCCGGCGCACTCCCTTTCTGACCGACTCGGGGTGGTGGTTGGCTCGCGGGAGACCGTATTGTGCCCGGGGCTGTCGGCGTTGGAGGTGGATGAGAAGGTGGAGTTCGAGGCGCTCAAGCAGCAGTACAGCGATGAAGTCGCCGCGTTTTTCGGTTCTCTTACGGGCAAAGGTGTGACCATCGACCTAAGTTTTGACCGAGAGGTCATGGAAAGCATCATGGACATGTCCCCTCCGGGCTTGGATGAGATGATGGCGTTGACGCGCGTGGTGGAACTGCTCCAGTCAGGGAAATACGGCACTATTGTCCTCGACACGGCCCCCACCGGGCACCTCATACGCCTCCTCGAACTTCCCGGACTGGTCCAGGACTGGCTCAGGGTGTTTTTCAACATCCTTATCAAGTACAGAAATGTGTTCCGGCTGCCCAACATGATGCAGCTCATGGTGGAGATGTCCAAGCAACTCAAAGCCCTGCGCGCGCTGCTGGTGGACCCGGAAAGGACCAGCCTCTATGCCGTCAGCGTGCTGACGGATATGGCCTTTGAGGAAACCACGGACCTGATGGCCGCGTGCCGCAATGCCGGGATACGTGTTCCCACGCTCTTTTTGAACCTCGCCACGCCGCCGGCGGAGTGTCTTTTCTGCAGCGCCCGCGGCCGTGCCGAATCCCGCGTGCAGAGCCGATACAGGCGGGCCTTCGCCCAGACCGCGCAATCGGTGGTATACCGCTTCGCCGAACCGTCCGACTGGGACGACCTCAAAGCCCTTGGCCTGCTTCTCTTTGAGGGGCCGCAGGCACCGGCACCGCCGATTGTGCGCGCGGTCCGGAAGCGGCGTGCGGCGCACCCGCCCGACCCCGCGGCGAAGGACAACGGCGGCGGCGGCGGCGGTCCCGGCGCTGCCGAACCCGGAGGGGGGCCCGCATGAGCAAGTCAGCCCGGGACATGGAAGCCGAAGAGCATGTCTCTTTGTGCGAAGCCCTTGACCGCGTCCTCAACGCCGGGGTTGTCATAGTGGGAGAGGTGGTGATTTCGGTGGCCGACATCGACCTTGTGTACCTGAGCCTTCAGGTCATGCTGTCCTCCGTGGAAACGGCGCGCGAGATCAGCGCCCAGAACGCGGCCAACAGGCCCTGTCCGGCCGGGAGCAAGCCATGAACACCACCCAGAGCGTCAAAACGGATTCCCGGTGCATGGGCGATTTTGCCCAACTCATGACCCCCGCCACAGAGCCCTGCCGGCCCCGGATTAAGCTTGACCCGGAAAATGTAAAAAACGGGCTGGGACAACTGGTTCTGACGGTTGTCGAACTTGTCCGGCAACTGCTCGAACGCCAGGCACTCCGGCGCATGGAGGGCGGGTCGCTGAACGATGAGGAAGTGGAACGGCTGGGGACCACATTCATGCGGCTCGCCGAAGAGATCGACCGGCTGAAAATTGAGTTCGGCCTCGAAGACGAAGACCTCAACCTTGACCTAGGGCCTCTAGGAAAGCTTCTTTGAAAGGAATCGTTATGGCTATCCAACAACGGTCAATGCAGCACTCCACCCAAAGCGCGACGCTCGCCGATGTGCTCGAACGCGTACTGGACAAGGGGGTGATCATTGCGGGCGACATCAAGATAAAACTTGTCGACATTGAACTGCTCACCATTCAGATTCGCCTCATGATCGCCTCCGTGGACAAGGCCCGTGAAATGGGCATGGATTGGTGGATAAACAATCCCTACTTCAACTCGCAGGCCGCGGCCACGCAGCGGGAAGACGAGATCGAACAACTGAAACAGCGCATTGCGGAACTCGAGACGTCGGGCGCCGCAAAGAGCACGCCGGCGGCCCACGCCTTGTGAACCCCCGGCAATTCTGCCAAAGGCCGGGCTGCTTAGACACAGAACCGGTCCGGGCTGCCAAGCGGCGTGTGTCCCATACCGCGGAAAGAGGCTATGGGGAACCGACCGCTCCTGGCGCCCGTAACTGGCGGCTTGCGCGCGGACTCTTCCCCTGCCGTCCCCGCGACGAGACGGCAGGACCCCCATCTGGCGCTCCGGTCCGTTGCGGAAACAGCGGGGCATATGACCCACCCGGTCCACAAAAAAAAACTCAAATATGTTAAAATAGTGATTATGGTCAAGCTAATGCAACTATAATCGACCAGTTTGGGCGAATATGAGCTATGTTTGTTTAGGGTGCCTGACCGTTCGCGGCCCGCAGAGTGGAAGCCTTACCTTAGTTACGGCAAAACGCATTTCAAGAGCTTGGAAAGACCCTTTCCCAATTAACAGTGTTTGCTCCGGCCGCCTCGAGCGACATAAAAAAGGACCGCAGGTGGGTCCATCATGGCGAAGGAGTTCGATGCTTTGAAGACAGAGGACAAGGAATGGGGTCGGGTGCTCGTCACGGATGACGAGGATGATGTGCGCGCGTTGTTATGCCGGGCCATCGAAAATCTGGGGTGCGGCCTGCTCGAGGCAACAACGGGGGAGGGCGCCCTGGAAGTGCTTCGGAACGAGAAGGTCAACGTGGTGGTGACGGACTTGAAAATGCCTGGAATGGGCGGGATGGAGCTTTTCAAGCAGATACAGAAAATCTATCCGGGCATGCCCGTGATCCTGATTACAGGCTTCGGCGACATCAACATGGCTGTGCAGGCCATAAAGAGCGGCGCCGATGATTATCTGCTAAAGCCGTTTGACCTTCAAAGGTTCATCGTTGCCGTGCAAAAGGCGCTCAGGAAGCGCTACCCCTACTTGGGTTCGCATGCCAACGGCATTGAGGGCCATGAGTCTCTCGCCGAACGGATGGGCACGGGAAGGCAGATCGCCGCCCTGATAGCCAGCGTTGAACTTGTGGCCCCCACGGACTTCACCGTGCTCATCACCGGTGAAACGGGCACCGGCAAGGAATTGATTGTGGAGGGCCTCCACCGCCTGAGCAACCGCGCGAAGGGGCCTTTCGTGCCTGTGGACTGCGGCTCAATAACCCCGACGCTCATAGAGAGCGAGCTGTTTGGGCATGAGAAGGGGTCCTATACCGGCGCGCATCAGTCACAGCCCGGCAAGATGGAAATGGCCTCGGGAGGCACGCTCTTTCTTGACGAGATATCAAACCTTACCCTCGCGCTCCAGGCCAAACTGCTGCGCGCGCTGGAAGAGAGGAAGATTTGGCGTGTCGGCGGGATCCGGCCCATTGACGTGGATATCCGCGTGGTCGGCGCGGCCAACGAGGATTTGGGCGCCATGGTGCAGAAAAATCTTTTCCGAAAGGACCTGTATTACCGGCTGAGTGAATTCAGCATCAGCATCCCCCCGTTGCGTGACCGTCCGGAGGACATCATATTTCTCGCCACCCGCTTTCTGATGTCCGCCAAGGCGGAATTGACCAAAGACATTCTGGGCTTCTCGCAGGAGGCTGTGGAACTGCTCCTTGCCTTTGAGTGGCCGGGCAACGTGCGCGAACTGCGCAACGTCATTCGGCAGGCGGCACTGCGGTGCGACAAATACATCCTGCCGGAGAACATGACGATTAGTCCAAAAAAGGAAAAGGCGGCCTCCAACACGGTCCAGCAGATCACAGAAATAGACTGCATCGCGGGAAATGTGTCGCTCAAAGAAGTGGTCAGAAAGACCGTGGCGGACATCGAGAAGCAGGTTATCACGGAGGTTCTGATTCACGCCCGGTGGAACAAGGCGGAAGCCGCCCGGATACTGAGCGTGGACTATAAGACAATACACGTCAAGGTGAAGGAATATAAGATATCTCAACCATGAAAGGCAATCACTATGGCCAAGCATGAAAAGAAGAAAGACTCTGACAGCGAAGGCATTTCCGGGATCGGCAAATTGCTCGGCGGTCTGGGCGCCATGATGGAGAAGCTTAGTGAGCTCGCTGAGAAAGGGGAGGAACTGCGCAAGTCCGGCGAGATTCACGGCCCCGGGGGCAAACTGCGGGGCATTTATGGCTTCAACGTCAAGGTTGGCCTGGGCAAGGACGAGTTCGAGGTGGAACCCTTCGGAAACGTGCGGCCCGACGCCGGGACGGGGAAACCGGTGGTCGATGAGGTGCGCGAGCCGATCGTGGACATCTTCGATGAAGAGACGCACATCCTGGTGGTGGCCGAGATGCCCGGTGTCGACGAGAAGGACGTTTGCCTCGAGTTGGCGCACGACATTCTGGTCATCAGCGCGGCGCGCGGCGCGATGAAGTACCAGAAAGAGGTGATTTTGCCGGGCGAATTTCCCGAGAGCAGCATGAGCCACAACTGCCGGAACGGCATGCTAGAGGTAAAGTTCGTCAAGACCCCGTAGGAAGGAACACCACGCATCATGACAGCGACCAAGACGGTGAAGTTGAAGGTCAGCGAAGCTTCGGGCAAAGATGCCGGCCGCGGTCTGGCGCGGTTGGACCCCGCAGACATGGCCGCGCTCGGCCTGGAGATTGGCGATATCGTGACCATCGTCGGCAAGCGGGAAACCGTATGCAAGGCCATGCCGGCCTACAAGGAACAGCGCGGCCAGTCTCGCGTTCAAATTGACGGACTGTCCCGGGAGAACGCGGGCACCGCGCTGGACCAGATGGTTGAAGTGCGAAAGATTTCGGCCAGCCCGGCGCAGCGCGTGTGCATTGTGCCGGTGACGACGGCCCCGCGCGACCGGGACCTGACCTATATCGGCAGTCTCCTCGACGGCACGCCGGTTGTGGTCGGTGACCGTATCCGGGCCACGCTGTTCGGAACGCGTTCCGTGGATTTCAAGGTGACCAGCACCGCGCCCAAAGGCCCCGTGGTTATCAATTCAACCACGACGATGGAAGTGGGGCGCGCCGAGAAGAGCGAAGAGTCCAGCGCGATCTCGTACGAGGACATTGGCGGTCTGCGGCGGGAAATTGACCGCATTCGGGAGATTGTGGAACTGCCGCTGCGGTATCCGGAAGTTTTCGAACGCCTGGGAGTGGCCGCGCCGAAGGGGGTGCTGCTGTACGGGCCCCCGGGCTGCGGAAAAACCCTGATCGCGCGCGCCGTGGCCCACGAGACCGAGACGGCGTTCTTCTCCGTAAACGGCCCGGAAATCGTGCACAAATTCTACGGCGAAAGCGAGGCCCACCTGCGCAAGATCTTTGAGGAGGCCGCGCGCAAGGCCCCAAGCATCATCTTCATCGACGAGATCGACGCCATCGCCCCGCGGCGCGACCAGGTTCTGGGCGAGGTGGAAAAGCGGGTGGTGGCGCAACTGTTGGCGCTGATGGACGGACTGGCCAAACGCGAGCATGTGATTGTCCTTGCCGCAACGAACATTCCAAACGCGCTTGACCCCGCGCTGCGGCGGCCCGGCCGCTTTGACAGGGAAATCTGCGTGCCCATTCCCGACCGCAACGGACGGCGGGAAATCCTGGAGATCTACACACGGGGCATGCCCCTCGCCGAGGACGTGGACCTTGACCAGCTTGCGGCAATCACCCACGGATTCGTGGGCGCTGACCTGGAGGCTCTCGCCCGGGAGGCGGCCATGGTGTGTCTGCGGGGAATCATGCCGGAGATTGATTTTGCCGCCGCACGGATTCCCTATGAGTCCCTGATGAAGCTGCGCGTCTTCATGCATGATTTCACCGAGGCCCTCCGCGAGGTGGAGCCGTCCGCCATCCGCGAGGTCTTCGTGGAGGTTCCCGACGTGGGCTGGGCCGATGTCGGCGGGCTCCGGCATGTGAAACAGCAGCTTGAGGAGGCGGTGGAATGGCCGCTGCGGCATCCCGAACTCTTCACGCAGGCGGGCACCACGCCCCCGAGGGGCATCCTGCTTTCGGGCGCCCCCGGCTGCGGGAAGACGCTGGTTGCCAAGGCCCTGGCCAATGAGACCGAGGTGAACTTCATTTCGGTTAAAGGTCCGTCGCTCCTGTCGAAATACGTGGGCGAGTCCGAAAAGGCCGTGCGCGAAATCTTTCGCAAGGCAAAGCAGGCCGCGCCGTGCATTGTGTTTTTCGACGAGATTGACGGCCTGGTGCCGGTGCGCGGTTCGGGTGGCACCGACGCCCACGTCACGGAGCGCGTCGTCAGCCAGTTTCTGACCGAGGTGGACGGCGTGGAGGAACTGACGGGTGTCGTCGTGCTGGCGGCGACGAACCGTCTCGATGCGCTCGATCCCGCACTGCTGCGGCCCGGCCGTTTCGACGTTCTGATCGAGATCATGCCGCCCAGCCAGGAAGAACGGCGGGAAATCTTCGACATAGGCCTTCGCAAGAAACCCGTGGCGGAGGACGTGAGCACCGAGGAACTGGCGGCCGCCTCGGACGGCTTCACAGGGGCAGAGGTTCAGGCCGCATGCAAAAGCGCCGCCATCGGGGCCATCCGGGAGACGCTGGCGAAACGCGGACCGGACAGCCCACCCCCCGGGGGGGAGCAGGTGCTAATCACGCGCGCCGCGCTGCTGGCCGCCCTGGAGGGCATCCGCACGAGGCGAACCGGGGCTGCGGGCCCCACACGGGCGCTGAAATCAGGAAAATAATGATGGCAGACCAAGGTGTGTACGTGTATTGCTTTGCGCCAGCCGGTGCCCGGGCAAATGCAGGCCTTGTGGGCGTGGATGACCAGGCAGCGGTCTGTGTCCTTGACGTGGGCGAGGTGGCCGCCGTGTATAGCGTGGTCTCCCTGGACGAGTTCACCGGCGACGACGCGGAAGCCAGACTGGCCGACCCGGCTTGGCTCGTTCCGCGCGCCTGTGCGCATGAGCGTGTCACCGAGGCTTTGATGAAAGGGTTTCCCGTGCTGCCCGTTCGGTTTGGGGCCGTGTTTGCCAACACCGATGCGCTCATGGACTTTGTGGCCCCGGACGCGGAAGAGATTGCCGGGTTTCTGGAGTACATTTCCGACAAGGAGGAATGGTCCGTCAAGCTCTTTCTGGACGCAGAAAGGGCGGCAGCGTGGCACATGGCCCAAGACCCTGTTCTTGCGGCGAAAAGCGCGCGCGCGTCCGGGTCCCCCGGAACCCGTTATCTCCAGGAGAAGCAGCTTCACAGGGACGCGCTGCGGCTATCCAAGCAGTGCGGCTTTGCCCTCGCCAAGAGCGTTCAGGCCCAGTTGGAGGAACTGAGCCTCGACTTGTTCCCGCTGAAGCTGCAGGAGGCCAAGGCGTCGGGCAGAAATGCGGACATGATTCTGCACGTCGCCGTCCTGCTGGGCCGCGACCGCGTCGGGGCCTTTCGCGAACAGATTGACGACATTGACGCGCGATATGCCGGGCAGGGCATCGCGGCGGTGGCGACTGGACCGTGGCCGCCCTACCATGCCTGCGCCGGGTTGGGGGGCAACGGCGCCGACGAGGATGAGCCGCAATGAGCCACCTTGTTTATTGCATCATGCGCGAGGACCCCAAAGCACCCGCAGAACTGCCCCTGGACGGGTGCGGACGTCGCGTTTCCGCCCTGGCCGAGCAGGGGCTTCTTGCCGCAGTCTCACAAATCCCGGAGGAGGACATTGCGCCCACCGTGGGCCGGTTGCAGGCATTCGCAGCCGTCATTGAAAGCCTGCATGCGGTGCGCACCGTGCTTCCCATGCGCTACGGCTGTCTGGTGCCCAACGCGGAACGGGTTGCGGAGCTCTTGAGAGAGCGGGGCGCGGAATTCGCGAGCGCCCTTGATGGCGTGGAGGGATGTGTGGAGATGAGCATCCGGGCGATCCTGGACGGAGACCCCGGCACCGCATCCACGCCCCCCCCCTGCTGCGATTCTCCGGACGTCTCGGGCGGAAAACAATACCTTGCCTCGCGAAAGGCGCTTTACGCCCGCCAGACCCTCTCGGCCAAAACGGCGGACGCCCTTGGCGAACGGGCGGTCGCCGTGTTTCGGGGCTTGTTTGTGCGGCACGTGTCCGAGTATGCCCCGCTTCCCAGCGGCCCCTGCCGCATGCCCGTACTGTCACTCCATTTCTTGGTGAGGCGCTCTTGTATTGAGTCATTCCGCAGCGCGTTTGAGATGCTGGACCGCAACGAGTCTGCCAAGATGCTGCTGAGCGGCCCCTGGCCGCCATACAACCTTGTGCAGCCGGTAAAAGGGGTGTTTCGGTGACCCCGTGGTTCGAAGCGGCGAAGCTCCACGTCTATGTGTCTGCCCCGAGAGTCCGATTGCAGGGGGGGCTGCCGAAAAGGAATGAGAAGAAATGAATCTCCCTTGGCAGCCTGCTGTTGATGTCTGATTGGTCTGAATCGTTGCGTTCCAGCAAATCTGAAAAGGGACGGGCCGCCCACAACGATTGTACCGTCCGCAGCAAATTTCAGCAGAATGGTGGCGCCGAGCTCCTCTTTGGTGAATGGGGCCGGACAAGGTTATGCTGTTTCTGTGCTGGAACGGGCGAAAACACTGAACCATGAAGAAATGCTGGGAGCTGTGCCATGAAAAGCAAGGACAGGAAACCCCGCAACGCCCCTGAGTTGCGGCAGCAGGCGGAAGAGAGTGTGCGGCACGGCTTGGACCGCTCGCCGGAAGACTCCGGCTTATTGGCACCGGAAGAACTGCGGCGAACGGTGCACGAACTGCGCGTCCATCAGGCTGAGTTGGAGATGCAGAACGAGTATTTGCGCCAGGCACAGTTGGAGCTGGACGCGGCCCGGGCGCGCTATTCCGACCTGTACGACCTTGCGCCGGTGGGTTATTGCACGCTCAGCGAGTGGGGGCTCATCGTGGAGGCCAATCTTGCCGCCGCCGGCTTGCTGGGCGTGGAACGCGACGCGCTGGTCGGGCAGAGTTTCTTCACGTTCCTTGCCAAAGAGGGTCAGGACGCTTACTATCTGACCAGCAAGCGGCTCTTTGAGACAGGCAAGGCGCAGGCACATGGCCTGCGACTGACAAGAGGGGACGGGACGACCTTCTGGGCCCATCTTGATGCGACCGTCGCCTGGGACGAAGACCGCCCGCCTTTGTGCCATGTCGTGCTCGCCGACATAAGCGACCGCAAGCAGGCCGAGGAGGAACTGCGGAAGAGCGAGGAAAAGTACCGATTCTTGGTCGAGAATTGTTACGACATCATATATACGATCACCGCCGCCGGGCTGTTTACCTTCGTCGCTCCTGCCTGGACCGCAGTTCTCGGCCACCCGACGGCACAGGTGATTGGACGTTCATTCGAGTCATTCGTCCATCCCGATGACGTTGAGGAATGCCGGGCATTCTTGCGCCGCGTGACCGAGACGGGACAACGACAGGAGGGCATCGAGTATCGCGTGCGGCACATCAACGGCACATGGCGCTGGCACACCTCAAGTGCGGTCTCTTTCAAGAATGCGGCAGACCCGCTCACTGCTTTTCAGGGCATCGCCAGGGACATCACTGACCGCAAACGGGCGGAACAGGCGCTGCAGGAAAGGGAGGGACGGCACAGAACCATCCTTCATGCGGCCATGGACGGCTTTTGGTTGACGGACATGCGGGGTCGTCTGTTGGAGGTCAATGACGCGTATTGCCGGATGAGCGGCTATAGCGCACAGGAACTGATGGGCATGAACATCGCCGACCTGGACGCCGCCGAGACGGGCGAGAACATCGCCGCCCATATAGAGAAAATAAGGGCAGAGGGCGAAGATCGTTTCGAAGGACGGCACCGCCACAAGGACGGCACGATTCATGATGTCGAGATCAGTGTCCAGCACTATGCCATCGAAGACGGGCTGATGGCCGCGTTCCTGCGGGACATCAGCGACCGCAAGCGGTTTGAGGAGCACAGGGTCAAGAGCGAACACCAGATTCGGCAGGCTGACAAAATGGAATCCTTGGGCCGGTTGGCGGGCGGTCTGGCCCACGATTACAACAATATGCTGGTTGTGATCTTGGGCTACACCCAGCTGGCGCTTGGCAACGGGTCGCTGGAGCAAACGCTGCGCGCCGACCTGGAAACAATCCACAAGGTCGCCACCCGCTCCGCCGCCCTGACCAACCAACTGCTGGCCTTTGCCCGCAGGCAGAGTGTCGAGCCCGTGGTGCTGAACCTGAACGAGGCTGTAACGGGCCTGCTCGAGGTGCTTCAATCGGTGATGGGCAGGAAAATTGTCTTTGACTGGTCTCCTGGGGAGGGTCTCTGGACGGTCTTGATGGACCCATCCCAAATAGACCAGATTCTGGCCAACCTCTGCATCAACGCGCGGGACGCCATCGCCGACACCGGCAATGTCGCCCTGGGAACAGAGAACCGCAGCATCACTGAATCCGAACGCGGCGACGACGGATTCGTTGCGCCCGGGGAGTATGTGGTACTCACCGTAAGCGACAACGGCTGCGGCATGGACAGTGAAACGCTGGACAAGATATTCTTGCCGTTTTTCACAACAAAAGAGGTGGGCAAAGGCACGGGCTTGGGTTTGGCGACCATTTATGGCATTGTCAAACAGGTCGGTGGTTTCATCGAAGTCCGCAGCGAGGTAGGGCACGGTACGGCCTTCAGTATCTATCTGCCCCGCCATGCGGGTGGGGCGGTTTTGGAGCCGACGGAAACGTCATCGCCGCCGCCCATGCCCGGCAAGGGGACCATCCTGCTGGTCGAGGACAACCTGGACCTCATGGCATGGGCCGCGTCGGTGCTTGAACATGACGGGCACAGCGTGCTGCGGGCGAACACTCCGGGCGCCGCCCTCCACTTGGCCATGGCATACACTGGAGAGATTGATCTGCTGATGACCGATGTGACCATGCCGGAAATGAGCGGCCACATTCTGGCCCAAAACATCCTGTTTCTCCACCCAAAGAGCAAGGTCCTGTTCAAGTCCGGCAATGCGGACGAGATCACTTTCGGCGGCGGCATGCCGGGTGACGGGGCCTGTTTCATCACGAAGCCTTTCTCCGAAAGGGATCTGGTCGTCAGGGTGAGCGAAATGCTCCACAACGGCCAGCCATCTTCCGGCCTTTCTTGAACCTGTGCAAACGCTGAGTGCCTGGAATCTGGTCTGAGCCGGGCTGCTTAATTGGGCCCTGCTTCGTCAGATGCCGTCGCGCCGTCCACCCCGCCCACGGCCGGGTCCACATTCAGCCGTACTTCTGTGCCGTCAAGCGCTTTGTCTGCGCGTGTTGCGCGCCCTGGACAGGTTCTTTGATCCTCCCTGCTGAACCTGCGGAAATTGGGTTGGATTCCACATTTATGGAACACACTCCATAGAATCCAACGCCCTCCCCCTCTTCTTTCTACGAACTTGACAGGGCCGTTTTTCTAAGGCCCTGCATCCCAAGGGGTTGTCGCGAAAGGCCAGGTTTTTCCATGTTTGGCGCATATCTTGCTCTATTAATTTGGCTGATTCATGGCGGTTGCGGCATGTGACACCGCCATTAAAACCAAAGAAAAGCGACTATCGCACGTTAATCAGGACGATGCGACAACAAGGGGTTCGGTAACGACCGGCATGCAACACCCATCCCAAATCTGGATGAAAGTCCTGATATGCATGGAAGGGAGGTGAATGAGCATGGCAGAAACGCAGCAATCAAGCGAAGGTTCCCGTTTGGCGCACGTAGCAGCCTGTAACTGGTACGAATACAGCGCGATTGACATAGGGGTGCGCGTGTCCTGCAGGAGGCAACATGAGGACACCATGCGGAATGTTTGAATTTGTGGTGCTGGTACTGCTTTCCTCGCAGCCTATTCAGCCTGTTGCCGAAGGCATAGCCTCGTATTACACGACACGCGAGAGCAGTTCCATCACCGCTTCCGGCGACCCGCTGCGGGATGAGGGATTCACCTGCGCCATGCGCCGCGGAAAGTTCGGCGATTACTACCTCGTCGTTGCCCCCAATGGCCGCGCGGTAGTCTGCAAGCTCAACGACCGTGGACCCTATGTGGCGGGACGTGTGATTGACCTGTCCCACGCGGCGATCCACGAGTTACATGAAAGTGACGGACTGATTCCCGTGAAAGTCTACCTTTTGGGTGGACACCCGCCTGGGCAACTTGGGCGGCGGGGATCTTTGCATTCGCGTGTAAACAAATAGTCGATATCATCCGCTCAAGGGCGCGGGGGCAAACCCCTCGGTCTGCATCGCCGCCAGGCAGGCTTGCTCGCAAGAGATTGGGCAGGGACTGTTCACGCGGTTGCCGGTCTATTTCCGGCCTGCAGAGTCAGTTGCGGGCAACAAGAGGCCAACGAGGGCGCCTCCCCGCCGGGTCTCCAGAAGTCGAGGTGGAACTGCGTGCACATTTCATGCAGGATGCGCGAACTTTGCGGTTAAGGTGGGTATGGGCGTATGGTTCCCGTGGGAGCGGCGGACAGGCGCGGGGGCCAGGGGCGGCAAAGGAGGTGACCCATGCCGATGAATGAGGTGATTGCTGGTGTCGTGATCCTCGTGATAGCGGTTGATATTGCCGCGTTGTACTGGTTTGCGCGGCGCTTCGGCTTGTTTGAGCCCGTAAGACCGGAGACGAAAATACTCGATCCCATCTGGGTCGCCTACAACACGCATTCGGGCCCCTATCAGCTTATTGGCCCCGTATGGGCCGGGGTGTGCCGCGAGCTGAGCGAGACCCACGGCATCGTCCCGGAGCTTGGATGCGCCCTGTTTTTCGACAATCCGCTCAAGACGGGGAAGGACAATCTGCGCAGCCTGGGCGGGTGCGTCGTGACGGCGGACCAGGCGGATGCCTTGAAGAAGACATCTCCCCAGTTCCGCATGGCGTTGCTGCCGGGCGGCTGGGCGGTGGTGGCGCGCTTCCCGTTCCGCGGGCACACGTCGATAGCCGTCGGAGCAAGACGGGTTTATCCGGCGATGAACCGACATTTCATTGAGCGGGGCGTGCCCGAGGGACCGATTATGGAGATCTACGATGTGAAGGCCGGCGAGATCCGCTATATTCGTCCGCTGTGCATTCCAAACGACGAATTGGAAAGGTTGCTGTAACCCGGGCGTCTTTCCCCGCCGCGCCAACAACCCGACTTGAGTACGGCTTTGCAGACCCGTGGCAATCTGATAAGGCACACTGTGCCCGCCACCCAACCTCCGGGCTTCCCTAACAACGGCGTGTCGCTAGCGCGAATAAATGGGGGACACGAATTGGAATTCAAGGGACACCTTAGAATGGCGCTAAGTTAGCGCCATTCGGGACACCTTACTTAATTCGGGGGTCGGGCACGTAGGGTAAGGCGCGCAGCGGGAGGGTTTGACGGGGTCTGCGGCGATGGATAGACTGGGCGGGCCGGGAAAGTTGAATCTTTTGGGCAGGAGCACGGAGCAGGTGCGCACTGTTTTAAGAAATTTGTGTTTTGCGTGGCCGAGAAGGCTTTGCCACAGAGGGCACAAAAGACACAAAAAGGAATGGAGCACTAGCGTTGTGCCATCGCTTGGCGGGGCCGCATGGCGGGCAAGACGCAGGGGTCCTACGCGGCCACCTGGTTCCGCTGGTCCGGATGGGAGGAGAGCGGCGGGTACGCGGGTATGCCCAACACGTGGCCCTGATCGTTGACGCGGTCACCGCATCAACGGTCTTCTGGGTGCTTTCGGGCGTCTATATTTGGGCGCGAAGACCGCGCAAGCGCCTGCTTGGGGGGCTCTGCCTGGCGGGGGGGTGCCTTCTGTTTGCTTTCCTTGCGATTTCCCTGTCCCAATGAGTCTCCGTCAATTCCCGCTGCGTCGCCATTAATTGCGGTAAACGGGACCGCGGCCGTGCGGGTCCATCCCCGTCAGCCGTCGGTCCCGCAATGGCCGCCGCAGTGTTGTTCGGCGACGGAACTTATCTTCCCAGGTCCCGCCTGTCCATATCGTTTCCGACCACCGCGCCGGTGCCGGCGCCAATGGCACCGCCCACCACGGCGCCGGTTCCGGCCTGTGTCGCACAGCCCCCCGACAGGAGCGCGAGCGCCACGACAGCCATCGCGGGAAGAACCAAGGTCAAGCGTTTCATGGTGTCATCTCCGTTTTCAGTGATTCGTCATGCCTGCGGTGCTTTGCGCCGGCGTGAACGCCGGCATCATGCGGTTCACGGTTCACGTGAACGCTTCCCCGCATGTCCAAGGCGGCATCCGCGGCATCCCTTTGGGTCTTCATCCCAGAAGGGTGCCTTTCCAAGATGCAGTTACGGCAATCATCGGGCAAAGTTCCGGCAACAAAATTGCGGGCTGGATGGAAACACGCAGCGGTGGGCCGCACCGGGGCGGATGGCGCGCGCGGTGTCTCGGGTGCAGGAGATGCATGCGCTCTTGCCGGGCAATTGACCCCGTGATACAATTGGTTTTTCAACAGGTGGTGAACGGTCTTCCGCGGCGAAACACCGCCGGCCCCTGTTCCCTTCAAGTTTAATCCGGCGGCCGTGGGCTCGGGTTCCCACCGGTCCACCATGCCTCCCTTTGTTTGCGCGGGCAATGGGTCTGTTTGGCAGGGCATCGGGTTTTGTGCGGTTTCCCCGGCCCATACCCGGTCCGTCGACATGTGGCACCATGAAAGCGTCGCGCGCGTGCGCCAGACATTTTGGAGAAATGCGATGAGTATCGGCACTGGGGGTCAACGGAGCGGCCGGCGGTGGAAGCGCTGGCTGGTTTCGGTGATTGTCCTGGTTGCGGCGGGCGCCGTCTTGTGGCAGGGGTTCAGGCAGTATTTGCAGGTGGAGGGATACGCCCCGCTCCTTGCGGCCGCGCTCACGGATTTGACCGGATTGCCGGCGTCGGTCGGAACGCTTGACCTGACCCTTTTTCCCACGCCGCAACTGACGGCGCGCGCGTTGGTGCTCGGCGAGGGGGATTTCAGGCTGGAAGCCGCCATGATTGGCGTTCATGTCCGGTTGGGGGGGCTTTTGCACCGTGAGCTTGACATCACCGCCATCAACGCCGCGCCCGTAGTGGTTCATCTTCCGGCGGCGGACCGTGTGCTCAAGGACCGTGTCGCGGCGGTGGCTGAACGGGCAGGCGGCGGCACCCCGGGGAAAAGCGAGTCGCCTGCCACGGCGCCGACCGCCGCCCCGGATGGGAAAACGCGGGTCGCGGGCTTTGTTTTGAGCATCCGGCAGGTGACGCTGGGCGATCTTTCCATATACCGCGGTGAATCGGCGCCACTGACAGGGCGCGTGGAACTGCGCGACCTGCTCACCCCGAAGATGACCGTCAACGCCAGCGCCAGCGCCCCGGCGATCTCCAAGGACATGGACCTGACGGCGGCGCTGTCCATTGCATTGGCGCCGGGTGAAAAGCCACGGCTGGATGGGACCGTGTCGGCGCACCGCATCGACATTGAAAATATTGTGAAGGACGAAAGCATTCCGCACACGCGGATCGATCTCGACCTGCGCCTCTCCGGGTCCCTGCCCGATTCGCTGGCGGGCGACCTTTCGGGCACGCTGGAGACGGACGCATCGGAATCTTTTTCGGGAAGGATTGGCGGGCAGGCGGCCTGGAAGGAAGGCCAACTGCTTCTCCGCAATGTGGGGATTGAATCGCCCGGTCTGAAAGCGGCCGCCGACATTTCGTTCACACCGGGAGGCCCCCTTTCGGCCACCGTTTCCAGCGCCGCGGCGCAGGGGGAGGGACTTCGCGTGCTTCTGGCGCTGGTTCCCCTGCCCGGATTCCATCTCGAGCCCCGGGACCAGGCCGCGTTCACCCTTGCCGGACTGCAGGTCGGCCCTGTTGCCGGGGGGGGATTGGGCCTGACCGCAGGGGGTGCGTCATTCCAAGGGATTGACCTGGTGGGCGCTGCTCAAGGCAGGGTTTTGCGCGGGATCAGCGGGAGCGTCAGCGTGGAGAACAACACGTTCAGGATCGCCAAGCTGAGCAGCGAGGGGGTTTCCGTTTCCGGCGTGGTCCGCCTTGATTTGGATGCGCGCACGGCTCGACTGGAACTGGCCGGAGACGCGGACCTGGCGGTGGGGCAGATAGGGGCACTCGCGCCGACCAGTCCCATTTCCGACCTGGGCGGCCGGCTGAGCGTAAAGCGATTCGCGGCCACCATCACGCCGGGCGCGGCCATGCCGCCGGACCTGGAACTGGATGGCCAACTCCAGGACGGGCGGTTTACGCTGGCAACCCAAGCGTACACGGACCGCTGCTCGGGACTGTCGGCCTCATTCGGCTTTAAGGACGGGCGCATTCAGAGCAAGATGACCGCAAACTCCGAGCGGTTGGGCACGGTTGGTTTCGAAGGCGTGTACACCCCGGCCGAGGCGCTGCTGAAAGGGGTGTTCCGGCTGGACATGACCGCAGTCGCCGCGTCCTTTATTCCGGAGGGCCAGGGCCGGGCATACGGCATGCCGCTGGCCGAAAAGTGGGGCAGCTCCAGTTTTGACCTCTCCCTTCAAATGCCCGGCAAGAAGGACCGGGGAATCCATCTTCAACTGGAGCGCCAGGGCGCACCTGCCCTGCGCGGGTCGCTTGGTCTTGCGGGGGACACCGCCGGGATGGCATTGAAACAGCTGGCCGTTTCCGCCGAGGTTCCGCTTGGCGTGCTTGCGGCCGCGCTGCCGGTGCCGGTTCACACAGAAGGCGCCGCCAACGTGTCCATCCAGATGGGGGGCGCGGAACCGGGGCTGCGCATCAAGGCGGACATGGAAAACGCCGCCATACGCCTGAACGAGCATGTCGCAAAGAAGTCCGGCACCCCCGCCGCCGTGTCCGTGCTTGTCGATCCGTCGCAATCCACGCCCCTGCAATCCGTGGAGCTTGTCGTGCTTGGCGAGACCATCACGATGCTGCGGACCGGGGGGGCGCTTCGGATTCCCGAGTTGAGGCTCAATCTGGCGCCGTTGTCTCCCCTGCTCACCGGGGGCGGGACATTTTCAGGGCAGGTGTCGGGTTCGGTCGAACTGGCACCCGTGAATGCGACACTCCATCTTGACGGGGCCGGTGTGACACTGGCCCCCGGGGTGGCCATTGATTCAATGACAGGCAGCGTGGGGTACCGGAGCGGTTCGGTCCAATGTGAGTCGCTGCGCGTTCTCGGCGCGGGCAGCGACTGCACTTTCAGCGGCACCCTGAAAGACCGGGTGCTGGACGCATCGGTCACGGGGGCAACACTGAACCTCGACGCCATGACAGCCATGCGTCAGGCGTTTGCCGTCGCGCGCACCGGGACAGCGCCTGGCGCCCCCCCATCGGACTCCGCCGAATCGAAAGCGTTGGGACCTGTGAAGCGCATCACCGGAAAGGCGACGGTTCAGCTTGGGGCCCTTTTATACAAGCGCGGCCGCATGGAGGCCGTGCGCGCCGAAATTGCATTCACGCAGGACACGGTCACGGCATCCACGCTTGCCTTTCAGGCGGAAAGAGGCTCCGCCCAGGGCACCGCAATCATGACTTACGGCGCGCCCGGCGGGCTGGACACCGCGCTGAACCTTTCCGGGATTGATCTCGATCTGGTGGACCGACTGTTCTTTGCGGAGCCGAGCGGAATGCGCGGGGCCATGAGCGGGCCGGTCCATCTGCGTTTTCCGCTTGCCGGCGGCGCGGCGTTCCAGAAAGGGCTGAACGGCGCCGTTGACATCAACGCCGAAAACGGCAGCTACGGGAAGATTCGCTATGCCACCGAACTGCTGACCGTATTGAAAGGCACGGAGATCGTGCGCCTGACAATGCCCTCGCTCAAGGATGAGGGACTCACGTTCAAAAGCTCCACGATTAGGCTCCAGATCGCGGACGGCCGCATCGCGGTGGAAAAGTTCACGATCATGGACAACGCCTATGCCATTGAGGGCGGCGGCATGATTGATCTCCCTGCCGACGCCATGGACGTCACCCTCGGCTTTAACCCGCTCAGGTCGGTGACGGGGGTGGCCGACCTGGTGCCGGGTGTCAAGATGGTGAGCGGCCTGCTGTCGAGCGGCACGGGGCTCCGCATCCGCGCCACAGGGTCTCCGTTCAACCCGAAAGTGCGGCCCGACGCCGGGATGCTGCCCATCCGCAAGACACCCGCCCAAGAAACCGCCCCGGCAACAACGGAAGAGCCGCAAAAGACCCCGTCAAAAGGTTTCATGCGGGGGCTGCTGAAACCTACAAGATAGCGGATTGACGCATCGGCCGAACCGCTGAGTGCGCACCTCGGAGGGGGCGCCGTTCGGCGGAATATTTCGGCCCCGCGCGGTCACGACCTCGCAACACGGAACCCTATGCCGTCGCTGGCGCCCCACGGGGCGTCGTACCCGCGGCCCGCGCAGCGCTCGCCGTCGCCACCGCTGCCGCCGTGGCCCCAACTGCCCCCGCGGATCACGCGAACCGTGCTCGAGGCCGGCCCCGTCGGATTTGTCGGCGGACTGACGCTGTAGTATGTGTCCAGGTACCCGTCACCGCACCACTCCCAGGCGTTCCCGCTCATGTCGTAGCACCCGGCGGGGCTCATGCTGTTCACTGTCGTCACATTCCCGCTCGGACTGACGCTCACCCCGTTGAACCAGCCCACCGGGGACGTGTAGGGCATCGTGGCCAGGCCAAACGGATTCAGGAAGTCAGGCGCGGAGTCATAGTAGTTGCAACGGTCCTTGCCAGAAAGCGTGTCCGAGGTGAACGCATAGACCCAGTGTATCGTCCCGTCCCACGCCGCGGCACACTCCCACTCGGCCTCCGTCGGCAGGCGGTAGCCGCCAGGCGTCGGCGGAGCCACGGTCAGCGGCCAGTCCGCCGCGGACATGTCGTAGCACGGCGTCAGCCCCTCCATCAGACTCAGCCAGTTGCAGAACGCGGCCGAGCCATACCAGGACACATCCACCACGGGATGGGTGTCCATGGAATAGTCCGTCAAAGCCGGCAGGCCCACCCGCGTCTTGGAGGAGAATACCCCGCCCGAGTACTGGATGTTGCAGGCCTCATCCGTGTAGGACAGGATTCGCTGCAGGTCGCCGCCGGCGTAGATGTCATCCGCGCCCGTCCATGTGTCACCCGAACTGTCTTTCAGGTATCCCTGTGCCAGCGCCCAGTTCAGCACGTCGCAATACTGCCGGTTCGTCACCTCGTATTGGCCAATCCCATATGCCGACAATGTTACGGAATGCGCCGGCAACTCATCCGGCTGGCCGACTGCGGCATCATCGCCGACCCCGCAGTTGCCCATCGTGAACGCGCCCGCCGGCACCGAAACCATTTCAACCGCCACGTTGCACGGGCCCGTGGAAACTACCAGGTTAACCGGGCCGCCGTACGGCGCCGGACCGGGCGACGAGGGGCTCTGGCTGACGACCAGACCCTCGGCAACCGTGTCGCTGCACGCCGTTGCGACCGAGCCCACCACAAGTCCGGCAGCAAGCAGCGCATCCTGCGCCTCCGACTGAGCGAGGCCGGTCACGTCGGGAACCGCAACGCTGCACAGGCCTGTCGAGACCACCAAATCCACCGCGCTGCCGAACAGCACGGGGCCGGGGGCGGAGGGGTTCTGGCTGATGACCAGGCCATCGGCAACCGTGTTGCTGCACTCGGTGGAGACAGTGCCCACAACAAGACCGGCGGCTAGCACCGCCGTTTCCGCCGTGGACTGCGCAAGGCCGGCCACATCGGGAACGGCCACACTGCACAGGCCCGTCGAGACCACGAGGTCCACCGCACTGCCGAACAGCGCAGGACCGGGGGCCGTGGGGTTCTGGCTAATCACATTGCCGGATGCAACGGAGTTGCTACACTCGGTCGTCACGCTGCCGACCGCCAGGTCCGCCGCCAACAGCGCCGCTTCCGCCGCAGACTGCGCGAGGCCCACCACGTCGGGAACCACAACGCTGCACAGGCCTGTCGAGACCACCAAATCAACCGCGCTACCGAACAGCGCCGGGCCGGGGGCAACCGGGTTCTGGCTAATGACATTGCCCGCCGCGACGGCATTGCTGCACTCGGCGGTCACAGTGCCGACCGCCAGGTCCGCCGCCAACAGCGCCGCTTCCGCCG
>CAIUWO010000483.1 GCA_903902895.1 Candidatus Hydrogenedentota bacterium | reverse complement strand
CAGCCGTTCTTCCTGTATCTGCCGCACAGCATGGTCCACGTGCCGCTGCATGTCTCCGAAGCGTTCCGCGGCAAATCGGCACAGGGCCTGTACGGCGATGCGGTGCAGGAGATTGACTGGAGCGTGGGCGAGGTGCTCAAGACCATTCAGGAATGCGGGATTGATGAGAACACGCTGGTGCTGTTCACCTCGGACAACGGGCCATGGTTGATCAAAAAGGAAGACGGCGGCGCGGCTTTGCCCCTGCGCGACGGCAAGGGAACCACCTATGAGGGTGGGCTGCGCGAGCCCACGATCATGCGCTGGCCCGGCCACATCCCCGCAGGCACCACCTGCCCGGAGATGGCCGCCACCATGGACCTGCTGCCCACTTTCGCCGCGCTGGCCGGGGCGCAGGCGCCCACGGACCGCATCATCGACGGCAAGGACATCGGCGAACTGCTGTGGCGCCCGGACACGGCCAAGTCTCCGAGGAACACGATGTTCTACTACCGCAATGAGGAATTGCAGGCGGTACGCGAGGGCCCATGGAAACTGCACCTTGCCCTCGCCAAGCGTCCCGACGGGGAACTCTATGACTTGGATGCGGACATCGGCGAGTCCAAGAACGTCGCGGCCGAGCATCCGAACGTCGTGAAACGGCTCAACGAACTGGCCGACAAGGTGCGCGCCGACCTCGGCGATTCAAACACGGGCGTCAAGGGCTCGAATTGCCGCCCCGCAGGGAGAGTAGAATGAGTTTTCGCAACCTCCACGCGTTTCACACCCGCAAGGGGACTGGCATCCCATTTCCGCCCAAACCCCCGGCATGTCAACACCAGTCCAGACCGGAAATGGGTGCCTGTACCCGTGCCAGGACAACCTTCGGCAAGTCCCCCTCCGTCATGCCCGCGAAAGCGGGTATCCATGCCTGCCGCGAAGACTTGCCAATCAGGAGATTGGCGTGCCCAGGAACTGCAATGCCTGCCTCAGCTTTCTCCCTCCCCTTGACAAGGGGAGGGTTGGGGTGGGGTTCTTCCCGTCCTCCCTCAGAAGACATCCATTCTTTGGCGACTCGCTGCCGCGGCCGTCTGATGCTCGCCATGATTGCCATTATGACCGTGGGCTGCGCCACGCAGAGCGCCTCACAACCTGGACAGGACGACCTGCCCCGTCTGCGTGACGTCTACGCCCACGACTTTCGCGTCGGCGTCGCCTTCAGTCATGGGCTTCTCGACGCCGGCGACACTGCGGCACTTGCGCTGGCCGGAACCCAGTTCAACGCGTTCACCCCGGAAAACGAGATGAAGTGGTCCTCCATTCACCCGAAGGAGACGGCCTACAATTACGGGCCCGCCGACGCGCTGGTGGCTTTTGCCGAACAGCACCGCATGGCCGTCACCGGCCACACGCTGGTCTGGCACCGGCAGACCCCGGACTGGGTCTTTCAGGATGGCGACGGCAAACCGGCCACGCGCGAAACCGTGCTGCTGCGCCTGCGCGAGCATATCCGCGCAATCCTGGGACATTACCGGGGGCGCGTCCGCGGCTGGGATGTGGTCAACGAGGCGATCAGCCCGGAAAAAGACGCATGGCTGCGCAATTCCCCCTGGCTGCTCGCGCTGGGCGAGGACTATGTGGAGCAGGCCTTCCGTCTGGCGCGCGAGGGCGACCCGGACGCGGAGCTCTACTACAACGACTACAACCTGGAAGAGCCGGAGAAGCGGGAGAAGGCGGTGCGCCTCATAAAACGCCTGCAGGAACGGGGTGTGCGTGTTGACGGCATTGGCCTGCAGGGGCATTTCACGCTGAAGTCGGTCAATGTGGAAGAGCTGGCCAAAACCATCGAGACCTTTTCGGCCATGGGCCTGCGCGTGAACATCAGCGAACTGGACATGAGACTCTATACTTACGGCGACCTTGAGAACCGCTATCCAAACGGCGCCCCCGCGGAACTGACCGCCGAGCAGTCGGAAAAGTACGCGGCGCTGTTCAAGGTGTTTGTCGCGCACCGGGATGTGATCGACCGGGTCACCTTCTGGGGCGTGCACGACGGGTTGTCGTGGACCAATTCCGAGCCTGTAAAGAACCGCCCCGATTATTCATTGCTCTTTGACAGGGAATGCAGGCCCAAGCCCGCGTTTTATGCCGTGGTGAATCGGTAGCCCTTCCGCAAGGGCTTCATCCAATCATTGTGAAGGACCGACCAGACGGGCAAACGCGTGCTGGAACAGGTCGGTCACGTAGGCTTCCTGGTTCGGTCCGAACCAGCTCATCTGGCCGATCTCGTAATTCTGGTTGTAGTGCAGGCCCTCGCCGATTTCGCCATAGTACTTGTCCGGCGACAGGTACCCCAGATAGGCCCCGGAAAAACTGGTCACCCACAGGTCGAGACTCCGCTCTTTGGCCCAGTTCTGCCATACCAGGCTTGTCTCGCCGCTGAAATCGTAGGGCATGCCGACGAGAAAGAGCGTGCCCACCCGCGCCGCCTGCAGCCGCCCGGTTTTGGGCACGCCCAGCAGGTTGAACAGGTACGGGGACATCCGCCATTTCGGTGAAAAGAGCCGCGCCTGCGCGGGGGGCGGGGCGTAGGCGGCGTCGAGCGAAACCACGTCCAGTTTCTCGTCAAACGGCAGCGCCTTTACGGCCTGCAGCAGTTTGTCCGCCATGGCGGCACCCATCGCCTCGACGCGGGCGCGCTGGTCGTCCAGAAGCTGCTGCATCGTCTTCTTTCCCTGCTTGACCATCTCGCTTTCCACATCATTCTCGAAGGCCAGCTCCAGGTCCTTGGTCCACGGCTTGGGAAGCGGCGGGCCCGGCGGATTCGGGCACATCGACCCCACCGCGCCGCCCATGTACAGCAGGGAGGTGCCGGACTTGGCCTCCACCGCGCGCTCGAACGCGCCCGCATAGTCCCCGTTCAGTTCCATCACTTCTTCGCCGTAGGCCGTCCCATGCGCCGAATACCGGGCCAGGTACAGGCGCTGGCCTCCGTCAATCTTTTCCACCGCGGCAATGTTCAGCGTGCCGTCGGCGGGAGCACCTTTGCGGGTGCGGTTTCGGACGAACTCGGGCACGTCCACGCTGCCGTGCGCCAGCCGCGCCGGGGCCATGGTCTTGACCGCCTCCTCAATCGCCTCCGAAAACCGGTCCGCAAGCAGTTGCAGGTAGGCCGGGTCATATTCGCCGT
>CAIUWO010000482.1 GCA_903902895.1 Candidatus Hydrogenedentota bacterium | reverse complement strand
TCCAGCAGGGCGGCAATGCCGCCGCGCTGTATTCCGTTCCGGTGGGCGTTCAGCGAGTTGCGTGAGGAGGCCCAGGCGAAAAGTATCGCAACCAGGGCGCTTTGCTCAATGCGGTGCTCGTTCATGTTGCCCGGGTCGAGCACGGACAGTATGCACACAAAGGCCAGAACCTCCGCGGCGATGGCCATCGGGACCACCCTGAACTCGCTCTTGATCCCCGAAAGGTGAAACATGCTCTGGACCAGGCACGCCAGCGCAACGCACAGCAGCGGCATCTGCCAGAATTCAAGCACCACCCTGGGCACGGTCTCCGCAAGAACATTTCCAAAGAGGTACAGGTGGAGCGCCGTCATCGCGCATGAAACCGTGCCAGCAACCGCGATCACATAGGCGTAGAAAAGGACCAGATAGCGTCGTGTTGCCAGCGGCAGCGTCAGCAACCAGGGAGCCGGAACAAAGGAGCTGTCGGAACTCCACATAAACAGGCTTCCCCCGAGGATGGTCAACAGGAAGACCTGGCCGATGAGGTTAATGTGCGCATAGGATGCGACGGCGTCTTCCTGCTGCACCATCCGGATCGAAAAGGCCGCCGCGGCGCACAACGCGGAGAGAAGAAGAATGTTCCTGCGCGACATGCGCCACAAACACCATAGCATTGCCCGATTGGATGGTTTCATGGTTCAGTACTCCCATTCCAGTGAAGAAGCCGCATCTGCCCCGTCATTCCCGCGAAAGCGGGAATCCACGGCTTCGCAGCAGGCGCCTGCACACCCGCATGGATCCCCGCCTGCGCGGGGATGACGGAGGGGGCGGGTCTGTTATTGTTTCTTGCCATGGCTTATCGATGCCTTATCCAGTCCATGACCACTGGCGTGACAACGAACGGCAGCGCGATGCACAGAAAAGTGTAGAACTGGAACAATACGCTCAACGTGGGAGGGCAGTCGGGGGGGAATTCCAACATGTTCGTCAGGGCGGCTCCGGCCGCGAGGAGCACGGTCAGCAGCGCCAGGGCAAGGTCAAGGGGAGCCATGATTTTATGTCGGACCCCAATGTACAGGAAGAGCAGGAAAACGGGCAGGTTCAAGACAAAGGAGGCGCTTGAATTCGTATTCGAGTACAGCAGCAAGAAAATGCCCTGGAACAGGGGAAACAGCGCCGCGTATGCGCAAACAATGAGCGGACCAAACCAGAGCATGAGCCATGTAAACAAGAGGAAACCCCAGAACATGAATGAAGTTTCTATGCCGCGCACGCTGGTGCTTTCAAACAGGAAGACCATTGTCGCCGCGACCAGCGCCACGGACACGGTCATCGCCAGAAGCCGTCCGCGGGCGAAGGCCGCGCTGCGCACGGGCAACGCAAGATAGTACCCGCGGTCCGCACCCAGCAGGTCCTCGCGTGTCCGGATCAGGAGGAACAGGTGGCAGAGAATCGGCGAACCGACTATCGCGTACAGCGACACGATGGGGATGTTAAGAATGAGGGCCGCGCGAAAGGACGCCCGCCCGTCCTCATCCGCAGCAAAAAGCACAATACCTGAAAACAGCAGGTACACCACCAGACCCAGTCCCAACGCACACAGCGGATATACCCGGCCGTAGCGGCGCCAGTGTAGCCAGAACAGCGCCGAATCGGGGGAAGAAAAGGGCCGGTTGCGTTCCTTGCCCAGGAGAATCCGTTCCAGTAGTGCGGGAGCACCTTGGCGCGGTTGTCCGTTCCGGTGGCTGCAAAGTGCATTGTACGAGCATGCCCAAGCGAAGAGCATCGACGCCGACACGGTCCATGCCACCCGGTGTGCGGCACCGTCCCCCGGGTCCAACACGAGAATCACGCAGAGAAAGGAAAGGACAGTCAAGGCAAAGGCCCTGGTCACGACCCGCAACTCGGTCTTGGTCACTGCCAGGCCGAGAAATATCGACGCGAAGGCAGTCCATTCCATCAGGTGCCCCGTCACGTTGCTTGTGTCCAGCAGGGGAACCACGCAGAGAAATGCGAGGAACTCCAGGACAACGGCCATCGGCATGACCCGCAATTCGGTCCCGAGCCCGGGCAGATGGAACATGCTCCGAACTAGGCTGGCCAAGGCAACACAAAGCAACGGCACCCGCCAAAGTGCGAACACCAGCAGGGGTGCACCCCGAGTGTCAGCGTTTTCGAAGACCTGAAAATGCAGGGCGGTGGCTGCGCAGGCGACAACGCCGACGACGGCAGTCATGTAGCCGTAGAAAAGAACCACATTGCGCCACGATGCCAGAGGCAGCGTCAGAAGGCAAGGGTGCGGCAGAAAGGATTTCTCACCACCCCTCAGAAAAAGACCCGCTCCGAGTGCGGCCATGAGCAACGCTTGGGCGGTGAGATTGCGGCTGGCTTTGGGATACCCCACCGTCCACCATCCTGCGTTCCAAATGAAGAGTGCCACTGCAACACTCAACGCGGAGAAGAGCAGAATGTTCCAGCGCGACAGGCGCCAGAAGTACCATAGCATTGCCCGGCTGGACGGTTGCATGGGTTAGCCCTCTTTGCCCGCCAGCGCGCGGCGGTTGCGTTTGCCCGTGACGCGCGCGCCAACAAGCACTTCGTATTTCGCGCATCTGCAAAGTACCATTGAACATTCCATCCTTATGTTCATGTCGCCCGGAGACTACCGGTGCCGCCACCAGTCCAGCGCCAGCGGCACGGCCGCAAAGGGCAGGGGGAACAGCAACCATGCGGAGAACATGAGGGCCGCACTGTCGGGATGTGCCCGCAGCAGGGGCGCGCACTCGCATACCCCCGGAATAAGGGCCAGTCCCAGCAGAATGAGTTGCGTGCGGTCCAGTACCTTTCGGCGGTTGGCTGCAATGAAGACCGTTGCCGGCAGCAGCAGGTATGCGAAGACCAATGCCGGAAAAATATAGTAGACAGCGAAGGTGTTCACCCCAGGAAAATGTCTGTAAAGGGAGATCACCAACGCCGGTATCACATAAAACAGGACGGCCACAGGACCGAGCCAGAGCACGACCCACACCACAAGAAGGAGGGCCAGCAAGATATAGGCTGCAAGTGGCAGGAAAGTCTGTTGCTGTTGGGGAACAGTCAGGTTGATGACCGGCACCATGGCCATGACCACGCCAAACAGCAGAAGCAGGGTGAGGGTTCTTGCCAAGAGCCGTCCGCGGGCGATTTGCACGCTGCGGACGGGCAGCGTCAGGAAATATCCCGGTCCCTTGGTGTGCAGGTCTTCACGGTCGCGGAGGTACGACAGAAAGTTCGACAGAAACGCGGCACTCAGGAGCACCGGTGCGGACAGCATTGCCAGGAGCATCACCCCGAATTCCCCATACCATTCGGTAAAAGTGTGTTTTCCATGGTTGACCAGGAAGGCGCAGCATCCGAACAGAATGCCAATGAGGTAGAACAGCACAGCCCATAGGGGAAAGGAGCGCGCGTGCCGCCGCCATGCCAGCCAGAACAGCGCCCGGCCGGGGCTGGCGAAATCCCGGGTGCGGCCGCGGCTCGGGTCAAACGCCGGGATGAGCGAGGCGAGGCTTTCCCCGTAGCGTCCGCAGCGATAAGCGGCGATGGATAGATGGGAACTGGCCCATGCGAAGCCGATGGCAAACCCTGCCAGGATCCAGTAGTAGTGCGCGTTATTGATTCCAGGGTTCAGCAGGGGTAATGCGCCAAGAAAGGCCATGGCCACCATGGCGAGCGCCGGCGGGACAAGGCGCAGCTCGTTCTTGAGGCCTGAGAGGTGAACGAGGCTTTGAAGCAGGCACGCGAGACAAACGCACGACAGCGGCAATTGCCAGAACGCCAGCACGACCGTATGCGGTCCCCGCAATATGACACTGCCGAACAGGTACAGGTGCAGGGCGGTCAGCGCGCCCGAAAGCAGGACAGCAACGGTGATGAGGTAGGCATAGAACAGATTTATGTAGCGCCGCGTCGCCAGGGGCAGTGTTAACAGGTGGAGCGGCGTGACAAAGGCGCTCCCGGTCCTTTGCGCGAAGAGGCAGACTCCCGCGCAGCAAAAGAGGAAGAGTTGGGCCACCAGGTTCGCATAGGCGTAGGGATGCACCGGATGGTGGCCCTGGACGTTCTTGATAATGGCGGTGGCTGCGATACACAGCACGGCCAGACACACGATTTTTATGCGCGACAGCCGCCAGAAGTACCACACCATCGCCCGGCTGGACGGTCGCATGGGTCAGCCCTCTTTGCCCGCGAGGACGCGGCGGTTGCGTTTCCCCGTGACGCGCGCGACGAAGATCTCCTCCAGGGACGGTTCCGACTCCTCCACGATGCTCGCGCCGAGTTGTCCAGCGTCGAGGCGGCCCGATTCTATTTCGCCCTCGTAGAGGCAGGTCCACTCAAGGCCGGAGCCTTCCCACGACAACGCTCCCTCGAGTTGGGGGGCTTTGGCGCAGGGCTGGGGGAAATGGAGCGTGAAGGAGCGGTACTGCGATTTTATCTCCTGCAGGGGACCGTTCCACGCCAGTTTGCCCTCGTGCAGGAAGGCCACCTGGTCGGCCACGTACTCGACCTCGTCCAATAGATGCGACGAGAAGAGGACCGTCCGCCCCTCGTCGGCCACGGTGCGGATAACCGCCGCGAGAATGTCGCGCCGGACCGCCGCATCCAGACCTGACGAGGGCTCGTCGAGCAGCAGCAGGTCGGGCCGGTGCGCCAAGGCCAGCAGCAGCCCCATCTGGGCGCGCTGGCCCCGGCTTAGCGTGCTTACCTTGGCTGCCGGGTCCAGGTCGAACATGTCGCGCAGTTCCTCGGCGTAGGCCGGGTCCCAGTCGGGGTAGAAGGCCTGCGTGAACAGCGTCAGCTCGCGCACGCGCATCCAGTCGGGCAGGTCGCGGTTTTCCGAGAGGTAGCCGATGCGCGCCAGCACCTCTTCCGGCTGCTTCACCGGGTCCATGCCGAAGACCCGCACCGTGCCTGACTCGGCCCGGAGCAGTCCGAGAATGTGCCTGATGAGCGTGGTCTTGCCCGCGCCGTTTTCGCCCACCAGCCCGAACACGACGCCCCGCGGGATGTGCAGGGTGACGCTGTCCAGCGCCTGTTTGCGCCGGAAGCGCCGGGATATGGTGTCGATGGCCACGGGTGTGGAGGTGCTGTCACTGTTGTTCATGGCTGTCTCCCCGCTCGGCGGCGCGCTGTGTGTGCCGCGTTCGCATTAGTTGCATCAGTTCCTCGAAGTCATAACCCAACTGGCCGGCTTCGGCCAGCAGTCCGTCCACCTTGTCACGCAGGCGCTCGGCGCGTTCCTTTTTCGCCATGGGGGAACCGCTGTCGGAAATCACCGTGCCCAGTCCCCGCCGCGCGGTGACGATGCCCGCCTGCTCCAACTCCCGGTAGGCCCGTGCCACGGTGTTGGGGTTCACCAGCAATTGCTCGGCCAACGTGCGGATGGTGGGCAGTTCGGTGCCCACCGGCAGCCTCCCCGACGCCACCAGTTGCCGTATCTGCGTGACCAGTTGCACGTAGATGGGCACGCCGCTTTTTGTGGACACATGCAGTCTCATGGGACACTCCGTTCAATCCGCTTGTATTAATACTTTAATACAAGTTTTGCGTTTTGTCAAGGGGGGGGCAAAGCGAGGAGGCTTCAGCACGCATATCTCACCAGTACGCGCCTGTCATATCCAAGGAGAAACAGGGAATAGACTTAACCGCCACAGCAGAAGAACAGACCGTCATTGCGAAGTGAAACGAAGCAATCTCTTGCTCCCCATATGCCGTTCGGTAAAGGCCATCGCTTCAAGAGATTGCCGCGTCGGACTGAAGCCCTCCTCGCAATGACTGGTGAGATATGCGAGTTAGTGCCAGGCGGCGAGGCCGGCGAACGCGTCCGGGGCGTTGCCGGTGACCAGGCGGATGCGCCCGGTGGCGTCCGACGGAAGGCTGAAACATTCGATGAGAATATCGTCCAGATAGAACTCCAGCAGACTGTTCTTAAGGAGCAATCGAAACCGGGTCGGCGTGCCAAATTGCGTTTCCCGGTCCACTTTCTTCTCCGCTTTGAAACCCGAGCCGTCCGCCTTCATCGGCCCCAGACTCGCCGCGCCGCCGGCATTGAGGAGAACAGCGATACCGTTTCCGTCCGTACATTCGATGTACAGGCCGCGTCTGGATTTCCCGGAGGGCAACGCCATGCGGCCTTCGAGGATGACGCCCTTTTCTGCGGGCAACACGGGGTCGAGCATCACCATTCCATCTTTGGCCGCAGCATCAGCGGAAGGCATGTTCACCTGGATGGCCTCATGCTTCATGCGCTCATTGCCCTGCCACCAACCCAACCGCATGGTTCCCTCGTCGTCCACGGCGGCCTGCTTCAATGGAGCAAGCGAGACCTGTCCGTTGCGGGCTATGGAGTGATGATTGACGAGCAGTCCATCAGGAGAGGGGAAAAATCGGGAGAAGTAGGTGTGTCCGGAGAGGAGGCTGTAGTTCTTGGAAGCCTTTCGGAAAGGCCCTTCGGGGCTGTCGGCGAGCAGCGTGACCATGATGCCACC
>CAIUWO010000481.1 GCA_903902895.1 Candidatus Hydrogenedentota bacterium | reverse complement strand
GGCCTCCTCGCGGCCCTGCACTTTGAAACCGCCGAAATGGAGAATGGACTGGGGCGTGAGCCCAACATGGCCCATGACCGGGATGCCCGCGCGCAGGATGGCGCGAATGCAGTCGCCAAACTGGTCCACCGGGCCCTCCAGTTTGACCGCGTGCGCGCCCGCCTCGGCGACCAGCCGGCCCGCATGGCGCACAGCATCGTCGGGGCCGGTATGGTAGGAGAGGAAGGGCAGGTCCGCTATGACCAAAGCGCGTTTCACGGCGCGGCTGACCATGGCGGTGTGGTGCGCCATGACGTCCATGGTCACGGAGAGGGTGTTTTCACGGCCCATGACCACCATGCCCACCGAGTCCCCCACGAGAATGGCGTCCACCCCGGCCGCATCCACAAGCGCGGCCGTTGGGAAATCATAGGCTGTCAGAACGGCAATCTTCTCGCCGGCACTTTTCTTCCGGCGAAAGTCTGCCGCGGTAACGGCGTCTTTCATCTTCTTTTCGCTTCCTGAACCGTGACGTGATCCGTCCCGGTCCCGTTTGGGCTCCAAGCGGAGCGGTTCAAGAAAGTCTCGTCAACAACCGTCCAGCGCCGCGGCGAGTTCGGCCACCGTGCGTCCCGTTACCGGGTCCACCGCATTGGGCGCAATCTCCCGCAACGGCAGCAGCACAAAGGCCCGATCGCGAAACCGCGGATGGGGCAAAGTCAGCGCGTCGGTCTCCATCACCGTGTCCTGCCAGAGGACAATGTCGATATCGATCACGCGCGGACCCCAATGCGGTCCCGGCGTGCGACCCAGACTGGACTCCAGCGTCTTAACCGCATTCAAAAGTTCAAGCGGCCCGAGGGCCGTCTCAATCTCTGCGGCCATATTGAGGAATGACGGCTGGTCCGTCACGCCCCAAGGCGCCGTTTCATGAATGCTGGACTGCGCCACCAGACGTGTGTCCGGCAACGCCTCCACAGTTTCCAGGGCCCGGCGCAAGTGCTCCGCCCGATCGCCCAGATTGGAACCCAGACTCAGATACACCGATGTGACCATCGTCAGAATCCAACCCGTCGTGCGAACATAACTATAGCATACACAGGACTTTGTGCAACAGGGATTTCTACGGAGGTGCGAAGAACGCGAAAAACAACCCCCCCCGGTCGGCTTTCGCCGACCACCCCCCTCCAGGGGGGATCTAAAACCGCGCGGCCCGATGGCCTGCCTTCAGTCCCCCTTTGAAGGGGGCAGGCCCGCAGGGCCGGGGGATGTGGGACCGGGGGCGAAGAGCCAAAGGCAACATCCCCCGGTTCGCTTTCGCGAACCATCCCCCTCAAGGGGGGAACAGAGCAGGGCTTTGGGTAGGGGTCGTTCCAAGTCCCCCCTTGAGGGGGGTGGTCGGCGAAAGCCGACCGGGGGGTGTCGCCCTTTACTCTGCCTACCATCAGGGTTTCTTTTCCGGCGTGCCGCTCCATGCGGCGAAAGTGCCGACGATATCCGCAGAGGCCGTGTCTCCGCCATGCACCACTACCCGGTAGCGCAGGGTGACCGGTTTGCCCTTGGG
>CAIUWO010000480.1 GCA_903902895.1 Candidatus Hydrogenedentota bacterium | reverse complement strand
GGTCGACGGTCGACGGTCGAAATGGAATGCCGGAACCCCGCCATGGGTTCCGGTCTTCTCTTGGAATCATGCCAACCCGCCCCGAACCGAGCGCCCCCTGTAGTGAGGTGCAGGCCACCACCCATCGACGCTGCACGTTCTAGGTCCCCCGACCTGTATCGCAGCCGTGCAAGTGCCTGTATTGGCGTGTGACACCCGCCCCATCTCATCTTGATCTTTTTCTTGCATAAATGGGACGGGGATAGGTGTTCGCCGAATGCACCGATATGCCAACAAGCCCTTTGAACCGAACTCTGTCCGCGGCGGACATGTGGGACAAATATCAGCAGCCATCTCTGTGCTGGTACTGTTCCGTGCGAGTTCCGAATCGAGTGGCGGACCGACGCGGTTGGATTGTGAGGCCCCCCCTTGATACGATCGTCTACAAGTCGCCGGGTCTGCTGTCCGGCAAAACCCGGTGCTTGGTATGGCTCGGCATCCTACAGCACCGCCGAGCGAGGGGCACAAGCCAAGAAGGTGCAGACATGAAGGACATTTTCGAGTCCGAGTATTTCGATAAGAGCCAGCCTCTAACACTCATTCCTAAGTCAGTGATAAGCCTCATGAGCGAGTGTTTGAAAGATTATGATCTCAAGGTTGCAGGCATACTTGAAGAATCCAGAGGTGATACGTCCAAAAGGCGTTCCACATTGGATCTTGAACGCCATCATCTTGAGCAAGTCGCCGCCGAGGTCCAATTGGCGGGAATTGTTTATGTGAACATATTGTGTGCTCAAGCGGATCGACTATGGGAGGACATCCGCAAAGAGAATTCAGTCTTGGCCAGCCAATGGCCCTCATCGTACCATGTAAACCCTTGGGAGTTACCTGACCGCTTTCTGCGTCGCCTTCTTGGCCATGAGAGAACGGGTTCGTGTGAGGACGACGGTATCGCATTCACGGCGGAGCAGTTTGTCCAGGCCTACCTGGAGTCAGGCTTCGACCCGGGCGGTCTGAAACTGAAGTGGCAACAGTGGGCGGCTGACAATGGTCTGCATCCAGATTACCCGGCAACAATACCTGCATGTAAGATAGAGGTCGCTTCAAGCGATTCGGCTCCGACGCACGCGCCCGCGGTAGAGTCGAGATGTTTGCAGGTGGATGCCGTATCGGATGCCGATCTGTCCCCGACGCCGAAGCCGCCGAGGCCACGCAAGGCATCCCAGTCGTATCGCATAGAGTTCGACCCCCCGTTGAAGAAATGGAGTGAGCTGACATTTGCCAAGGCTGCCGGAACCACGTTCACCGCCATACGAAGGAAAACAGGGGAAAGGCATACGGTGTTGATGGAAGCCGCCGGGCTGGCAGATAGCAAGGGCACACTCACAGCGCAGGGGGAATTGCTGGACAGAATTCTTACAACGGGGCGGGTTGAAGGAGGGGAGGATGACAAAGAATTTAGCGAGAATGACAAAGCGCTAGTCACGAAGAATTTTGGGACATATGACGTCAAGCGCAATAAGAAATATTCCACCAGGAACTTCCCAAATAACAGGTTGAAGAAGCAAGTGGAGCGACTTGAGAAACAACTGAAGTCAGTCTTTCAGCTGGAGGACGACCCAATTCCTCATACAGCAACGCTGTTTCTGGAGAAATTGAAGAAGAAGGAAATCACCCGAGCACAGTTTGAAAACATGGAAAAACGCTATTGGATGAAATTCAACGTGGAACCCGACTGATAGACCACCTAGCACCGCATTGCTAGCCTTTACCCCCCCAAATAATCTGTCACCGTCCCATCTGGTGACGTGTCACACATATCCCGTGACATATCAAAATGATTTTCCCGACATTTTTGCCCCTTATTTGCGGGTCCGCTTTTTCCAATCTCCTTATCCGGTGACATGTCACCCATGTACACCAAAGCACGGTCGATTCCGGTAAGCGCCGGAGACAATGACCTGTGCGAAACCTGTATATGAGGAGATTTGTTATGAACGAAGAAAGCCGCATGACCGAACTTGACGCAGACTGCGTGGGACCGCCCATGCCTCCGTCACCCAGCGCCGAACCCGCAGCGGCGCCCGACCCATTCGACCCCATGTCCCTGCGGCTCGACGAGGGGTCCATGTCGCTCGACCTGGGCGTGAACCGGGAAATCGTGACCATTCCCGTGAGGAAGCCGGCCAAGGACGAGTGGGTTCGCGTCAATCCGGATGAGGCGTTCACGCTTCAGACCGGTGTCGTCGAACTGAAAACGGAGCGGGAGACATACCTGGTCGCCCGGCCGCTGTGGCCGCTGCTCGCAAACGAGTCCACCTTCAGCTGCCGCACCCTGTTTTCCGCGGTTACGCGGGCGGGTGTGTTCCTGTTCTGGCCGGTACGGCTCCCCGGCCCAGACGGCAGGCTGGACTCCTGGAACGCGGCCGCAATGCAGGCGGCGCTGTTCGCCCGGACGCGGTGGGTACGCATGGCGGCCAACATGTCCCTCGGCGCGTACGATGTGACTGTCGCCACGGCGCGCATCGCCGACCCCGTGTGGCCGGAAAAGTCCATGCGCGATCTGCTCTCGATCGCCTTCCACGACCGGTTCATCGACACGATGAATCACCCCGCCCTTCGCCGCCTGAGGGGTGAAATCTAAATGGACACCCACGTTTACCGAGAAACGTGGGTCGCCGACTTCGAGTACACGCAGGCCACGGGGGAGTTGCCCTCCCCCGTGTGCCTCGTGGCACGGGAGTTAAAAAGCCGTCGCGTCCTTCGGGTTTTCGGCGAAGACCTGTTTAGCATGGAAAGGGCGCCCTTTGCCACAGACAAGGACGTCCTTTTCGTCTCGTACTACGCGCCAGCCGAGATTAGCTGTTTCCTGGCCCTTGGCTGGCCTGTGCCGGAGCGCATCGTGGACTGTTACGCAGAGTTTCGCAACCTTACCAACGGAAATCCCCCGGCCCATGGTAACGGTTTGCTGGGCGCGATGGCGTACTTTGGGCTCAATTGTATAGAGGTCGTTGAAAAGAACGAAATGCGGACTCTAGCCATGCGGGGCGGGCCATATACGTCCGAGGAGGCAACCGCCCTTCTTGCCTACTGCGAGACCGATGTTGACGCCCTAGCGGCTCTGTTTGACCGCATGTGGCCGCGAATAGACCTGCCACGGGCACTGTTGCGAGGCAGATACACCGTGGCTGTTGCCAGAATGGAGCGCAATGGCATCCCCATAGAAATGACCACTTATAGTTCACTGGTGGAGAATTGGGAAGTCATCAAGAGCAAGCTGCTCGAACGCGCCGAGCATTATGGACTTTGGGAGAATGGCAGTTTCAGGGCCGCCCGGTTCGCCGCCTTTTTGCAAGACCGGAATATCCCTTGGCTACCGGGGGAAAGGCGACTCC
>CAIUWO010000479.1 GCA_903902895.1 Candidatus Hydrogenedentota bacterium | reverse complement strand
GGCGGCTACGGCGGCGGCGGCGGACGCAGCGGCGGCGGCGGCGGCTACGGCGGCGGCGGCGGACGCAGCGGCGGCGGCGGCGGCTACGGCGGCGGCGGCTCGCGCTACTAAGCTACAGCAGCAATTCAACCGGCCGGATACCCCAGGGTGTCCGGCCGGTTTCTTGTTTTAGCGGGCGTACACGGGGTCATGGGCGCACATGACGCGGAATCCCACGTTGTAGACCCGCTGCCACGGCGCATAATGCTGGCGGAACGCGCTGCGCGCGCGCTCGGGCCGGTCATACCACGAACCGCCCCGCGCCACGCGGTCCTCTTCTCCGGCCGGGTTGTTGTGTCCGTCATCGGCGCGCCAGGGATAGGGGCGATAAATACTGCGCGTCCACTCGGCCACGTTGCCGTGCGTGTCGAACAGGCCCCACGGATTGGCGGCATAGCCGCCCGCAGGCGCGCTGACCCGGTGCCCGTCGTCCACCGAATCTATTGCGGGCCGCCACGGATGTATGGCGCCGGAGGGCAGTTTCCACGGGTCGAAGGTGTCGACGCGGAATAGGTTATGGTCGGCCAGATTGGCCGTACCCGCAAAGTCCGCATCCACGCCGCCGTACCACATTGGCGTGACCGTGCCCGCACGGCAGGCATATTCCCACTGCGCCTCGTCGGGCAGCGTGAACTGCCCGCCGGTCTTTTCGCTGAGCCATGCGCAGAACGCCATGGCCTCGTTCCATGACACCCGCGCCACGGGCTGTTTGGGCCCGTTGAGCGGATAGCCCCGCTCCTCCACACTGAACTGCAGGAAGTCACCGTTTTCAATGCGGCTGTCGTGGGCCGGGTCGAAACGGGCGTATTGCTCGTTTGTGACCTCGGTCACGCCCATCCAGAACGGTTCGGTGATGGCGGTGTCCGTTGCGGGTGCCTCGTCGGGATAGCCGTCGTTCGCGCCCATGCGGAACGCCCCGGCGGGAAGCGAGGCCAGTTCCAGGGTGACACCGCCGCCCAGGTCCACTGCCTGCCGCGTGCCGTCCGGCGGGGAAGGGGACAACATCCCCCGGCCCTCCGGGCCACCCCCTTCAAAGGGGGACTTTTCGGGCGCGTCGGCAATGGCCTGACTCTTGGGTGACGGGTCTGGTTGGGTCACCGGCGGCAACCCGGCGAAGGGCGTCAGGTCCAGTATCGCCTCCGGGTCGATGGCCCGGTTTGGCGCGTATTTCGCCGCCATGGCCATGCGCCGCTCCCGCGGCTTCGCGACCTTTTCCGCGCCGACAATCTCATGCCACGTGCCGTGCGCGGGGGTGTTGAGGTCAATCCACGTGATGAGCCGGTCCCAAGCCTCGGGTTCCAGTGTCACACCGTGATGTCCAACGCGCAGCCGCTGGATCAGCTCCATGGTGCTCGCGTGGAAATCCATGGGCGTGAGCAGGTGGATGTCGCTTTCCATGGTCGCCCCGTGGATATAGCGGCGCAACGCCAGGTAGGACGGGGGAAAATGGGACCCGTCGTTGTAGCCCGCGTCGTTGGCCTTGGTATGGACATCCGGAAGGTCTCGGAAATCGGGGAGTTCCGGTTTTGAGCCGTCATGGCAGCCGGTGCAGTGCCGGTCGAGGACGGGCTGCACCTCGCGCCGGAACGAGAACCCCCGTTCCGGGCCGTACCACGGCGTGATCTCCGAGGGCGCGCGCCGCGACGCCAGCGCCGCCTTCGCGGGCGGCGGCGTGTTCTGTTTTTCATGGCAGCCCGCGCAGGACAGCGTCTCGCCGGGCATGGCCGTCATCCAGCTGCGCATGAGTTGCAATGCCTGGCCCTTGTCGTCCAGCGGCTGCACTGAGATGGGCGTGTTCGCGGGCACGCGGAAATAGGCCGAACCGTCCGGCTCCACCGGCACGGTGCCGAGGACGCGCTTGATGTCCCATGGTCCGTCCAGGCCGACCCGGTTAATCTGCCCGCCCACGCCGTGATAGGCGAAGTGGTAGGTGAACAGGCGCATTTGCCTCACCGTGCCGCGCGGCACATCCTTCAGCCCCGGCCCGGTGTACACGTCGCTCATGTAGACGGTCGCATCGTCGCGGGCCAAATCCACCTTGTCGGGGACCACCGGCGGCTTTTGTGTGGCGCGCAGGGGAACGGGCTCCAGCAGGGCGTAGCCGTCCAGTTCCTTAAGCAGGGTCATGTTGTCAAACACGTCCACCAGATACACGCCCCAGCGCGATTCGGCGGTGGGTTTGGCGGACACGATGAAATACTTGTCGCTCAGCGGGTAGGGATGCAGGAACTTGGGCCACGATGCGCCGACCAGGCCGTCGCGGATGATGGGCTCGACTTTCTTGCCCCGGCCCGGTATGCGCTGGACCACGCCGTCCGCCTCGACGCGGCCCCGGGCCGGATCGAACAGCACCAGTTCGCCCATGCGCGGCACGTCGTGGTGCCCGCCGACGATGGCGCAGAACATGGTCGGATGGTTTGGCACCGGACGCGCGTAGAACATCGCGTTGGGCCAGTACGAATTGCTGCCGTAGTATTCCATCTGGCTCGTGCCGTCGGGGTTCATGTGGAACAGGATGCGCGACACGTAATGCGGAATGTCCGAGTACTCCCAGCGCAGATACATGACGCGCCCGCTGTTCAGCAGCGTCGGGCACCAGTCATGATCCTGCTCGAAGGTCAACTGCCGGATCGCGCCGGTGGCTGTTTCGCAGCGGTAGAGGTTGGACACATGCGACGACCCGGTCACGCACGGCACACCGGTGAACGGCGCGGTCGAGGTGAACAGGATGTTGCCGTCCGGAAGGTAGCAGGCGTCATAGTTGTCCACGTCCGCTTCGGTGATGAGCGGCAGCTGCCGCACCGACTTGTCCGCAAGCGTCATCTCGTGCAGCTGCCAGCGGCCGTTGTCGCCGGGCATCGAAAAGAGCAGCCGGTCCGCGTCGAAGTGCAGGTCCACGTCGCCCACAAAGACACTGTTTTCGGGGCGGTACAGCGTCGTCATCGTTCCGTCCGCGATGGGGGAGAGGGCGTCCAGTTCATTGTCGAATCCGGACATGGGCAGTGTGGAGTTGCTCTCCCAGTTCTGCGGCAGCCCAAGCTGTTTTTCCGAGCGCTTGATGACGAGCAGCGTGTCGAAATCCAGCAGCGGATTGGCAAGCAGCGCCTTGCGCGACAGGGCGACCCAGCCGTTCAGCCGTGCCCCGGCCTGCACATCGCCTTTGAGCGCCGCATCCAGCAGGGCGGGCGCCTCGGCCCTGGCCCGCTGCAATTCCGCCTGCTCCTCCGCGCTGACCGGGTAGGCCGCGCCGAAGGACTGCCGCAGGTCCTCCACGGCAAGGCAGACCGCCTCGAAATCAGCGGACTTCACCTGCGCCTCCAGCGGTGACAGGGTTGTCGCGCAGCCGCTCCCGGCGCCGGTGAGCAGCAGGGCCAACATTACCGGGAACAGGGCAAGGGAGCGGCGGCGCGGCGGACGGAGGCTCATCGGGGTTCCCCGAGGGCAAGGGCGTTCTTGCGCATGCGCGCGACATCGGCCGCATCCAGTATGATGCCCCCGGCGTCCGCGTTCTGCTCGGCCTGTGTGGCCGTGCGCGCGCCGCAGAGCACATGCGTGACGCCGGTCTGGGCGGCCGTCCACGCGATCACCAGCTGCGCCAGCCGGCACGAGTACTTCTCCACCAGGTCTTCCCAGCCCGCCAGCATCCGCAGCACCTTGGGGCGGTTGGCCAGTTTGAACCACGCGTTCCAGTCCTCGTTGCTGCGGAATTCATTCGGGTCGAATTTGCGGTTCATGCCGACCTTGCCCGTGAGCAGGCCCTGCTCCAGGGACATGTACGTCAGCGTGGCGATGTTGTTGGCCGCGCAATGGGGCAGGATGTCGGCCTCGGGCGCGCGGTACAGCATGCTGTAGCGGAACTGGTCGCTGGCGACCGCGCCGCCGGCGCGGTACTCTTCAAGCTGTGCAACGCTGACATTCGACAGGCCAATCGCGCGGATCTTGCCCTGCTCCTTGAACTTCATGAGCATGGCCATGGTGTCCGCAATCGGCGTGTTCTCCGGCTCCTTCGCCGGCCAGTGAATCTGGTACAGGTCGATATAGTCCGTGCCCAGCCGCCGCAGGCTGTTTTCAATCTCTATCGCCATCGTGTCCGGGCGCAGGCTGATGTACGTGTCGTGGCCGTCGAAGGCGAAATGAAAGGAGCCGCGGGCGTCGTCCCACCACATGCCGCACTTGGTGGCCAGCACCACCTTGTCGCGCCGTCCTTTGATCACCTGGCCGATGACCGTCTCGCTGTGCCCCCAGCCGTAGGCGGGCGCCGTGTCGATCAGATTGACGCCGTTGTCCAGCGCAACGCTGATGGCCCGCGCCGATTCCGAGTCGTCCACCCCGTTCCACATCTGCCCGCCGCCCGTCACCCACGTCCCCAGCCCCACCACCGACGCCTCAATCCCCGAATTGCCCAAAGTCCTGTATTGCATGAAGTCTCTCCTTGTGCGTCAAGGGCGTGCCAATGCGGGCGCCCGAGCTTGCTCCTGTTTTGCCCGCGCTTCGGCGGGGGCGAACATGAAAGTACAGGGGTTGGGGAGCTTGGCGCAACTTGTCCCGACAAGGGTGTCGCGCGCTCCGCCGTGTCCGAGTATACTCACCTGGGACTTTACCCGGGTCGATTGTGTTTCATCTGACGGATGCGACTTCCGGAAAGGGCTTCCGATGAGCGGTCTTACGATGCTGATAATCCTGGTCACGGGGGCGGTGGGCACGGGCATGGCCATCTACGGCCTCCGCCAGAAGGAACCGGCGCCGCTGGTTTTCGGCGTGGTCATCTCCATCGTGCCGTGGATGGTGCCCGACTGGGTGGCGGCCATCGTGTCCGTCGGCCTGATTGCCCTTTTCATGGCCGTAAGGAAGCGGCTGTAACCGGGCGCGTTTGGCAACGGCGTCAGCCGCAAAATTCCGTCATTGCGAGCGCAGCGAAGCAATCTCTTGCTCGCGGTCATCCGGAGGCTAAAACTCGCGGCTTCAAGAGATTGCTTCGTCGGACTGCGTCCTCCTCGCAATGACGAGAGGGGTGCTTGTGTGGGCTGTGACTTTCTGTCTACGGCCTTGCCTTCGCCTCGGCGACGATGGGCGCGAGGTCGAAGCCCAATGATTCGCCCTTGCTGAACTTCTCGCGGGCCGAACGCACGGCCTCTTCCGCGCCGGGGGGGACGGCGGATCCGGTCCACCAGTTCATCTTTTCACTGTAGCACCACACATATTTGCCGGTGGACTGGAGCGCGTAATACACGTTGTGCTCGAACCATTTGGGGCGCTCTTCGGGCGTCATCTTGTTGCCCAGCACGGGGTCGGCGCGCAGGCCGAAATACTGGTCCACGTAGAGGGCCGACCCGGCCAGCCCGTGCTCGCGGTAGGCCGTCCACAGCGCCGGGTCCACCAGGTACCGCACGTCCTGCGTCATCCGGTGGTGGGCCTCGTAGTACGGTGCGGATGACTCATAGTAGTAGGCGTTTTCGTTGCCGTCGGTCATGGTCGCCTTCGGATCGGCGGCCTCCAGCATGCCGTTCAGGAAGGCCGGGTACAGCGCGTAGGGATGGGCCTCCAGCGCCTTGGCGCGCGCGGCCGGGTCCATGGGCCTGCACATTTCGCCAAAGAGGCCGAACTGGTAAAGGGACAGAATCTGCGGGTTGGGGAACTCGCGCTGGAGCGCGCGCATGAACTGCGCGCCGCGCGCGCGCACCCGCACCCGGTATTCGTCGAAGGACTTGCTGTCCCTGTGCGCGACTTCGGCGTAGTTCCAGGGATTCTTGCCGTAGGGTTCGGGGTCCCAGCAGACGCCGGCGCAGCGCGCAAGCCGCGCGGCACGGGCCACCAGCCCGGTGTTGACCTCGATGATTTTCCACTGGTCGTCGTTGAACCAGTCCTGCTCGGACGCGGCCCACAGCACCACGAAGTTGTCCGTGAACTTCTCCCAGGCGATGTTGGACACGTTGTCGTAGTCTTCGGCGTAATGGGCCGCGTCGAGCGGCTTGGGGTCGAGCACGTTGGCGCCGCCCTTGAGCCGGAACACAACCCCATCAAAGGGCCTTTTTTCCATCTCGCGGATGTTCGCCCGGATATAGTCCGGCGTGGGCGAGTCCCAGCCGTATTCGACCAGTTTCTTTTCCAGCGCGGCCGGCCCGTTGGCCGGTTCACCGCACCAGCCTGGAAGGGTCACGGCCATGGCCGCTATCAAGATCGTCAAAAGGTGTTTCATGAAGGCATTCTCCCTGGTTCGGATTGCCCGTCATCCGGTTGTTTTTCAATAGGCGACCCGCCGGGTCACGCTGACCTCGTCGGTCTTCAAGGGGTTTCTGTTGTAGTCCACCGTGTTGGGCTGCGGTATGCGGTTGGCGGGGCGCCCGGGCACGCCCAGCGCCTCCGGCAGGCCGTAGCTGCGGTCGGTCACCTGCAGCCGCACGGGGGAGCCCGCGGGCACGTCGAGCTCCAGGTCGATGCCGCCGCCGCGGTAAATGCTGTAATCCAGATACCAACGCCCCGCCACGGGCAGCAGGTCGCGGCCGTTGGCCCGCGCGCGGCGCACTTCCAGGCCGGGGTCGGCGTGCATCTCTATGATGGGCGCGCCCCGGGGCGAGTCAATGCGCAGCCGCACGGAGCGCGTGTCGTCGGCGGTGCTGTCCGAAACCAGTTCAACGCTGGGGGCGTCAAGCGGCAATACGGGTGCCGATGCGCGCAGGTAGTCCCCGCGCGCGGTGGCGGGCAGCAGGTCGGACAGCGGCCCCACCTCGGGCATTTCCGTCAGGAAAGGGCGGTTCCAGACATCGGGACTGCTGTCGGCGCTGATCCACCAGGCCCTGTGGTAGTCCGCGTCCATGGCATAGGCCAGCGAGGTGAGTTTGGGCCTTTCGCCGGTGAAGGGGGTCCACGTGACGCCCCAGATGACCGCCACAAGGGCGGCCAGGCCCAGCACTTTGGACGCGGTCCGCAGATGACCGCCGAACACCCAGGCCAGATGGGGCAGTATGGCGCCCAGCATCAGCATCAGCAGCAGGGTTTGCCCCGGCGCGCCGAGCAGCAGCACGGCCGCGTAGAGTCCCATCATCAGCCCGGCGAGAGTATACATGGCCGGCAGGGCGAGCAGTGCCATGAGCAGCATGTCCCGGCGGCCGTGTGTTTCGGCCGGCACCGGCCTTGCCGTCAGCCACAGCAGTCCCACCGACAGGGTGACCAGCGGCCCGAAGAAGGCATAGCTTGCCCCCGGCAGCCACGCTGTCGTGGCGGCCAGTCCCGCCGCCCACCACAGGAGTGACCCAACCCAGAGGTTGAGCAGTCCCGTGCGCCGCCAGGCGTGGCCCATAAACCGGCAGAACACCGCCGCCGTCACCAGTACCACCGCCAGGGTCCAGGGGCCGGCATTGTAGACGAAATAGAAATCGCGCGCGCGGTAGGCCACCCAGAAGACCAGCCCGCCAAAGGCTGCGCAGGCCACCGTGGCGGCGAACCAAAGCCACAGGCCCGCAAGTATGCCCCCGATCTGCAGGCGGCCCCGGAGCAGCCCCGCAACGATGCCGAGAAAGAGCAGGCCCAGGCCGATGGCGCACATCATGGGCAGCCAGGCCGTGGAATACTGGACCATGCGCACAAGCGGCAGATTGAAATAGACGCTGGTGCCGCCCTCTTTGGCCCTTTCGAGAGGTTCATTGCCGAGCCGTCTGGCCATGCCGAGTGCGTTCTCGCCGTGATGTTCCAGACTGCGCACCATGAGGTTCCCGGGGATGTCGAGGGCGGTATGGTAGCGGGCCAACCCGTTCACAAACGCGAAGTTCACGCCCGGAACGCCCTTTTCGAAGAACATGGTCAGGTCGCTGTGCACGGGCATGCTCCGGTAGACTTCGGCCATGACCGAGCTGGCCACCGGCCGCCGCGCGCCGGACAGGTTGAACTGGCGGATGAGCCACTGGTTGGGCAGGCTCGTCTCGTACAGGTACGAGGGGCCGCGCACGCCGCGCGCGTCGAAATTGACCGCCACGCGCACATCCCTCGCCCAGGGGTCCCCGTTCACGAAGGCCCACGCGCCGCGCAGCCCGGCGTGGCCCTCGATGCGCCCCTCCTCGCCGTCGGTGAACAGAAAGATGAGGTCGTTCCTGAGGGGCGGACCGGCCAGCAGCGCCCGCATCGCCTCCAGCAGCGCCGCCACGCCGGCGCCGTTGTCGGCCGCGCCGGGCCCGAAGGAAACACTGTCATAGTGCGCCACAAACACCGCCGCGCCCGATTCGGGTCCGGCCGTGCCGCGCAGGCGCGCCATGACGTTGCGCACCGTGGACATCTCACCGGGTCCCCGGTGCGACACCAGTTCGCGCACCACCGGCTCCTGTCCCATGTCGCCGATTTGCCCGGCGATGTACTGGAGCACCTTCTCCGCGGCGGGCGTGCCCGCCGGATGCGGCTCCTGCGCAATGGCCCGCACATGCGCCATGGCCCGTTCCGCCGAGAAGACGGTGGCAGGCGCCTTCGCGTCCCGCGGCTTGGGCGGTATGTGCCCGTAGACGGACACCAGCGCGCCTGCGGCCAGCAGCATGGCCATCAGCGTGCGCCACGCCCATGCGGGCAGGCGCGAACTCCTTGCGGTGGCCATGAACACCTCCTGTGAAAGTTCGCCTGTCGTACCCTTGTGGACATTATATGTTTTCCCGGCATCGGTTCCCAGTTAGTGTCTGTGCTCTGACAGGCATTTCGAGAAACGGATTGGGCACCCCCTCATGGGTGTCACATTCACATTCACTGGTACTGGATTGTTGGGGTGGCATCACCGCGACATATAGTTTTTTGACTTCCCCGCGCGTTATTTATACACTATATACTGTGGTCGTGTTCTGGAATCACCGGATGCGGGAACCACGTCGGCTGAGGAGGATTCGGTATCTTTCGGCGGGTGGCCGGGGATGCCCTTCCGGGCCGGCATTGTGTCAAGGGATGGCCTTCCGCAGCGGTTGGCCTGTGTTGCGCCGGAGCATGTTCAATGATTGACGTGGACGGCCTTACCAAGTACTACGGCACCATTGCCGCCATCGACAACGTGAGTTTTCACGTGGGCCGGGGCGAGATTATGGGCTTTCTCGGGCCCAATGGCGCCGGCAAGAGCACGACCATGCGGGTGCTGACGGGCTTTGCCCCGGCATCGCGGGGCACGGCCAAGGTGGACGGCTTTGAGGTGCACGAGGATCCCATCGAGGTGAAGCGGCGCGTGGGCTATTTGCCTGAAAACGTGCCGCTCTACGAGGAGATGGTGGTGCGCGCGTTTCTGTCCTATGTGGCGGAGGTGAAGGGCATTGGCCGGTCGAAGCGGCGGGCCGAGGTGGACCGGGTGATGGAGCGCTGCGGCCTGACGGCCATGGGCAACCGGATTATCGGCCATCTGTCGAAGGGGTACCGGCAGCGCGTGGGTCTGGCGCAGGCGCTGGTGGGCAGCCCGCCGGTCCTGGTGCTGGACGAGCCGACGGTCGGCCTTGACCCGCGCCAGATTGTGGAGATTCGCAACATGATCCGCGAACTGGGCCGGGAGCACACCGTGCTGCTGAGCACCCATATACTTCCCGAGGTGAGCATGGTGTGCGACCGGGTGATCATTATCAACCAGGGCCGTATCGCGGCCCAGGACACGATGGAGAACCTCACGCGGGGAAGCCGCACGCTGGAGGAGGTTTTCATGGAGGTGGTCGCCAAGGACCAGGCGTTTGTGGATGCCGTTGCGGCCGGGGGGACGGACGCATGAAAAACACCTGGGCCGTCTGCAAGCGCGAATTCCTGAGCTTTTTCACCACCCCCATCGGCTATGTGGTGGTGGGGACTTTTGCCCTGATTTCGGGGCTCGCCTTTGTGCTGTCCCTGCTGACCTACGCGAAGATGTCCGTTGAGCCCGCGACCTACGGCTACACCTCGGTGCCCGATTTTGGCGAGACCTTTCTGAGCCCCTACCTGGTGTTCAACGGCATTCTCATCATGTTCCTGTCGCCGCTGATGACGATGCGGCTGCTGGCCGAGGAGCGCCACAGGGGCACGATCGAACTGCTGCTTACCTACCCGCTGCGCGACCGGGAGATTGTTTTTGGCAAGTACCTGGCGGCGGTGGGGATGCTGCTGGTGATGATGAGCGTCATTGCGGTGCATCTGGCGGTGGTGGGGCGTTTCGCCCCGCTGGAGCCGGCGGTGCTGGTGTTCGGCGTGCTGACCGTGGTGCTCATGGGCATGGCGTTCCTGTCCATGGGCCTGTTCGTGTCGGCGGTGACGCGCAGCCAGATCACCTCGGGCACGCTGACCTTCGGCATCAATCTGGTGATGTATGTGGTGGGCAACATCGGCGAGAAGCTGCCCACGGCGAATCCGGCGCCCGAGGCGTGGCCCGAGACGGTGCGGTCTGTGCTGGGCGGGATGTACGGGCTCTTTCGCGGCATGGTGATGGAGCTGCCGCTGGACGCGCACGCCAAGGACATGGCCCTGGGCGTGGTGGCGCCGAAGGATGTGGGTTATTACCTGCTGTTCACGGCCTTTTTCCTGTTTTTGACGTTCCGCGCGCTGGAGAGCCGCCACTGGAGGGGCAAGTCATGAACACCTGGCGGCGCTGGACCGGACTGGGCGCGCTGCTGCTTGCGGCGGCGGCGCTCAACCTGATTTTTTGGACCGAGAACCTGTTTGCCCTGCCGGTGCTGATACCGCTGGCGGGCGGGCTGGCGCTGGGGGCGGCGTGGCTGGTCGGCGTGCTTTTGGCGGTGGCCCGGCCGGGCGCGCTCGAGGGCCGCACGGTCGGCGGGCTCAACGCGGTGGTCTCGTCGCTTGTCTTTCTCGGCATCTGCGTGGTGATCTACATGTTCCTCCAGTCCTGGAACGTGTCCTATGACCTTACCCAGGAGGGGCGCCGCGAACTGTCGCCCCTGACACAGCAGGTGCTGCGCAACATCAACGCGCCTGTGGAGGTGACCTGCTTTTTCCTGCGGGTGGACGACGAGCTGGTGGTGATAGCCCGCGAGAAGACACGGCGTTTTCTGGCGCAGTGCCGTCAGCACACCGACCAGATCAAAGTCGAGGAGCTGGACCCGACCATTGACCCGACGCGGCTGGCGGAAATGGGGATCAAGCACGCCTCGGTGCAGGGGACGGTGGTCGTCAAGTCCGGCGGCAGGCAGCGGATTATCCTGCTCAGCGGCGGCAGCCCCCGGCTGGAGGAGCGCGAGTTCACCAACGCGCTGATCAACGTGCTGCGCGACGCGCAGCCCAAGGTGTACTTCCTGACCGGGCACAAGGAGCGCGACGTCCAGGACGACAAGGGGGAGGACGGCGCGGCCGAATTTGCCAAGCGGCTCGCCGGCGAGTCGTACCAGGTGGACCGGCTGGCCATCAAGATTTCCGACCCCCAGGTGCCGGCCGACTGCGACGTGCTGGTGATCGACAACCTGAAAGTGGACCTGCACCCGCTCGAAATGGAGGCCATTGACAAGTACGTCTCCACGGGCGGGCGGCTGCTGATCCTGTTTGATCCGTGGCGCAGCGTCACCCCCGGCTATGGCGGCGGGGAGCAGCTGCGCCCCTGGCTGGAGCGGCGCCTGGGCATCAAGGTGGGCAGCGACATCGTCATCACCGACAAGGCGGAGAACCTCTGGCAGCTTGAACTGAGCAACGATGCCAGGCCCTTTGAACAGACGGAGGCGGGGTTCATGCAGTTCCATGGCTGCTTCAACGCCGAGCATCCGATTACCCGCTCCTTCGACCAGACCGTGCTGCTCAAGGCGGTGCGCAGCGTCGGGCTTGCGGAAAAGCCGCCCGAGGGCGTCATCGGTGTGGAGCTGCTGCGCAGCACCCCCGATTTCTGGGCGGAAACGGACACGGAAAAACTGCTGACCACCGGCAAGGCGCGGCTCAACGACGGCGAGCGCAAGGGGCCCATTCCGGTTGCCGTCGCCGTGTCGCAGAAGGTGCCCGTGATGGGCAGTCCAAAAGGGCGCACCGACACCCGGGTGGTCGTGGTGGGCGATTCGGATTTCACCGCAAACTCGCAGGTGGTCGTGTCGGGCAACCTCAATTTTGTGCTTAACCTCTTTGCATGGATGAGTGAAAGCGAGGATCTGATCGCGATCCGGCCCACGGGCCGCGAGGCGGTGCCGCTCGTGCTTACGGAGGCGCAGCGCCGCACGGCGGCCTGGGTCGGCGTGATGCTGACCCTTCAGTTTGTGGCGGCCGCGGGCGCCCTGGTCTTCCTGCTCCGGAGAAAATACCAATGAGACTGCGCTCAACGCTTGCGCTTGCGGTCCTGCTGGCGGTGCTGTGCGCCGCCTACTGGGGCATGCAGCAGCTCGGCGCGCGCCGGGAAACCACGGCGCAGCAGGCCAAACGGCTCTTCCCGTTCGAGGCCGGGGCCGTGCGGAGCCTGACCATCCACCCGGTCAACGGCGTGCCCGTGACCGCCGAGCGCGACGCCGGCGGGCCCTGGCGCATCACCGCCCCCAACCCCACCATCCGCCCGCTGCAGCCGCTCTGGGACCGGGTGGCGGAAAAGCTTGCGGCGATGAACAACGAGCGCACCGTGGCCGGCAGTCCGGGCGAGTTCAAGCAGTACGGGCTCGATGTGCCCCAGCTTTCCGTGGAACTGCGCGCCGACGGGGTGGCCGACCCGCTGAAACTCTTTGTGGGCGATATCGAGCCGACGCAGCGCTGCCGCTACGCGGTCATGGGAAAGGGCCCGCTTTTCCTGCTCAGCACGGAGGCCTTTTTTGAACTGAACCGGACGCTCGACGCGCTGCGGCACAGTTTCGTCGTGGACGACCGGGACGCGAACATCAACGAGGTCCAGTTCGCGTGGATATGGACGGCCGACATGCCCAGCGACCGGCCGGTGCCCGAGAGTCCGCCCGAGGTGGGGGAGGAGTCCACCCTGATCCGCGTGGTCCGCGACAATCCCCAATCGCCCTGGCGCATGATCGCGCCCATTGCAGCGCCGGCCAACCAGGAGGCCGTCGACGCGTTCGTCAAGGAAGTGCAGTTCTCCACAGGACGCAATTTTGTCGACAACCCCGAGAACCTGTCCGACTACGGGCTCAAGCCGGCCCGGGCGCGCATTTCCGTGGTCGACGACCGCAGCCGCAAGGGCCAGACCATCCTGCTCGGCCGTCTGGAGGACAAGGGCGACAACACCGGACTCTACGTCCGGTGCGCGGGCCAGGACGCGGTGTTCCAGATCGACGGGCAGTTGTGGACGCTGCTGCCCAAGACCCCGCTGCAGTGGCGCGAACGGCGCCTGCTCACCCGGCGCGTCAGCGATATCAGCCGCATCGCCTTCACCGGCAAGGACGACACCTTCACCCTTGCCAAGGACGACAAGGGCGAATGGAAGCTGGAGCTGCCGGCCCTTCAGGATGTCAACCAGTTTGCCGTCTCCGGCTATCTGGCCCTGTTCAAGGAACTGGCCGGCGAATCCTTCGTCGTGGGCCAGCCCGCCGAGTTTGGCCTGGACAAGCCCGAGACGACCATAGAACTGCGCTACGACGACGGCAGCACGGCCCAAATCAAGAGCACGCCCTCGGCCAAGGAGCCGGGGCTGTACTATGTCACCCAGGACACCGGGGCCGTCATGACGCTCAAGGGCGTGTCGGCCGACGCGCTCCTGGCCCGGAGCGACGGCTTCCGGTCCCGCGAACTGCTCCGCTTCAACAAGGCCGACGCGACCCGCATGGAGCTGCAGTTTGAAAACAGGGGGCTGGTGGTCGAGAAGCGCGACGGGCAGTGGGTGGTCACCGCCCCGGCGGCAGTCCAACTGTCCAACCAGTCCGACGCCGAGGGCATCCTGTCGGCCATATGCCCGCTTATGGCGACGCGGGTGGAGAGCGACACTACCCCGCAAGACCTTGAAAAATATGGGCTTGTGAAACCGGTGTTCAGCATCTACGTGACCGTCCGCGCCGCTGTCACGGGCGAGGAAAAGCGCCACGGGCAACTGCGTGTGGGCGGGGTGGCCCCGGACAATTCCCAGGAGCGTTTTGCCCTGATGGACGGCAAAGCCGGGGTTTTCCGGGTCAAGCAGGAAGTCGTCCAAAACATCCGTGAAGCGCTGCGCGGCATTCAGGACACGGGCGATGCGCCCGGGGACAAATAGTGATTACTTGACAAATAATGCGAAAAAGACAGGCGCGGGGACGATAGGCAAAGTGCTTGGCGCCAACAGGGTCGGGCAGAATAAAGCACTTCTCTATTGACACTTTCTTCCGGCTATGCTATAAATCAGGACATATAGTTGGGGAACCCTATGGAGTCCGAGCAGTCGGCAATCATGAAACGGCTTGGAGTTGCGCCCGGTGACCGTTCCGGTCCCGGGAAAACTCTTGTCGTTTTTCGAGGCGCGCGGCGCGGTATCGCGTGGCGCGCGAGTGTATGTCCTAAGACGGGGCAATACCGGTTGCCGCGGCGCCATGCAGGCGCTGCGGACTGGTTCGCTTTTGGGAGAACGGCACGGTGAACAAGCGATTCGGCGGAATGGTCGGGATGGCCCTGATGGGTCTCGTGGCGATCGGTCTGGGCGGGGCGGTCTTCCTGCAAGCCCACGCACCCGGCGACCTGCGGGCGGCGACGCCCGGGGCGGAGCCGCGTGTGGCCTTCGCGGGCAACAACGCGTCGCTGGCCGGGCTGTTCACCCAAAGCACCGCGATGGGCGCGCAGGTCTGTTCCGGCGTGAGCTGGGAACTGACGATCTCGCCCAAACCGGTGAAGCCCGCAACCGCCTTCACCATGAGCATCTTCGCCACAGAGGTTGGGACGGGCACCGCGCTTCGCGTGAACAGCGCCAGCTACTATTACAAGTTGGCCACGGTGAGAGCCTACCGCCTCTGGCAGGCCAACCCCGTCACCAACGCAAAGCCCGCCGCCGACTCCTTTGCGCTCAACACCGCCCTGCCGCCCGACGCGGTCGCGCCCCTTCCCGCCGCGCCGGGCACGTCCGAAACGGCTGGTTACTATCCCGTGCTGGTCGAGGCCACCTGTCTGATGCCCGACGGCACGACCCTGGTGACCTGTGCGGTCCCACCGCTTGAATATCCCGAGTATTTGCAGGTCTTTGACACGCCGTCGGCCACCTTTGAGGCCAAGGATTACACCACCCCCGGTCAGCCCCTCGTTGCGGCGGGCGACTGGGTGCCGCTCTTCGGCTTCAATATGAAGTACCCCGACGGGAACCCCGCGCAGCGGGCGCTGACCAAGCTTCGCTTTGGATTGACCGCGCCCCCGGGCGGGACCAGTCCGCCCACGGAAGACATGTTCCGCGACTTCGCCCTGTTCAAGTTCTCTGGGCCGTTGCCCGCAAACACGGGCGAGGTGCAGGCCAAACTCTATCTGAACGAGGCCGACCCCGCGTCCATCGCAATCAGCAATCGCATGATTCACGACTCGTGGGACGCCCACGGCTGGCCCTACGAGATGCCGGTCGACGCGGCGGCAGCTCCGCCAAACTATGTCAACGGGCCGAACGGCCTGGTGTACCACATCAATGACGAGCAGTACGGCCTGAACTTCTGCCTGGACACCACCGACCCCGACTTCCCGCTGAACGAATTGGGCAATCCTTTCGGCTTCGGTGATACCGGACCCAAGCGCGGTGAACCGGACATCAATCCCGAGCGGGACTGGGTGACAGCCACGGCGGGCGACGGGTACACCTATGTGCTGTGCGTGCGCCTGTCTCCGACCTGGGCCAGCCAGACGAATCTGGCTGTCAATCTGTACGGCGCCCTGATGCAGCCCTATTACTTCGACGGCCCCCAAAACAGGTACCGCATCTTTGCCGCACCCTTTGCCGACGGCAAACCGGTGGATACCTACACGCCGGACTTCTTCAGCGGCGACACGATCGCGCCCAAGCCGGGGGACGGGTACACGTCGGTGTTCGACGTGTTCGACCCGCGGGGCGGCGCCGGCGCGCACAACAACCTCAACCAGTGGAACCACCCGGTCACCATGTACACGCCGGTGCCGGGCTTTGCCCGTCCGCGCTGGGACCTTGCGAGCCAGACGGTCCAGTTTGTCGGCGGCGAACTGATGGACATGCGCCAGCTCTTCTCCGTCGAGTCGTGGGTCAACGTGCTGGGCATCAACGCCGACGGCTACAGTTGGGACCAGCCGATGGAGCTGAACCTGGTGTTCACCGACATCGGCGCGGACCCGTTCGCGCCGCCGGGCAACGGCGGGTTTGACCCGAGGGATGGCCTGGACACCTTCACCCTGAAATCGCAGGGCGGCCCCCATACGGCGGTGGGCGAGGACTACGCCTTCAACGGCGTATGGCTCTGGTACGACAACAATGCGGACGGCATATTCGACCCGCCCACGCCGAACGGCACCACCGGCGTGACCTTCAACGATCATCCCATGGTGCCCATGTACATGGGGAACCCGTCGGAGGTTCACGTGGTCAATCCGGGCAACCATCAGTGGGACTATGAGCCCTTCCCGCCCGGCGGCGGCGACCCTTGGTGGAAGATTCGCATCACTCTGGGGACCGTGGACACGTCAATTGGCTGGACCACCAGCGGTCGGCGGCGCGTGGACAACCAGGACAGCCCGCTGGGCTACATGGTGCATCCGGTCCCCAAAGACCCGGTCGTGGCGGACTACTTTGTGACCATGCGCGCGGACAGCGGCTATGCCGATGTGAACGGCACTCTCCCAGGCGACGGCGTGGGCATAAACCTGGGCGCCGACATGCGGGTGTTCATCGAACCCCGCCGCTGGAATCCGCGCAACGGCGGCCACTGGGACGGCGGCATGCTGTTCCGCAGCCAGGCGATTTCGCTCCAGAAATATTACCTGGGAACGCCTGAGCCGGAACGGGCCGCTTTGTTCCCCGACGGCACGCCCGTCATGGGCGAGTCGGGTGAGCAGCCCAGCAGCAGCGGCCTGTGGCAGAGTTTTGACGTGTGGCAGGTCTCCTCGACCTGCGACTGCGGCTGCATCCCCTGTCCCACAAACCAGTACACGGCGTTTCCGTGGTGGACGGAGCGCACCCACAACCAGGACACGGTGAAACCCCTGCGCTGCGGCACCGAGGTGCATGACCTTGTGCTCACCTACAGCACGGACAACCGCTACGGCAAGATCACGCCCATCATGGCCGGGCAAAACATGTACCGCTTCTTCGGCGGGTATGTTCAGGACCGGCCCATTTACGGCCACACCGACCCAAATTCCCCCCGCAGCGCCATGAGCATCTGGACGGATCCCGCGTTCATCGACTACAGCCTCATCGCGGGCGGCCCGCCGCTGACGCCAGAAATTAGCGACCCCCAGTTTCTTCTTGAGGACCTGGTGGACTATTTCGGCATTAACGAACTCAACTCGCAGGCCCGGTACAATGCGGGCGTGGGCTCCGACCTGTCCTGGCTTCCCGCGTCCTATGACAGCCTGACCGACATCCAGTATGCCTTTGAGACGGTGCCCTTCCAGCTTGCCGGCGACGCGATTGACGCGCAGCTTCGCGATCCGCGCTCGACCTACTTCCCCAATCCGCCCTGGCAGCCCACGCTGCCGCGCTACAGCACCTGGTCGGGCTACCAGTCGGGCCAGGAGGTGATCGCCTGGGGCGAGGCCAGCCAGTGCTATCTGGCCAGCGAGGGCGCCCTGCCCAACGGCGAGTACATGCAGCCCGGCGGCAACGGCGACGCCGAGGCCAACTACGCGGACGATGACTACGTATTCGTGGTCAGCGACACCCGGTTCCAGTCGACGGCGTTTCCCGGCGACCTGAGCGGCAAATGGCTGGTCGACAGTCTGGGCGGACGCTATTATATCTTGTCCAACAGCGGGACCACCCTGCACCTGCGCAAGGGACACGGGGCCTATCTGGCCCCGCCGGCGAGCGTGCCCGTTTATCCCTACCAGGTCCCGGTGGGCCCGGGCAGCGCAGTGGACCGCGGCCGCTGGCAGATCGTGGAGGACAGCCTGCCGCGCGGTTTCTATCCGCGCATCGAAGACTGGGCGCCCGAGAATCTTCTTGACACGGGCAAGGCCTGGGCGGCCCGCCTGCTCAAGCAGTACATTGCCCCCGACTCGGAGCCCATCGCCATGCTGGGCATCAACGTCGCCGGCACCGACGACCCGATGGTGAACGCTTCCAGCCCAATCGGGCTCAACAGCGTGACCGTGGCCTTCTGGGGGCCTGAATTTGAACCCTCGCAGCTCGCCGGGCTGGACGCGAAGGGCGAACTGTACACCTCGGGCGTGTTGCTCTACGAGAACAGCGCCAGCAGCGGCTTCCCGGGCGTGTTCGACGGCCCCATATTCAGCGACCTGTCCCCGACGCCGTTTTTCCGCGACCGCATTGTCCCGCTGGAGTCGGGGACACTGCTGTGGACGGAAAAACCGGAGCCCATCGATCTGGACGCCGACTACAAGGCGGACGACCTGAGCGGCGACGAGGTGATCTTCCTGGGCGACCCGCTGAACGCGGAGGACGTGGCCAAGCTTAGCGCCGCGGACCGCGCAAAGTGGGACGGATTGTCCGACCTCGCGTGGGTGCTGGAACTGCGCCCGCGCGCCAAGTGGCTGGTGCCCTACCGAGACGCCCGCGTTGACGGCGCCTCCAGGTCGAAGGACGCCGAGGGCAAAGTCTTCGGCACGAACTGGCCCAGTTTCTGGACCAAGACACCGACCCTGCTTGACCTTGCGGACCTTGCCTCCGGCGCCGAAAAGGGCCTTGACCCCACGGCGGGCAACCCCGGCGACGACCTGTTCGTCGTGGTGCGCACCTCGAAAGAGGCGAAGGCGTTCTCCGAATTCCGCGCCATGATACCGGCCAAACTGCCGACCCGGACCCCCGCGTCGCGCGTGGAGGCCGCCATTCAGATGTCGCCGCGCTCCTACAACGTGGTGGACACGGTCACCAAGCCGAGCCCCGAAGAGGGCGCGGTGCAGGACTTCTACGGCCACGACATGCTTCCGGCCAGTGTGTACACCAGGGTGACCGACCTGACACCGGCCCTGATTGTCCCGCCCGCCACGATCCCCGTGATCCAGCCCGGCGGTTTGGAGGCGGCCATACTGGGCGTCGATTCCTCCGTGAACCGTCCGGCGAACATTGCCGCGAAGGGCGCCGGTGTGGGCGCGCAAAGCGGCGCGGCCAGCTTCACCGTGGTGGACACCGATGTGACGGCCCCCACGGACAGCATCTACTACCGCATGGGCCAGGGCTGGACCGCCGAAACGGTCGGCCTGTACCTCATCGGCTACGGCACGGGCGAGCTCAGCAGCGCCCGCATCGAGGGCTACGAGATTACGGCGGTCAGCGGGCGCCAGTTGACGCTGCGCGCAGGCGCGCCGCGCGCGGACAAGCCGTGGTTTGTGATCAAGGATCCGAGCTTCCTCGAGCAGGTGGTGGTTGAGTTCTACGACTTCAACCAGTCCGGCAATTTCGATCTGCAGAACGACCTGTTGCCGCTCAATCATGAGGACCCGTTCAACAGCCAGTACAGCGGCGTGGCGCTTTACCGCGACAACGACGCGCACGCGCAGAACCGCAACGGCGTTTTCGATCCGCCCATCCGCAGCGCCAGCGGCGCAGTCACCGAGTACATCGACCTTCCGGTGCGTCTGGACGCCCCGCCCATACTGCTGGGCACGGTGGGCGGCGAGCCCGAGTACCAGGTCAAGTTTGTCTTCTCGACGCCGGGCACCGACGACCTTGTGGGGCGTGACGCCACGCCCTACGCGACCCAGGCGCGCAACCGCCAGTGGGTGCCGCAGACGACCGGCCTGACCACGGGCGACGCCGATTTCGGGCCCGACTTCTTCGTGGTGGTGCGCCCGTCGAACCAGATGGCGCTCAACGACCGCTTCCAGGCCGCCATCGTGTCCTGGGGCCCGAACACGCCCACCGAGCCGGACCCGGACAACTTCTCGGTGTCGCTGACGCCGGGCCAGCTTCCGGGCCAGCACGAGGACGAGTTTGACACCTTCTCCGAATTCCCGTGGGGCAGCAGGGCCGTCGGCTATATCACGCTGTTCCAGAATCCCCAGCCCGTCTACTACTGGGGCTTTGACAAGCTGAAGGGCCGCACGGCCCCGCGCAAGGATGTGGACCGCAGCCAGGACGTGAGCCAGGACGGCGCCGGAAGCGCGCGCGCCCTGCGCAACTGGGTCCGCACCAACCCGGCGCTCGCGACCCGGTCGCTTCCCGTCACGTCGCTTGCGCCGCCGCAGTTGGACTTCGTGGGCGTGCCCACGCGCCAGCGGATCAACGCGGACGTGGCCTTCACCCTGCTGGGCGTGACCCAGGTCTCCTCGGTTGCCTGGGACTTCGGCGACGGACTGACGTCCACCGAGGTCAACCCCGTCCACCAGTACGCCGCGACGGGCCGGTACACCGTCCAGGTGGCCGTGGTGAACCAGTTCGGCATCCGCAACACGGCGCGCAAGGTGGAGTACATCGAAATCATCGACGCGCCCTTTGCGGACTTTACGGCGGATCCGGTCAGCGGCACCATCACGCCCGGACTGCCGCTGCCGGCCCTTGAGGTGACCTTCACCGACAGTTCCATCGGCGGCGATTCGTGCGCCGC
>CAIUWO010000478.1 GCA_903902895.1 Candidatus Hydrogenedentota bacterium | reverse complement strand
CGGACACGGTATAGGTGACACTAACGGCCTTCTTGCTCGGAGGATAGACCACCACGGCCAGTTTGGCCGTGCCGACGGACTCGTCCGCCGCGGAAGAGTCCGCAGCGAACTCGACCACAGGCTTGATGGTGGAGTCATTGTCGAATATCGTGAATGTATGGTCGGCCTGCGCACCCAGCGCCGCGTTCTGCGGGGCGGACAACGCGAGCAGCACGGTCTCGGCCGGTTCCGGTTCTTTGTCGTTCACGACTTGAATCGGAATCGTCTGAACGACCGCGCCCGGCGCAAAGGTCAACTCCCCGTCCGGCAGAATGAAGTCGGTCGGCGCCTCGGACGTGGTCCCACGGGTGGCCGTGCCGCCGGTAACGGTATAGTGCACGGAGACCGTTTCCGTGGACGGTTCGGAAAGCCTCACCGCGATGGTCGGCTTGGCCAGCGATTCAGGGGCGTCCGAGGAGGCCCTGTCAAAAGCCACCGTGGTTCCCTGCGCCGCCGGGGGCGCGGATACGATGGCCACGATTATCAGAACGGCCGCAGCGTACGGCACGCCATGTGGTACAAGTCTCATCGCGCCTCCGGAGTGCGGATGTCAATCTCCGCGGAAGTGTCTGGTTGGCCGTTAATCATCGCGGTCACGGCAAGGGTGATGTTCCCGTCTGCCGACGGCATGGTGTCCGCCAGCATTTGCACGGACGATTCGAACGGAGCCAGCGGCGCAATCGGCAATTCGTACTCCGACGTGCCGTCGGCATCCACGCGTGTCACCTTTAGGGAAAGCGGGTCTGCCCTTTCGTCGCCCACATTGGTCAGCGTCAGACTGATCGGGACGGTTGCGCCCGCGGCCGCCTCGTTCGGGGCACTGGCGTGCATGTCCACTGTGGCCGGAATGACCAAGGCGGCGTTGCGCTGGATCAGCGGATTCAACGCCTCCGCCGCGGCCAGGGTCGCCGCCTTGGCCTCGCTCAACAATGGGACGGTCTTGCCCAGCCCGTCCAGGCCCTCGTTCATCTCCAGCGCGCTGTACAACATCAGGCAAACGAGGTCGCGGTCCCGTTGCGCCTCGCCCGCCAGTTGAACGGCCGTGTTGGTGGGCTGTTCCAGAGGCGGTTCTTCCGGCTGCGTCCGGGCAGCGGATTCGGTTCGCTTCGCGGCCAGGTTCATCGCTGCCGTCACCTTCAGGTGCGCGGCCAGGAAGGCGGCCAGTCCCTGCCGGGCCGCCGCTTCATCCCCTGACTGCAAAGCAGGCAGGTAGCTGTCCGCGGCGTCCGCGTATGCAGCCGCCTCCGGCAGTTGGTCCGAGACGCCCTGTTTGGACAGAACCAAGGGCGGCGAAGTTTCCGCGCTTTTCAGGCCTTCGATTGGGGTGTTCACCTTGCCCAGAAGCGCGCTCAGCCCGCCCAAGGCGTTCAAGTCCACGGCCAAATCATAATCCACGATCTTCTTGGCGGTCACACAGACGTTACCCGGTTCGACTATCGTCAATGCGTATGCCGCGCGCGCCGCGTCAAGTACCAGCAGCCAGATAGAGGCCTTCTTGAGCACCGGCGCCGCGTTGCTCGTTGCCGTGACCATGTCGCTCACCTTGCCCGAGGTTCCCGCGCAGGCCTTGGCGTATTCGGAAACGGCGGTCATGCTGCTGTTGAAGCTGTCCGCGCCGCCGTAGGCCTGCACGGCGCTGTCGGTTATAGTTCTGCGGGACTTGTACTCCGCGCGCAGTTGTAGGTCATAGGCGGCGACGGCATTCAGCACGGCAAGCGTGTCGCCCCGAATCCGGCTGGGCTGCTGGAGGCTCTGCGCCATCTCCACGAGCATGGGCTGGGTGGTCTGGTTTATGTAGATGGGCTGAAGGTAGCCTTCCAGGGCCACGGCGGTGACTGCCAACTGCGAAGTGACCTTGGTCAGTTCATCCAGCCCCTTCATGGTGAACACGCCCCAGTACATCCTGCACAGCCACTCGACGCAGATCTGCGACCGCGCCACGAGTTCGTTGTGGTTTTTCCCCGGCGGTATCAGCGCCACGACGTTTGCCATGACCGCCTTTTGAATCCGCAGGGTCGTTTCGCGGCCCACGTCCCAACCCTTCTGGTCCACTTCGAACTTCTGGCCGGTCCTGTAATCCACTTCCTGGGCAGACTGGTCGCGTTGTGTCTTGAATCCGGTCTTGTCCGTGATGGCAGTGCCCGTCTTGCTGGCCCAGAAGGCCGGCATCACCGATTTGACGAAGTTGCACACGGTCTCGGACGTTTCGTCCAGACGGACCCGGGTAAAGGCCAGCATCTCCGCCAGGCGCGGCACCGCGTCCCATGCCACGGGCTGGCGGTAGCCGCCCGGCGTGTATATCCCCTTGTATTTGGGAGTGTCCGCGCCCAGGCAGAAGGTCTGGCGCAGTGTTTGGGAACAGTCCCGGTAGAAGTCATAGTATCCGACCTTCACCTGCAGTTGGTTGCCCCAAAGCGGAAAGCGTCCCAGTGCGGCGTCTATCTCCCGGATTCTCTCAAGCAGTCCGAAGGTCTTGTCGAGCATGCCCTTTGGCACCTGAACACTTACGGAGACCACATCGTCTTTCAACGCGTAGACCTCCTCGGTGAATCCGACCTTCAACGCTTCGCCGGCCGGCCCCTTTGTGGCCAGCGTCACTTCTGCCCGCACCTCGTAGACGCGTTTTTCCTGCACAGCAAGGTCCAGGTTGCCCTGGGCGTCGCTCGTGGCCTTGTATTCGGTGTCGGCATGCGCCTCCCACGGGTAAGGCCGTGCCGTGACCTCGACGTTCGCCAACGGGAAGTTCTTCTCATGGATGGCGGGGTCGAAACCAAGTTCCCCGGTGTTCATGCGCAACAGCACGTCGTACAGCGTCATGTGAATGCGCGGGCCGATGATGGCCGCCGCGCTGTCTTTGGTCGTCGGAATACCCAAGCCGTCCGCGGTGCTGGCTTTTATGGCGGCCTCGAATTCGACTTTGCCCGCCTTGCTGGGCGCACTGAACTGGCATTCGAACACCTTTGTCTCCCCGGGTCCCAGACGCACCGGAGTCACATCAATGGGTGTGTAAGAGTCAAAGTGGCCCGGTCCGGCTGCTTGCGTGACGTTCGGCGTCACCTTTTCCAGCGCCACAGACCCGGTGTTGGTCACTTCGACTTTGGTCGAGACCTTCGAGTCCGCCTCGAACATGACCGTCTCGGGGGTGACCGTCAGTGTGACCTTGACGGGCGTGATGAGCACCGTATTGCTTTGGTACGGGCGCGACTGTGCCGTCTCGCCGCTGGACTCCTCAACGCCGGAGACTTTCGCCTCAAAAGTCACTTCGCCATATTCCTTGGCACTGTAATGCCAGACGAATTCCTGCGAGCCGCCGCCCTCCAGCCGTGCGCTGGCGGGCACGGGACCGTCGTGGTAGGTGGCCTCGCCCGGATAGGGCGGGTTGAGGTCCACCAGCCCCGATGTCGGGGTTACGTCACGAAATGCCGTGCTCCCCCGGTTCGCCACGAGGCCCCTGACAGTGATTTCGCCACCCGGAACGGTTTGGTCGGGTTCGGCGGTGAGACGCACGAATTCCAGCGGGCAGCCGACCTCAAGCGCCACACCCCCCGGCGGCGACTGTGGACTGCTAATGGTCACGTCCTGACTGTCCTGTCCCTGCACCTGGCCGTACACACGCGTGTACCCGCTCGCCGCGCTTCGGTAGTGGAACACGAAGTCCTGTGTTGCATACGAGGCAAGGTCGGCCGTGGCGGGCTCTGGGCCGCTCACGAACTGCACCGTGGCCGGTTCGCTGAACACCGGAGTCAGCGGCGTTACATGGGTGACGGCGGACAGGGTCGGATTCTCCGCATGCACCGTAACCGTCAGGTCCCGGCCGGGCATCAGGAAAGTATCGCTCAGCAGCACCCTGGCGCCCAGAGCAGCCGCAGCGATACGGTGGACCAGCAGGTCGCCGTCGCCTGTCGGCCGTATCTCCAAGTCCAGCGGCTCCGCCAGGAACGGGATGTCCGCCCAGGGCTGCGCCACGCGGCGGTAAGGGTCGTAGGTGGCCTGCACCGGCGCGCGGCGCACCGAATTGCTCAGCTTCTCCACAACGTAAAGGTCTTCCGGCAGGCTGGCGCCCGGCCCTGTGGCCAGCGGCCCCGCCGACACGGGATTCGCGAACTGCAGGTCCATGCTGTAATAGTTGATGGTTCCGGTGAAAATCTTGTCGGCGCTGGGCTGGGCGAACTTGAACAGCCGCCCGCCGAACGCGGCATCGGAGGCCGCATTGTCCGTGTAAAGGTTGCCCGAGCCGTCCAGGGCCAGGCCGGCGTGACCGGGCGTCTTGAACCCGCTTTCCGTGTACAGCGTGCGCTCCCCGGTGCCGTTCTGGTCTATTTTGTAGAAGGCCGGCTTGGCCGACGGTCCTGCCGCAAAACCGCCTTTGGTGTCACTGTAGTACACATCCCCGTTCCGGGCATCCACCTCAATCTCGTCCGCGCGCACCGCATCGCCCGTGGAAGTGACCGTGACCACGATGGGCAAAGAGTAATCGCTGGTGCGGACCTTGCGCGCGTTCAGCACGAACGGTGTCAGCCCGGCCACGCGGCCCTCCAGCGGAAGGGTCCACCACGGCGCGGTGTTCTCCGCAAAACTTTCGCCCAGCAGCACAGACGCGCTGTTCACCTCGGAAACGGTCACGGCGTAGAACCAGGTTGCCGCGGGGGCCTGCACCAGGTCTCCCGTGGCCGTCCGCACCATGGGAAGCGGGTCATTGTCGTGCAGGGAGACCCGGATGCTGAACCACTCCCGCAGGTCTTGGGAATCCATCGGGATATCGCGAATATACTTGGGCACGAGCACCCCGCTCTGTGTGTCCACCACCCACACCAGCGTGTCTCCCCGAAGCACGACATAGTCAACAAGTTTGCGTTCGCCCGCGCCCGTCGTGAACCGGTACAGGCTGTACAGGTATGCGGGCAGTTCCACGTCCGTCTGCTGCTGCGAACGGCTTAAGGGGAGCCGCACTTCCACCGACACCCGGCCGTCAGCCCCCTTGACGACCTGGGACTTAATGTTCACCGGCGGCTCGGGCAGGGAATTGGCCATGGCGGCCAGCCCGAACGCCCCCGTCATCTGGTCGTGGACCACGCCGGCCATCGGCGCGCGCGCAGCCAGGTTCATGGTCATGCCGAGCACGCCCGGCATGGGCAGCATCAGGCTGTTTACGTAACACAGGTAGTTGAGGGCCGCCTGCTGGACTACTCCGTTGTTTTGGTTTGGACCGTTGATGTATGCGTTGCGCGCGGCGTAGGCATTGCGCCAGAAGCCGGTGAAGCTGCGGGTGCCGGTTTTGGGGGAAGCACCGGGCTGCGGGTTCCCCGGGACGATGGTCGCCGCTTGCCCCTTGGCCTCCTTTGCCTGCGTCCGCGCACCGAGTTCGGCCCAGAGGCTGCTCATGAACAGGTAGGCCTGCAGCGGGTTAAGCCGCGTGTCAGGACCCAGGACGGGGGGCTCAAACAGAAGGTTCCCGCCCTTGTTGAATAACAGCGCCACCAGTTGGTTCTCGGGGGCGTTTGGGTCGCTCCATGCCTGGTTTACCAGGTCTTGCAGCGTGCTGAGCCACTCTGCCAGTGTCGGCGGGGCAGCGCTGCTCCACTCAAACCCGTAAGAAAGGGCGTACAGCACCTCAGCCAAGGGCACGGTCTCCCCGCCGCGCTGGAGTTTCTGGGCGATCAACGCAACGCCGCTCGGCGTCAAGCTGGCCAGTCCCGCCCCAGAAACCGCGGGGTTCAACTGGTTGCCGTAGTCGTCAAGCACGCCGCCCTCGTCGCCGCCCACCAACAGCATGGCGTCGCGCACAAGCTTTTCCGCGTCCCCCGTGGACTTGCCCCCCATCGCGTCCCCGGCGCCCCGGCCCAGCACGCTGAACAGGCTCACCGTTGGCGGTGCGTCCGGATTAAACACAGTCGATTCCGATTCAATGGCGCCCAGGTCCACCTGCGCCCCAGAGGCCGTGTCCGCTGAGATGCGGATAAGGTTATGGTCCGGCGGATTGATGAGGATAACCTGCGCGCCCGAAGGCACGTTGCTGAGCGTGAACGCACCGGACGCGTCGGTGACCGTGCTGATGTTCGAGCCCTGCACCGTCACCGTCGCCCCCGCAATGGGTTTGCCCGTGCCGGGGTCGCGCAGCGTGCCGGTGATTCGGGTCACGCCCTCCAGCACATGGAACGCCAGCATGCTTACCGCCGTTTCCGTGCCCGTCTTCACCTGCACCGCACGCGCCCCCAGTGCCGCACCCGTGGAAATATGGATGGTTGCCGTCAGTTCCGTTGCCGACGCGACGCGAACATTGTCGGCCGTGATGCCTTCACCGAAATCGGGGATGCTCAATCCGGCCTGGAAATGCGGCGCGTATGCGCTGGAACCGCGCTGCTTCGCCCCCGCGGAGAGGCGCACATCGAAGGAGTCTCCGCGTCGGCCCTGGGCAGGGTCCATCCCCGAGATAAGTGCCGAGCTAATGGCTTGCGGTGGAGTAGGGGTCCCGGCCACGTTTACGGTGCCGGTGAGTCTCGTCGAGTTCAGCAGCGTGGGCGTCTCGGAAGGGTCCACAACCAGAGTTACCTCGCGCGGGGTGTCCGGGCCGTCCGGCGGCACATCCACAACGGTCACGCGAACCGGTTTGGGGCCGCTGCTCGCCTGGCCGTCCGAAACCTCGCAAACGACCGTATACGCGCCCTGCTGCGTGTAGTCCGGCGCAAACGTGATTGTCGCCATGGACGGCACAAAGATGCAGTTGTCGGGGAGCGGTCCGGTGGTCGCCGCCACCGCGTCCCCATCCGGATCGCTCCACACCAGGGGAACGGTCAGCACCTGGCCTTCATTGACACGCACTTCGCCGGGCACCTCCAGTGTCGGAGGCTGGTTGTCGTGGGTGACGTTGATGCT
>CAIUWO010000477.1 GCA_903902895.1 Candidatus Hydrogenedentota bacterium | reverse complement strand
GAGAGCACCAGCACAATGGCAATAATGGGGCCTGTCACCTGTTCCATGGCCTTGATGGTGGCATCGCGGGGCGACAGATGCTCGTCGTGCATGAGGCGTTCCACGTTCTCCACGACCACGATGGCGTCGTCCACCACGATGCCAATGGCCAGCACCAGTCCGAACAGTGTCAGTGTGTTGATGGAGAAACCCAGCGCCAGCATGCCCGTGAAGGTGCCCACAATGGCCACCGGCACCGCGACCAGCGGGATAATCGTCGCCCGCCAACTGCCGAGAAAGACAAACACCACCAGTAGCACCAGCAGGATCGCCTCGGCGAAAGTCTTGGCCACCTCGATGATGGATACGTTGATGAACTGCGTCGTGTCCAGCGGCAGGTTGTAGCTCACGCCCGCGGGAAAGCTCTCCTTGAGCGACTCCAGCGCGGCCTTGGTGCCCGTCATCGCCTTGAGCGCGTTCGCCCCCGGCTGCAGGGTGACCAGCATGATCGCCGTCGGCTTGCCGTTCACGCGGCCGAAGGTGTTGTAACCCAGCGCGCCCAGTTCCACACGGCCCACGTCCTTGATCCGAACCGTGGACCCGTCCGGCTCGGCCCGCAGGATGATGTCTTCAAACTGGCTCGGCTCCTTGAGCCGGCCGCTGGTAGTCACCGGTATGGTGAACTCCACGTCGCTCACGCCCGGCTTGGCACCGATGCGCCCGGCCGCATAGAGCCCGTTCTGCTCGCGGACGGCGTTGGCCACATCGCTGACAGTAAGCCCCTTGAGCATGAGCCGGTCGGGGTTCAGCCAAATCCGCATCGAGTAGTCCTTGCCGCCAAAGACCGTCACCTCGCCGACACCGGGCACGCGCTTGAGCGTGTCCAGCATGTAAATCATCGCGTAGTTGCTCAGGTAGAGATCGTCGTATTCCGGATTGTCGGAGACGAGCGAAATCACGCCCAGAAAGTTGCTCTGCCGCTTGGTCACACTCGTGCCCTGGCGGATCACCTCCTGGGGCAGCCGCGGCTCGGCGCGTTTTAGCCGGTTTTGCACTTCCACAGCCGCGATGTCCAAGTCCGCAGAAATGTCAAAGGTGCAGGTGACGGACAGACCGCCGTCGTTCGAGCTCTGCGACTGGTAATAGAGCAGATGCTCGATGCCGCTCAGTTCCTGCTCAATGGGGGTGGCCAGCGATTCCGCCACGGTCTCCGCATTCGCGCCGGGGTAGACGGCGTTGACGATGACCGTCGGCTGGGTAATCTGCGGGGACTGTTCGATGGGCATGAAGAACATGGAGGCCAGGCCGCACAGCACGATGACAATGGAAAGCACCGTGGCGAATACGGGGCGGTCGATGAAAAAGCGCGATATCATGGCGGTACCTTACTGGGCCTTCGCCGGTTCGGCGGCGGGCGCCGCTGGAGTGGGATTCACGGGCATGCCCGGCATCATTATCTTGGCCAGCCCGTCCACGATCACCTCTTCGCCCGGCTTGAGCCCGTCCAGCACTATCCAGTCCTGACCCACCCAGGAACCCAGCGTCACCGCGCGCCGTTCCGCCTTCTTCTCCTCGTCCACCACGTAGACAAACGCGCCATGAGGGGACTGGCTGACGGCGCGCTGGGGGATCAGCAGGGTGTTGGGACGCTCCCAGCCCCGCACGTGCACCTTGACAAACTGTCCCGGCTTGAGCCGTTTCTCGCCGTTTTCAAAGGTGCTCCGCAGCTCCACCGTTCCGGTTTGCAGGTTGACGCTGGCATTCTCGTAATTGAGCTTGCCGCGGGCGGCGTAGGTGCTGCCGTCCAGCAGCGTCACCTCGATGTACGGCTCCGTGTTGCCCGCCGCGAGCACG
>CAIUWO010000476.1 GCA_903902895.1 Candidatus Hydrogenedentota bacterium | reverse complement strand
CCGTGGCGGTCTGCCTGCTTGCACTCTTCGGACAGTCCTTCGCCGAGCGCATGAGCAGCCGCGTCGGCGACATTGAAGCGGCGCGCGCGCGTTCGCTGTATGATGCGGGCCTCGTTGAAAACGCCATCGCCTCCTATAAGAAGGCGCTGGCCATGAACTTTGACGACCCCGACCAGCGGCGATGGGCGCTGCGCCGTTTCGGCGATCTGCTGCTGAACGAAAAGCGGCCCGAGGATGCGGCGCCCATCCTCAAGGAGTGCATCACGGCGTTTCCGAATGATCTGCCCGCCCACGAACTGTTCTGTCAGGCGCTCGAACGGACCGGGCGCTCCGGTGAACTGGTGGACGCGTCCAACGCCATGTTTGCCGCCGCCACCGAGAACCGAGGCAGCCAGTCCGCGGCGAAGTATTACCTCGGATGCGCTTGGGAAAAGCTCGGCAAGCCCGACGAGGCGCTGGAGGCATGGACCGAAGGGCAGGCGCTCGACCCGAAGGGGCGCTGCGCGTACCACGCCGCAAGCCTGCTCCAGACCCGCGGGGACAAACAGCGCGCACTGGACATGCTGAAGCAGGTTCCGGCAGAACTGACCGGCAGTGAGGCGGACGCCATAAAGACGCTCCGCGCCGAAATCGAAGCGGACCAGAATGAAAGCCCCAAAGCGCCCCAGCCGCCGGCAGGCGGCTGATTCGGCGGCGCGCACTCCGGGGGGACGCCGGTGAATCAGGAATCCAGCGCAGGAACGCAGGACGGACAGTCCCGCCGTGAAAAGGCGGTGCGCGTTGCATTCGCCGCCGCGTTTCTCTTCGCGCTGGTCTTTCTGGCGGCATGGCCCTGGGAAATCTTTCAGCGCATTCTTGGCGGCCTCACGCTTGCCCTTGTCGCATCGGCGTTCATCCTTGGGTTTGGCCTGATTCGCGGGGCGGCGCTGTTTCCCCGGCGAATTGGCCTGCCCAAGGGGATGGGGCTGCCCATCGCGCTGGTCGCATTTGCCTGTCTCCAGTCGGCCTTGCACTCCGCTGACCCTGCCGCTTCCAAAGCGCTGCTCACCAAGTATGTCTGGTACCTGCTTCTGTTTGGCATGGCCGCTCCACTGTTCAGCCGTCCCGGCAATACTGTGCTTGCCTGGCGCGTCTTCGCCGTGTCGGCGGGACTGGTGGGTGTGTATGCGGTGTGCTGTGCGGCGGGGTGGTTCACACCCGTCCTGGCGGGCACGCACGAGTACTTCGGGCGGCGTCTGACGGAGGACCTTCGGACCGGCGCGTTCGTGCGCATCGCCGCCACCACGCCCGACTATAACCAGGCCATTTTGCCCATGCTTCTGGCCCTGCCGTTTCTGCTGGTGTGGGCCGGCACCACGGGACTGCGGCGCGTGGGCAGGATTGCGGCGGCGGTGTTAACACTGTTTGTGGTGGCCGGGGTGACGGTGTCCTTCTCACGCAGCGGTTTGCTGGCGGTGGTCGCGGTGTTTGCGTCAGGAATGCTGCTGATGGTGCGAAACGGAATAAAAGCAACCCCGCCCAAGCCCTCCCCTTGTCATATAGACGGAGTGGAGACAACATCCCCCGGTCGGCTTTCGCCGACCACCCCCTTCAAAGGGGGACTTAAGAACAGTCGGTGGGTCTTGTTGGTACTGGGTCTGGTGGTTACCGTGCTGTGCCTGCTCGTGCTGCTGGCGGCTGGCGGCTACGCCGAAATGCTGGTGCGCCGCGCGCTGCGCGGCTTCAATTCGCCGGACCCCTCTTACCGGTCGCGGCTCTACGTGTTCGGCCTTGCCTTCCAACTGCTGCCGAAATACGCGCTGTTCGGCTGCGGCATCGGCGCTTCTGGCGCAACGCTCGGCGCGGTCGCGGAACCTGGTAAATGGATGGGCACGGCCATTCACAGTATGCCGCTGATGATGTGGTTTGAGACGGGTATCCTCGGACTCATTGGCTATTTTTGGCTCTGGTGGAAACTCGTCCGGCGAGTATGGGTCGGACTCGTGCACAGCGAGGAGGAAGAGCAGCGGGCATTGGGGTTCGCTACACTGGGCGCGGCGGGCGTGCTGTTCTGGATGACTGCCATCCAGCCTTTCCAGGAACTGTCGCTATTTCCGGTGCTTGCCGCGCTGATCATTGGACCAACCCGGGGGGACAAAAGCACCGACGCGCCCACGTCACCTACCGGTTCGCGTGCGTGGCGTGTCGCGTTTGTCTGCGCCATGGTGATGGTTGCGGGTTTGGTGACCAATAATATCCTGACCTATCAAAACACAGTGGGGAAGCCGGTTTCCTGGTACGCGAGCGCCCTCGAAGACGGTCTTGCCGCGGAACAGCGTGGCGATTGGGAGACCGCGTGTGACGCATACAGACGCGCGTATCACCTTGCGCTTCAACCACCTTTCCTTCTCAGCATCTTTGGGAATAGAATGCAGTATTTGCCCTACTATGAGGAGGCTTTCGACGCGGCCGACCTTGAGTTCATTTTCTTGCGAATGCCGGGGCGCGGGGGACGGGCCGATTTGCCTTGTGAGGTCGCCGGATTCGGTGTCGCCCGATGTTTGTGGAATGCGGGCCAAACAGAACCGGCCCTGAAGAGACTTCAAGACAACTCGCTTCGCACATGTTGGCCCGAGTGTGCCTACGCGGCGGCCGAAATATACTGGCAGCAGGGCCAATATGACACTGCCCTGAAAGCGTGGAACGATGCGGCCCGTCTGAACCGGGAACGCAAGCCCTTCCCGCCGCTGGAATATCCCTTTGATGTGGCCCCGTCTATGGATGATATTTACCAGAAGCTTGACGCGGAGGCGCAGGCGCTGGCCGGGTCTGCGGCACCATCGGACATCGCGCGACGCGCTGCGGCACTTTTGCGGTTGGGCCTTCGGGAGGAGGCGTTGGCGGCGGTCCAGGCGGGTCCTACGGACGCGCCTGATCTGGCGAAGTTGAGGGCGGTGCTGCTATCCGTAGAAAGATAGCGCAACCAAGTAGGACAGGGAAGAAGGAGGCTGTAAGCCTCCTCTGCTTTGAGACGGTGCGCTCCGCTTCGCCGCGGGCTCCCTACTTCTTCTCCAGCGCCTTCATGCGCAGCAGCGCGAGGCGGTGGTTGGGCAGGCGCTTGAGGGCCTCGGAGTAGCAGGCCTTCGCCTCGTCGGGGCGTTTTCCCAATTCCGCCGCGGCCCCTTTCCAGAAGACCATGTCGGCGTTTTCGTATCCGTCCGCCCGGGCGCGGTCGAAAGCGGCGAGCGCCTCGGGCAGCAGCCCGTTGAATATCAACCGTTTCCCCGCGGCGCACTCGTCCTCCCCATTCCTGGGATTCTTTGCCAGCAGTTTTGCAGCGGTCTCCGCGCGCTGCGCGTTCTGATCGGCCCAGTAT
>CAIUWO010000475.1 GCA_903902895.1 Candidatus Hydrogenedentota bacterium | reverse complement strand
TTTTCCGGCCTGCTTTCTCGTGGCTGACAGCGCTGCCTGAGCGGGCGAGGCTCACTGCCTGAGGATTTCCTGAACCCGCTGGAATCGGGGATGGCACTCTTTGCCGTGCACACGTTGCCATGCCCACCCTTTGTGTGCTGTCAAAACGCAACGAAACGCGGCGTTTCCTTCCCCGGTAGGGGAAGAACTTTGAGCGTGTTCATGCTGGTCGGCAACGAGCTATTCACATTGGTCCCTGTAGGGACCGGTGAACCTTTCCAGACTCCCCCCGCGATACCCCGCGATACCGGAGGGGTACGGGGAGGAATTTATCCATGCACACTGGAGGGGGGGGCCGCAGAAGAGAAGAAATGCCTACACTTGGTAGGCTTTAGCCGGGGTGAGTAAAAAGGGTGGCTGTTGTAGAAACAGCGCGCTTTAGCGCGCTTTCAGAAGGCTTCAGCCATGGGCTGGCGGGCAGAAGGGCTGAAGCCCTGAAAAAGCACGTTGAAGCGCGCTGAAAAACTGGGAAATGGGGCTCCTTCGTTCCCCCCGGCTGAAGCCGGGGGCAAAGAGGAGCCCGCCAGAGGCGGGCAAGCCGGCTAAAGCCGGCTGAAAAATCAGACACGATCAGAGGCATGGGGGGGGAAACGGGGCCTTTCAGCCCTCCGAATTGGCAATCGCAGCTCAAACCGATTTCTGTCCCCTTTATCTTCTTTGGGGCTCCCGAGTATCAGTTGGAGCGGAGCGTCGAGGTGCGCATTTCTTTGGGGAGGTGCGACCAGTCGTTGTGGCACATGATGGCCATGTCGCCCTCGGGCTGAACGACAACCTGCGTTATGCCGCAGTTGCACATGTCCAGACGCATCCAACTGTCCTGTTCTGCCTTCAGGATCATGGACAGGAAGTAGCGGATGATATTGCCGTGGCAGACAATAACGTCGTGCTTGTCGACGCGCTTGGCAATTTTGAAGTATTTTCGGAAGGCCACCTCGGCGCGCTGACGGTCCTGCGCGACCTGCTGTGCGGTGTAGTGGGGCATTTCGATCTTGAGTTTGGAGGTCATCGAGGGAATGCATTCCCACAGCAGGTCGGTGGGTTGAATCATGAGGTTGGGGAATTCCCGGGCGATGATGCGGGCGGTTTCCTCCGCGCGGTTCAGAGAACTGCAATGGATCGAGGCAACCGGTTTTTGGGCCAGCACCTTGGCGATGAGTTCCGCCTGTTTTACGCCCAGGGGGGTCAGACCGCCGCCCAGTTCCGAACCGGTAGGGTTGTCCTGATCATGCTGTGCGTGCCGCACCAGATATAGAACACGTACCGCCATAGCCGTTCATCTCCCGCCTTTGCCGCAACCCCAGGCACAGGACCCTTGGCCCTTAGTCCCTGTCGATAGTGCATGATTTATCACATTACCCCGGTCAATGTCCATGTGGACGTTCTGCCGGGCTGAGTATACCACGAAAACGGCGGGATAATTAAAGTCAAAACGGGGTGCCTTGTTGCTGGAAAAAAAATAGGTGCGCGGGCAGTTTGATTCTTTGGGTCAAACCGGATAATCTCATAGGCCGTTGCGGGCTGTGAAAAACGGGCGTTTCCCCGCCCGGTCTGTGACCGGGTGGACGGCGCTTCGATCGCAACCGAAATGCCATCACCACCAGGAGGGATAGCCATGGCAAAGAAGACGGTCAATGTAGCGATGATTGGGGCCCAGTTCATGGGCAAGACGCACAGCAACGGCTGGCGGCAGGTGAGCGCCATGTTTGACGCCCCTGTCACGCCGGTGCTGAAGGTCGTCTGCGGCGCACCGGGTGAAGACCTGAGCGTTGCAAAGGAAAAATGGGGATGGGAGGAGACCTCTGACAACTGGCAGGAGGTTGTCAACCGCCCGGACATCGACATCGTGGACATTTGCACGCCGAACTGGCTGCACCCCCCGGTGGCGATAGCGGCGGCCAAGGCCGGCAAGGCCATCGTCAGCGAAAAGCCGCTGGCGAACTCGCTGAAGGATGCCGAGGAGATGCTGGCGGCCGTGAAGGCGGCCAAGGTGAAGCACATGTGCGGCTTCTCCTACCGCTTCGCGCCGGCCGTGCAGGCAATCAAAGGGCTGGTGAGCTCGGGCAAGCTGGGGCACATTTTCCACTTCCGCGCCGCGTACCAGCAGGACTGGATTGTTGACCCGAACTTCCCGATGGTGTGGCGCCTGAAGAAGAAGCACACCGGTTCTGGTGCCCTGGGCGACATCGGCGCGCACATCACCGACCTGTGCCAGTTCCTTGTGGGCGACGTGGTCGAGGTGACATCGGCGCTGCAGACCTTCATCAAGAAGCGGCGCGTTGTGTCCGCGAACACGGGTGGCATTTCCGGGACGGCCGGCAAAGAGACCGGCAAAATGGACACGGTGGACGTGGACGACGCGGCGGTTTTCATCGGCCGCATCAAGGGTTCGGACACGCTTGCCACGTTCGAGGCCACGCGTTTCGCGCCGGGCCGCCGCAACTACAACTCCATTGAAATCTACGGCAGCGAGGGTTCGGTGCTGTGGAACCAGGAAGACATGAACGTCTACGAATACTTCAACAGGAACGATCCCCCCATGCTGCAGGGCTTCCGCAAGGTCCAGGCCTGCGATCCCGGCAACGCATATGTGGGCAACTGGTGGCCGTCGGGGCACATCATCGGGTACGAGCACCTGTTCGTGCACGAGATGTACGAGTTCCTGTGCGGGCTGAAGTCGAAGAAGGCCAACTACCCGACCTTTGAGGACGCCGTGAAGTGCCAGCGCGTGCTTGAGGCGGTTGAGAAGGCGGCCTCGACGAAGAAGTGGGAAAAGGTCTGAGCCTGACGGCAAGGGCGAGTTTTTGGCGCCCCGCACTTGGGTGCGGGGCGCCTTTTGGAGAACGGTGGACAATCCACGACAGGGAGCTACGAAATGAAACTTGGTGTGCTGACGGCGATGTTTAGCGATAAGCCGCTGAAGAAAGTGCTTGAGATAATCAAGCCGCTGGGTTTGCAGACGGTTGAGATGGGCACGGGAAACTACCCGGGCGACCCGCACTGTCCGCGCAAGGAACTGCTTGCCTCCAAGCCGAAGCGCGAGGAACTGCTGGCGCTGCTCAAGGGCGAGGGCCTGGAAATCAGCGCCCTGAGCTGCCACGGAAATCCGATTCATCCGGACGCCGCCTACGCGAAGGCGAATGCGGAAGTCGAAAAGGAAACGATCCTGCTGGCCGAGATGCTGGGTGTCAAGGTTGTCAACGGCTTTTCGGGCTGCCCGGGTTCGGATCCCAAGTCGATACGTCCGAACTGGGTGACCTGCGCCTGGCCGCCCGACTATCTTGACGTTCTCGATTACCAGTGGAACGAGGTTGTCTTCCCGTACTGGAAGAAGCAGGCCCAGTTCCTGAAGGACCACGGCGTGAAGTTCGCCTTTGAAATGCATCCGGGATTTGTGGTGTACAATCCGGAGACGCTGCTCAAGCTGCGCAAGGAATGCGGCGCGAGCCTGGGCGCGAACTTTGACCCGAGCCACCTGTTCTGGCAGGGCATGGAGCCGTGCGAGTGTGTCAAGGCGCTTGGCAAGTGCATATTCCACGTGCATGCGAAGGATTCGATCGTGCACACGACCAATGCGGCCGTCAACGGCGTGAACGACTACAAGCGCTATGACGACGAGATTAACCGTTCCTGGGTCTTCCGGACCTGCGGTTATGGCCACGATCTCAAGTGGTGGAACGACTTCTTCTCGACGCTGCGCATGGTCGGCTATGACGGCGCCATCAGCATCGAGCATGAGGACAGCATCATGTCGAGCTGGGAAGGCCTTACCAAGGCGGTTAGCTTCCTGAAGCAGAGTGTCATTTTCGAGAAGGCCACGGCGATGACCTGGGCCTGATTCTCAAAAGAGGGACATGTCGAAACGGGGTCGGGCCTTGCGCCCGGCCCCGTTGCCTGTTCTGGGGATGAGAATTGTGGGCTGAGTGGGCCTATTGGGGGATAGAAAGAGAAAGCCCCCGGCGCGGGGCGCCGGGGGCTTTGAATGCAGGGTGAAACTACTTCTTTGCGGCGACGAGTTCCTGGGCCATCTTCTCGAAATTGGCCACGCACACGGCGATGTCGGGAACGGAGTTTTCCCAGTTGTACTCGTATTCGATTGAGAACACGCCCTTGAATCCGCTCTTGTACAATTCAGCGAGGACGGCTTTTGCCTCAGACTTGCCGGTTCCCCAGGCGACGTCGTGGGCTTCGGGATTGCCGAACTCGTTCAGGTCCTTGAAGTGCAGCGACACGATGCGCTTGGCTTCGCAAAGGGCGGTGATGGCCTCAACAGGGGAAATTCCGGAGCGGCTCCAGTGGCCGGTGTCGGAGCAGGACCCGATGTGCTTGCTGACGCCCTTGGTGGCGTCAAGAAGCTTTTTGTAGTCCCAGTACATGGACGGCTTGGGGTGGTTGTGAATGGCGATGTTGACGCCGTACTCCGTGCAAAGCTTGTCGAGCATGGGCAGTGCGGCCGGGGCGGGCTCGGAAACGATTGTCTTGATGCCCATGGCCTTGGCGAAGTCAAAGACTTTGCGGGCATCGGCCTCGTCCTTGGACAGGCCCACCACGCCGTAGTTGACCAAGGTCACATTGGCTGATTTGAGCTTTTCCAGGACTTCCTTCTGCAACTCGGCGGGCATGGAGTGCTCAAATTTGACCGATTCCGGCTTGTCCGCGCACAGGCGCTGGCCGGGATAGGCCTCGATCCACTTCAGACCCAGAGACGCGGTCTTGTCCACCGCTTCATAGAAGGTGAATTTGTTGAAGCTGTACGCCTGGCAACCCAACTGCCAGCCAATGGACTCGGCGGTGGGGCAGCCCTTGGGGGCATCCTGCGCAAGCGCCGGAACAGCCATGCAGGCCAAGCCGACGGCCAGCGCGCAGACGGTGATAACTTTCGCTTTGTACGTCATGGTTTCTCCTTTTTCTTTTGATCGTAATGCTGTGGTAGACACAGTTACGCGGCCGGAGAGGACCGGCACACGCTTGTTTCCGTGCAATACCCACTATCATAACCATTCGACTGCGGGAAGTAAACATGCGTTTCAGCGTTCTTGCACATTGGTGCCGGGCATATTGGCAGTATGTGAATAGGCGTACTAAGGTCGACCAACCGGGGCAAATGAGGCGCAAAAGGAAATGCGTTGGCTATCATGTGGCATGGGAGCGGGGGGATAGACTATTATCACGCGCTTTAGGCGGCGCCTTTTGTGCCTGCCGGGCAGGAAATGGACAAGATATCACATAAAATCACGGCAAGGAGAATGCTATGAAAAAGGAAAGCAAGGTGCTCAAGGTCGGAATAATCGGTTCCGGTGCCATATGCCGGGAGCAGCATCTGCCTTATTGGAGGCAGTTGGAGGAGGAGGGCCGCGTCCAGGTCGTGGGCGTGTGCGACCTGGTCAAGGAGCGGCGTGAAACCGAAGCGCTTCAGTGCCGCGCGGCCAAACCGTATGCGGATTACAGGGCGATGCTGCGGGCGCATGAGTTCGACATAATCGATGTGTGCACGCAAAACCGCGTGCATGCGCCGGCGGCGATTGCCGGGCTTAACGCCGGGGCGAACGTGCTGGTGGAAAAGCCGATGGCCATGAACACGGCCGAGTGCCTCGCCATGATCAAGGCGGCCAGGGCCGCGCGCAGGAAGCTGATGGTTGCGCAGCACATGCGTTTTGAGGCCCGTTCGCAAAAGCTCAAGGAAGTTATTGAGAGCGGCGCGGTGGGTGAAATATACACGGCAGAGACCAAGTGGCTTCGCCGGCGGGGAATCCCGGGCTGGGGAAAATTTCACATTGCGAAGGAGTCCCTGGGCGGACCGCTTATCGACATCGGCGTTCACATGATGGATTTGTGCGTTTGGCTGATGGGTTGCCCCAGGCCTGTCGCCGCGAGCGGCAAGGTGTACCGCAAGTTTGGCGACCGCGAAGCGCTTTTCAACGCGGATTGGGGGCGCCCCTACCCGCCCAAAGAGTTTGACGTGGAAGATTACGCGACCGCTTTCATCCGCTTTGAGGGCGGCGTGACCATGCAGATGCAGGTGTCGTGGGCCGCGAATATTGCCCAGGAGACGGAGAACCTTTACATCCTCGGCGACAAAGGCGGCGTGGGCACGAACCCGCTGGGCTATTTCGGCGCAGACCATGACTCACTGAGCCACACGACTTGGGATTACCTTTCGGACGAGGATGGGCACCGGCGCGAGGTGCGGCATTTCTGCGAATGCGTCGAGAAGAACCTGCCCGTGATGGTGCAGCCGGAAGAATCCCTGCGGATTCAGAAAATCATAGACGCGATCTACCTCTCATCGAAGAAGAACCGGGAAATCGCAATCAAGTAGGAACTGACCCTCCCCCACGGGGCCGGGCTCGGACAACGGGTCCGGCCCCTGCTATTTCCAGACGTTGTGGGCGAGGAACTCGCGCAGTTCAAAGAATCCGTGCCGTTTGGAAAAGGTGCCCGAGAAACCAAAACGAAGCAAGATGTGCGGGCTCGTCTCGTCGTTGGTCAGAAGAAAGACCGGGAGATCCTGCGGCAGGGTTCGATCACGGCGCAGTTCGGCGCAGCAGCCATAGGCGCCAATGACGGGAATGGCAGCGTCAATGAACACGACACCCGGGCATCTGTGCCCGATTTCCTCAATGAGGTCCAATCCATTGGAAGTCCAGACAGACTCATAACCCAGCGCCTCGGCTTCCGCGCCGAGCGTTTTGAAAAGACTGAGGTCATCCGTGCCAATCACGGCGGTGTCCATCATTTGCGTCATATAGGTATATTATAGCCGAAAGGGGTGGTTGTCCGCCATTGGCAAATTCGGGAGCGGGAACTTTTTGCGGGGTGCGGTGTTGAACGGGGCATGGTCAACAGGAACAAACCGGGCACAGCCCGACCAACAGAAGGAGCCGCGAACGATGAAGAATATGGCAACGATGGCTGCTATCTTTGCGCTGGTGCTGACGCTGGGCGCCGTGGGTTGGGCCCAGGGGGAAAAGAAGGCTGAAGGGAAGGGAAAGAAGGGGCCGGGGCTGATGCAGCAGGCAGATGCCAACAAGGACGGCAAGGTCACCTTTGAGGAACTGAAGGCCGTGCGGCCGAAGCTCACACCGGAAAAGTTCAAGCAGATGGACACGAACGGTGACGGGGCGATTGACAAAACCGACCATGCGCAGGGCAAGCCGGGCCAGCAGGGCGGCGCCGTGGGCGCGCTGCTCAAGGAGGCCGACGCGGACAAGGACGGGAAAGTGACCTACGAGGAGGCAAAGGCGGTGCGGCCCAAGATGACCGAGGTGCGCTACAAGGACCTGGACAAGGACAAAGACGGCGCGCTGACAAAGGCGGACCTCCCCAAAGAGGCCGGTGAAGCGGCGGCAAAGCCGGGCGAGAAACCGGGCTCGAAGATGAAGGCCGCAGACGTCAACAACGACGGCAAGGTGACCTTCGACGAACTCAAGGCGGTTCGCCCTGACCTGACGCAGGAGAAGTTCAAAAATCTCGACAAGGACGGTGACGGGGTGGTCACCAAGGCGGACCGCAAGAAGCCCGCTTGACCCGCACAGGGGCCGCAGCGGTATATTGCGCGCCGGACAGGGTTGAAACCGCTGTCCGGCGCGCAGCTTTTGTATTCGAAATGCCCGGGTGGCATTGCATCGGTGAGCACGTATCGTTATCATCGCTTCGTGGCCAAGGCAAACAATGCATAGGAGACCCGGTCAATGACGGCACTGTCGTTCCTGATGGCGAATCGCGCGCGGATTGCAGGCTTATTGCTGACTGCGATGGCGATGATCTTCGTCCCGTGCATGACGCGGGCAGAGGACGCGTTGCCCGGCGCGGTGCCCGAAAACCTGTACAAAGGGGAACTGGTCAGCTATCCGGGACCGTGGGCGTTTATGATTCCCCGGTCCCACATAATCCTTGTGAACGACGAGCAGCTTGTGTCGCTGGCCAATCCGGACACCCCGGTGAATCTGAGTCTTACCTTTGACAAAAGGGAGGAAAGCCTGCGGCAGATATGCGCGCGGGCGCAGGAGGCCGGACAGCGCACGCTCATTGTGGCGTTCGATCACTTCTTCGCGCAGTACCGCAGCGGGGAACCGGACAAGCCGCGGCGGCTTACGCCCGACAAGGAT
>CAIUWO010000474.1 GCA_903902895.1 Candidatus Hydrogenedentota bacterium | reverse complement strand
CTGGTCAGCTCACCCAGATTGGTGGCGCATCGTTCATCCCGGGGTCGCAGCCCGAGGATATCATCCGGCAAGGCGGGGCTGGCTCAGTCCTGTGGTTGAACGACACGAAGCAGTTCAATGTGCTCCAGAAGATCGCCGTCGAAGAGAGCCCGTCGAAGATCCCGCTGCTCTTCGCCCTGGATGTAATTCACGGCTATCGTACGATCTTCCCCGTGCCGCTGGCCATGGCTGCGTCGTGGGATCCGTCGATTGCCGAACGAGCCCAGGCCGTGGCGGCCAGGGAGGCTCGCGCCGCAGGCCTGCACTGGACCTTTGGCCCGATGGTTGATATCGCCCGTGACGCTCGCTGGGGCCGCATCGTCGAGGGTGCCGGCGAAGACCCCTGTCTGGGTGCAGCCATGGCGGCCGCCCAGGTACGCGGCTTCCAGGGGCCATTTCTTGGGACTCCCGATCGTGTCGTGGCCTGCGCTAAACACTTCGCAGGTTACGGCGTGGCGGATGGTGGGCGCGACTACGATCCGGTCTACCTGCCCGAGGGCCAGCTGCGCAATGTCTATTTTCCGCCTTTCGAGGCCGCATTGAAGGCCGGCGTCGGGACGTTTATGAGCGCTTATATGGATCTCAACGACGTCCCCGCAAGCGGGAACCGCTTCCTGCTGCGCGACGTTCTACGGGGCGAGTGGGGGTTCAAGGGCTTCGTTGTTAGCGATGCGTTTGCCGTCGGAAACCTTGTTATCGAAGGCTACGCGCGAGATGGGCGCGACGCGGCTTTCCGCGCGCTGAGTGCGGGCCTCGACATGGATATGGCCAGCAATACCTACCTCCAGCACCTCGCCGGGCTTGTTGAAGATGGCACACTGAAGCTGGCAGACATTGACGAAGCCGTGCGGCCTATTCTTGCGATTAAGGTACGTATGGGACTCTTCGAACAGCCGTACACAGATGAGTCGAAGCTGGCCCAGGTTGTCGCACTGCCCGAGCACCGAGAGGTAGCGCGGCTCGCCGCACAGCGGTCGATGGTGCTGCTACGGAACGAAGGCCACCTCCTGCCGCTTGACAAGAGCCTGAAGAACGTGGCTGTGATCGGCCCGCTGGCTGACTCGAAGGAGGCCACGGAAGGTTCATGGATGGTCTTCGGCCACACACCGGCGGCTGTCACAGTTGTCGAAGGTATCCGTGCCAAGCTGCCAGGAGCGCGAGTCGAGTACGCCCCTGGCCCAGAAATCCGGCGTGATATTCCCTCATGGTTCGACAATATGCTGTCTGAAGTCAAAAAGGATCCGCAAACGCCTGAGCAGGCAGAAGCTGCCTTCCAGGCGGCCGTAGCCATGGCACAAAATGCGGATCTTGTCGTAATGGTGCTTGGCGAGACCGCCGACATGGCCGGCGAGGCTGCTTCGCGTGCCTCGCTTGATCTACCGGGACGCCAGGAAGAGCTGCTTAAGGCTGTTGTGGCCCTCGGCAAGTCCGTGGTCCTCGTTCTGTTGAATGGCCGTCCGCTGAGCATCGGATGGGCGGCGGAGAACATACCGGCGATCCTTGAGGCCTGGGAGCCCGGCACGGAAGGCGGCCATGCCATTGCTGACATCCTGTTTGGTGATGTCAACCCGGGCGGCAAGCTGCCCGTCACTTTCCCGCGCAAGGCCAGTCATGCGCCGCTCTACTATGCGCGCAACCTCACGCATTCGCCCGAAAGCAGCCCGATGTACAACCCGCGTTACTGGGACGGCCTTCCAACGCCGCTGTATCCCTTCGGCTTTGGCCTGAGCTACACAACCTTCTCGATCACGAATTTAAAGGTGGCGGCGCCGCAGGTGAAGGTGGGGAGCTCGGTTGACGTGACAGTCGACGTGATGAACACGGGCTCGGTGATGGGTGACGAGGTTGTGCAGCTCTATATCCATCAGCAGGCCGGCAGCGACTCACGTCCAATGCGTGAGCTAAAGGGCTTCGAGCGTCTTACGCTCAAACCCGGTGAGATGAAGACGGTCACCTTCCAACTCGGCCCGGCTGAGCTCGGCTACTGGAGTACGAATGTTGGCAAGTGGGTCCAGGACGCGGAGGCCTTCGACATCTGGGCCGGCGCCGACTCGTTGGCGACGCTCCATACGAACCTCGCGGTAGTCCGCTAAGTGCGGAGAAGGAAACACGTGATATGAAAGTGATTGCGCGGCCGGCCCGAATGGTTCGGCTGCGCAATCACAACATGATTTGACTTTAAGAAAGCCCTGGAAATTAAGCTGCTTGCGGTTGACTTAAGACCGGTAAAAATTTATACCCGTATACCAGAAATGCACCGCGCTGGGTACTCATTTTAACCTTGTAGTGTTGTAGATGCCACTTCGCGCATTGG
>CAIUWO010000473.1 GCA_903902895.1 Candidatus Hydrogenedentota bacterium | reverse complement strand
CCCGCTTGCCCCAGATACACGGGCATGGCTCCTGTCCAAAGGGAAGGAGCAATTGAAGGAGGAGAAGCCCAACTGGGAAGTCTTGTACCACCTGACTTCTTGCTTTAGCAACCAACCGCCGTCCGGTGATATTGTGGAATTGATGCGAACGGTGCTTGAAATGCCCCAGCCCTGCGACAGTAACGGCAACAGAAGCGGCGATCCTATGCGCAATACTGTACCCCACATCGCTTTCGCTGTATTGGCACAGCAAGGAACCCCGGACGCCATGAAGATCCTGAAATCGGTGGCGCTTATCTGCAAAGAAACGCCGCGCGGTCTGTTTCCGCCGGAAGCCGGCACATCCTTTTCGGACGAAACGAAGGAAGTGTACTTTAGAATCGTTTGCGGGGTGGTAACCGAATGCGCGCCGAAAAAGCGGGTGCTTCCATTCTTCAAGAAACTGGTAAGCGAGTACGGACCTGACTTCAAATGGAAGCAGGAACTGGCTTCCTATTTGGAGACTGCCAAGCGCATTGACGCGAATGACCCGCACCCCTTCGGCCCTCCCACGCATGGCGACCCCGGCCGTGGCCCGGTCAGCCGAGAGGACGCCTTTACCCCAAAGAACGGTAGCGCTGCCTTGCAGGAAGGCGACCTGTTGCCCATGGTGGAATTCCTGAGACAGAAAGCGGCTGACGAGCGCCTGTCTCAGGAACAGATGAAGCTATGTTACACCGCGAGCGGAATAGGCAATGCTTCGGGAGCGGTAACGGGATTGCCGGAACGGGTGCAGGCGTGCGAGAGCCTGCTGTCCAATCCGCAGACCGACGCGGACTTGCGGTGCTGGGCAGGACTGCAGCAACTCATTCTTCTGGACCTCCAGATGCAGTATGACCGCCTTGTCGAGGCAGGAATGAAATGGCTGGAGTCAAACGGAACCGCACCCTATGCCGTCAAGGTGCGGGGGTTGCTCACCATGAAGCTGTCCAGCGCCCCGGAAGAGAATCTTCACATTCCCTGGGAGAAGCGTTCCGGCCTGCTTGCGGATATTACAGCACCCGCACCGGATATAGTCGAACAGTGTTCGCCGGAAAACCTCCATCGCCTCCGGACTTTGAGTGATGAGCAGCGGTCCATTGACGGCCATGTTAGCTACAACCTTTCCGTGGAAATGCAAAAGAGCGGCACGGATCCTGCAAAGCAGGCTAGGTTAAGAAAGGAGCAGGCCGCGCTTGATCTGCGGTCCTGCAAGAAGTATGCGGAAGATGCAAAGTATCGTGAATCGCTGCTCCAGGAACTCTCCAAGAACCCCGAAAAGGTGCGGCAATCCGGGCGCACGGAAGAAAAGATGAAGACAGAACTTGACGGGGCCGCGAGAAATGTGGCGTCGGCAAACGCGAGTTTGGCGGTCGCGGAACAAACACTTGCCGGACTTGCGGAAAAGGCCGAGGTGGCGCACCAAGGCAATTCAGCAGGAGACTTTCCTGCCAAGTAGGCGAATGGGATTGCGGGGAGGAACAAGATCCGTCACTGCTTGCGCCATAGAAAATCCGGCCGCCGGGGTCATCTCCGGCGGCCGGTTTATTTCTTGTAAAAATTACTGCCCGCCTCACCGTCATTGCGAGTCCCAGACCGCCTACGGCGGCGATTCGCGGCAGAAAGTTGGTTCGGGCATGTGGGACAGCCGCCCTCGGCTGTCGGCTTGCAACGAACACCCTGGGACGACAGGCGAGGGCGCTTGTCCCACACTTTCTTAACAGCGAAGCGAAGCAATCTCTTAAAACCACACCCCAAGGTTCGGGCTACGGCGGGCAAGAGATTGCTTCGCTTCGCTCGCAATGACGATGAGTGTTCGGCCCTTTTCGCCTACTCCCAGCGGGGACGGATGCTTTCCCAGTAGCCGACGGGTGTTTCGGTGTCCGACACTTCCAGTTTAATGCCCAGATTGTCCAGCAGGCTGCCGTCGGCTATCTGGAGGTCCACCAGCGCCGTCTCGTAGGAGATAAGCGCCCGCAGTTCCTGAAGCCGCGCGGTGGTCAGGTCCTGCTGAATCTGCAGCACCTGGAAACTGGTGGTGACACCGAGGCGCAGGCGCTTCTCCTCGGCCGTCACGTTCGCCTCCTGCAGGCGCACCGCCTGGCGGTTGCTCTCCACGAGAATCTGGTTGGTCTTGACGCCGCGGGCGGCGACATGCACGGCGGTCTGCAGCGCGATTTCGGTCTGCTTGCGGCGCTCCTCCGACTGGCGTTCCGTGATGCGCGCGCGGGTGTTGGCGCCCCGGGCGGCCCGGTTGTTGATGGCCACCGCCCCCTGCACGCCGATGCTGTAGCTGAAATTCTGCTTGTCCCAGATGCCCTGAAGCGCCCTGCTCTGCGTTTCATCACGCCCGGCCTGACCGTAGGCGCCCACGACGTCGAACTGAGGCATCATCTCGTTGCGCGACTTGTAGACCTCAAGTTGGGAGTTGGCGAGTTCCATGTCCGACATGGTGATTTCGGGGCGGTTCACCAGCGCCCGCTTCACGCTCGCGTCAAGGCTTTCGTCATAGTTGGTGAAGTCGAACAGGCCCCCGTTGCTGGGATTGGGCCGGTCCGTCGGGACAATGATCGCTTTTGAGAAGAACCCGCCGTCCTGCAGGGCCAGTTGCTGCTTGAGCATGTCGCTCGCGTCGGCGGACCGGGTGGTGGTGGCAATCCACTCCGACTGGCGCACGGCCACGCCGGCCTTGGATTGGAGCACCTCAATGTCGGCGGCCGTGCCGATCCTGCGGCGGGCCTCGTTGATCTGCATGAGGCGCTCGGCGTTGCGCAGCGACTCCTGCGCGACCTTTACAGCCTCGACCGAACCGACCAGGTTCCAGTAGGATTTGACGACATCGCCGATGATGTTGAGCATGGCCAGCCTGAGTTGGGCGTCGCTCATGGTGCGCATGTTCTTGGCCTGCTCGATCCGCACCGTGCCGTATTTCTTCCCGAATCCCCGCAGTACGGGCTGCGTCAGCGTCAGGCCGAGCATGGCGTTGTACTGCTTGCCCAGGTTGCCGTAGGAGCTTTCCTCGTATCCCCAGGTGCCCTGAAGCGCGTACTGGGTGCCGTACACCAGCTTGCCGCCGAGGCCCGCAACGCCCTCGTTGTTCGTTGAACCGATGGTGTCCACCCCCGTGATGGCTTGGATCTGGGAGTTTGTGGCGGCGATTGCGCGGGAACGCTTGAGCGAGAACTGCGCCATCGGGTCAAATTCGCCGCCCGCGGTGTAGACGTCCGCCTCGGCCTTGCCCGGTTCCATGGACGCGATAATGATGTCGGGGTTCTGCCGGAGCGCCGCCTTCACCACGTCATCAAGGCTCATCCGCTCCTGGGTGCGGTTCAACTGCTCCTCAGCGGCCTTCTGCAGGGCGCTCAGGTCAATGAGGTCGGCGGAAATCTGCTCCTTCAGGCCCGAGGTTTCGGCCGACGCGGCCACGTCGGCGGGGGAGGCGTCCTCGACGGCGGGGACGGGTGGCGGCGCGGGCTCGTCCGCGCCGAATGCGGGACAGGCCATATACAGTACCGCGGCGCCTGCGGCCAGGGTCCGGAACAGCTTAAGGGTACGCATCAGTCATATCTCCCATCGACCGGTGACCGGCGCCGTGGAGTGGTATAAAAAAACATGGAAATTCACCATCGCAAAGAACGTAATGAGTCTACCCGATGGGCTGCAACCAGTCAATCCTCGCGCCCCGTGGCCGGGGCGGCCGCTTTACTGGGTGCGGAGGTTGTTGGGGTCGATGCCCGAACGGCGCATCGCCTGCTCTTCGAACTGGCGCACGCGCGCCACGAACAGGCGCTGCAACTCCGCGAGAGTGCCGTCCAGGGCGGCCTGCTCCTCGGCGGTGAGGTTGCCCTTGGTCTTCTCGTGAAGCATGGCAAGGATGTCGATGGTGAACTTGGCCTGATCGAGATTGATCATCACCTGCTCACCGCCCGGCTGCGGGATGACGCCGAGGGAAAACATGGTTTGCGTGGCCAGACTGCTGAGCAGCGCGTCGAAGTTGGCCTCGTAAGCCTCTTCCCCGTCCATTTCCTCCCCTGCCGGGGCGGACTCGTCGGGGCCCGGTTCGGCCATGGGCACCCCGCCGTCCGCGGCATCAGGGACCGGTGGAACAGCGGGAACGGCAACACGCGCGGCGGCTTCCGCCTCGATGCGCTGCTGCAGCTCCGCCTTCTCCCGCTGGGCGCGGGCCTTCCAGTCTTCGTCGATGAAGATCTTGGGATCGTCGGCCATGACCGTTGCTCCTTTGGGCATGACGCGAATATCCCCGCAGCGCCCCCGCCCGCACCGCGCCGCAAAGGGCGCAGAGGTGCGGGACGGGGGGCGCGGCGGGAAAACGTCGCCCAGCGAATCCGGTTACTTGTTCTTGTGCCGGTTCGACCGCGCGCGTTTTTTGCGTTTGTGCTTGTTAATTTTCGCCTTGCGAACTTTTCTTCCGCCTGCCACGCCGAATCCCTCCTTGAGTTGGGTTTCTTCGGTCCTTGTATCTGGTACATCCATCCCGCGCGGGGACCCGCCTGCCTAGCGCCGCCACTCCTCAAAGGGCAGCGCGTAGTCGAGCAGTTCCTCGGGCCGGAAATACAACGCTATCTCGCGAACGGCCGTTTCGGGCGCGTCCGACGCGTGAATCAAATTCTTCTGCTGGCTCAGGCCAAAATCGCCGCGAATGGTGCCCAGGTCCGCGTTGGCGCAGTTCGTCGCACCGTTCATCTTGCGCACCTGCGCCACGGCGTCCTTGCCCTGCCACACCATCTGGACGGTCGGCCCCGAGGTCACAAAGGCAACCAGCTCCTCGTAGAACGGCTTGCCCGCGTGCTCTTCATAATGCTTCTCGGCCAGCGCCCGGGTCAGCACCTGCATCTTGAGGCCGGCCAATTTGAGACCGCGCCGCTCAAAGCGCGCGATGCACTCGCCGACCAGACCGCGCCCGACGCCGTCGGGCTTTATCATGACAAAGGTTCGTTCCACTGTGCGTATTTTCCCTGAATCCACATCCCCTGAATGGAGAAACGCCTCGCCCCCCGCCGCCGAACGCAAAACGCGCGCCGGCAACAGGTTGCACACCGGCCCACACGAACCGGCCAAGCGTCTCCAAGGATGCGGCCCGCAAGCATAGCAAATTTTGGCCCCTTGCCGCAACCAACCCGCCGCGAACACTTTGCGGACCCTCTTTGGCCTGTCCATGCCCTGAACTGAAGAACACCTGGCGGTGCTTGCGCAGAGAGCGGGATTGCCGATGCCTCAAGCTTTGTTCATTTGAGTACGAGGGTGCGTGTTGCGCGTCAACCGCCCTCCGCAGAAAGGAGGACGATGGTCACAGTGCAGGAAATACTGCCGGAGGCAGTCCCGGAAGGCGCATGGAGGCTGGCCGACATTCTCCAGTACCCGCCCAAGAAGAAATTCGCGGTCGTGATTGGCCTGGACGACATCCCGATTAGCCTCAACCACGGCAGCTGGCGGGATATCATGTCGTGTGACATCCCGAATATCAGCACCTACGGATGGGGCGTGGTGGGCTTGTGCGTTCAAGTGACACTGGCCAATTGTGTCGCCTCCGGCCCGGCCCAAGGACCGAATCTTGAACTTGATGTCCTCGTCAATGGGACCAGCATCGGCCATTTGGCCCTGCCGACAACCCCCGCAGGAGGCCAGGTCCAGCGTATCGTGTGGGGAAAGGTGACCAAACCGAAGGAACTGAGTCTGCCCCTGGTCATTGTGGTCCGCGGTGTTCCCATCAACGGGACAGACGTGATTCAAATACTGGGCAAGGCCGCATTGCACGTGATTGTTTTCCCGGGATAAAGCGTCGCGCCCGGCGCGGGCATGACGCTTCGGTGCGGGCGGCAAGATCGCGCGCCCTCGCCGCATGGGCGTCCTGCACCGCCAGAGAGCGCCGTAGTCCGTGCGGGACCCGTGGGGCGTGCCAGCAAGGCGCGTCCAATTTGACCCTCGCCGCCGGTTCCTGATAGAAGGGGGGCGAATATACCCGCGCCGGGGGGCGACCCCGGAGCGCGTTGGAGGGTCGTGACAATGTTCGACGGACTGAATATGTCTCTGGGCAATCTTTCCCTGCTTTCGCGGGCCCAGAGCCGCTCGATCTCGCCCGAGAATTTTGACGGGGCCAAGGGGGCCGGCGGTATGGCCACCGAGGGCACGGGCGCGGAGTGCGCGCGTGATTTGGGCCGGGGCTGGAAGATCTCCCCCTCGGTGCGCATTGAGCCGGGACAGGTCTTCGAAATGGCCGTCATCACCGGGCCGGGCGCGATTCAGCAGATTTGGATGACCCCCACAGGCACCTGGCGGCAGACCATTCTGCGCTTCTACTGGGACCATGAGGAAACGCCCAGCGTGGAATGTCCCGTGGGCGACTTTTTCGGCATGGGCTGGGGCGAGTATGCCCATTTGAACTCGCTGCCGGTCTGCGTGAATCCGGGCAGCGCCTTCAATTGTTACTGGGAGATGCCTTTCCGCCAGCACTGCCGCATCACGGTGGAAAATCTCGCCGCCGAGTCGATGGTGCTTTATTACCAGGTCAACTACACCCTCACCGACATCCCCGACGATGCGGGCTATCTCCATGCCCAGTGGCGGCGCAGCAACCCGCTAACCCAGGGCGAGGCGCACACGCTGCTCGACGGCGTGCGGGGCCACGGCCAGTACGTGGGAACCTGCCTGGCCTGGCAGGTCAACAACACCGGCTGGTGGGGCGAGGGCGAGATTAAGTTTTACCTGGACGGCGACGCATGGCCCACCATTTGCGGCACGGGCACGGAGGACTACTTCTGCGGCTCCTACAATTTTGACCGCGACGGCGAGTACACCGTGTTCAGCACGGCCTATGCGGGGCTGCACCAGGTCATCAAGCCCGATGGCGCCTACCGTTCTCAGCAGCGCTTTGGCATGTACCGCTGGCACATCATGGACCCGGTCCGCTTTCAACAAGACCTGCGCGTGACCATCCAGGCGCTCGGCTGGCGCAGCGGCGGCCGCTATCTGCCGCTGCAGGACGACATTGCCTCGGTGTCTTTCTGGTATCAGCGGGAACCGCACGCCCCGTTTCCCGCGCTTCCAGGCAAAGACGGGCTGGAGATCGTCTGAGTGGGCGCAACGGCGACAACATCACCGCGCATCGTCTGGCGCCGCGACCTGGCTGTCGCCGCGGCGCTGGCGCTGCTTGCCGCGCTGGTGTTCTGCCAGGTGGTCACTTTCCAGTTTCTCAATTATGACGACGACCGCATGGTCACCGGAAATGCGGACGTGCAGAAGGGGCTGTCGGCGGACGGCATCTGGTGGGCGGCCACCGGCTTCAACTATGGCATTTGGATGCCCGTCACCAATCTCACCCACCTGGCCGACGTGACCCTGTTTGGGGACAATCCGGCGGGGCACCACGCGGTCAACCTGCTTTGGCATATGGCGGCCGTGGCCCTGTGGTATCTCGCGCTGGTCGCGCTCACGGGCCGCCCCTGGGAAAGCGCGCTGGCCGT
>CAIUWO010000472.1 GCA_903902895.1 Candidatus Hydrogenedentota bacterium | reverse complement strand
CGTTGGTGAGCGTTTCCTTCCATGAGTCCAGCTCGCCAATCTGCCACAGTTCCTTCCCGTCAAAGGTCGCGGCCGTCAGGCAACTCACTTCGCTGTTGGCGTCCTTGGGGCCGTAGTGCGCCACCTGGCCGAAGAGAATGTCCAATTGCCCGTCACCGTTAAGATCACCGAAGCGCAGGTTGCGGCCCACGCCGTAGCCGTCGATGTTGAACTTGCGCCAGAGCACCGGCTTGGGGTTCTTCGCCTGTAACCCGCGAAGCTCCGTTTCGCGATTTGCGACCGCCGTGTCGAACGTCGCCTTGGCCTCTTCCGCCATGGACACCGCAACCCCGGCAAAGCGCGAGGGCTGGTCCGCCAGCAGGCCGATCCCGCCTGCTGCGAACGTGGCGTCCCGTGCTTCCAGCACGGGTCCACCGACCAGTTCGGCACGGATTTGGTCGCCCGTCACCGTAACCACCGCCTCGTGGTATTCGCCGGTGTTTCCGTTGTAGTCCGCTTCGGCCAGCGTGTCGATGTTCAGCTCCCGGAACGCCTTGCCCTGGTTCACGCGGCGCAGCACGGCCTTGGCACCGTCGAGACCAAAGAAGTAATAGCAACGGTCATTGCGGTACCGAAACACGACGCCGCACCAGCCGTTGTCCTGGTCCCGAACAAGGCTCGCCCGCAGCGTGTAGTCCCGCCAGAGCGGGTCACCCGCGACCAGCATGGGGTGCATGTCTTTGGCCTTGTTCTTGAAGACCATCGCCGCGGCGCGCCGGTCGCCGTCATCCACGATGCGCCACGCGCGCTGCGAGGCCGCATCGGACCGGTACGCCGAGGTCGCCCAACCCTGCACGGGCGCGCAGGCGGGCAGGTAATGGTATTCCGCCGCGGCACCCACCACGCCCATGACGATGCCCGACGGCATCGCGGCGAAGTGGTCCTCAAACACGGGCACGTCCGCCGCGTTTGCGGACAGACAGGCAATGACACAGGCTATGGTCCACATGATGGTTTTCTCCTGCCCCGCCTCACGCGCGGCAGCACTATTGACCGCCGAAACTCAAGAATGGTTCTACCCTTCCCGGCATTATAGTCTCACTGTCTGCCCGTTCCAAGACATGGGGAACAGAAGGTAAGGTTGGTTCATGGCGCGATGGGTCGACATCCCCCTAAATCCCCCTTCGGAAGGGGGACTTGGGGCAGGCGCGTGGTCTGTTTGTGGCGGAAAGCATCCCCCGGTCGACTCTTGTCCCCGTTACCTTTCAAGATGCGGAGAAGGAAATCGTGTGAAACCCGCCCGCTGCAATCCATGTCCATGTACCCGGTATAATGGTTTTTCCCTCCCCGGACCGCACGCATGGCACCCCTGCCGCGTTTCCCCGGGCGTTATTGCGGAAAAGACCCGCGAAAGGACATGAAATGAATCCTCCTGAATCCAAATCCGCTTCCAGCGCGCAGCCATCCGCCACGGTTGAAACAAATCCGTCCCGCCGGGGTTTCCTTGCCTCATCAGCGCTGTTGGGCGCCCTGTTTTTCTCACCGGCGCGGGCTGTGGCCGCTGTTGCCGAGGCGGCGGCGCCCGTTGCGTCCGCCACCGGTGAAAAGACGGTCGCGGCAGCCCTTCCGCAGCGCGTGACCCTCAGCTGCGCCGCGGACATGGCCCATGCCGTGAGCGCCACCTGGCGCAGCGCCGGTCCGCTGACGTCCGCCCAGGGGCAAATCGCGCCGTTGACGGCGGGGCCGAAGTTTGAAGCGGCGGTTCAAAGCGTACCCGCCGAGGCATTCACTTTTGAGACCGACTCCGGCGAAACGGCCTATCAGTACAATCTGACCTTCAACGGACTCAACCCCGACGCGCAATATTGCTTCCGCGTCGGTGACGGCCAGGCCTGGAGCGAGTGGAACACCGTCCAAACCGCGCTGGACAAGCCCAAGCCCTTCTCCTTCCTCTACTTCGGCGATGTGCAGACGGACATCCGCGCCCAGTGCTCCCGGGCCGTTCGGACCGCTTTCCGGCACGCCCCCGACGCCCGGTTCATGGTCTGCGCCGGGGACTTGGTCAACCGTGGCCACGATGACAGCCTGTGGGGCGAATTTTCCGACGCCTTCAGTTTTATTGCCGCCACCGTTCCCTGCCTGCCCACACCGGGCAACCATGACACCAAGCGCCCAGAGAACGCCCCGGAGCCGGAGGCCCCCTACACCGCCGCGCCGGCCTACCATGCCCATTTCCATCTCCCCGCCAACGGCCCCAAGAACGCCCAGATACTCAACGGCGAGGCCTACTATGTGGACTGCCAGGGGGTTCGCGTCATTTCCCTCAATTCCAACGTGTTCGATGACGACGCCCCGACCGATGCCGCCCACAAGCAGGCATGGGACGCGCAGCTTGCCTGGTTGGAGGAGGTGCTGGCGAACAACCCGAACCGCTGGACCGTCGTGACCCACCACCATCCCATTTACTCCACCAGCAAGGGCCGCGACAACGCGGGCCTGCGCAGCCTGCTGCGGCCTCTGTACGACAAGTACAAAGTGGACCTGGTCCTTCAGGGCCACGACCACAGCTATGGCCGCACCCACAAGCTGGCGGGTGACCAGATTGTCGATCCGGCCGCGCCGGGCACCATTTATGTTGTCTCGGTGTGCGGCCCGAAAATGTATCCCTTCAAGCCCAAATTCGAGTCGCTCATGGCGGCCACCGCCAGCGACAAGCAGTTGTTCCAAGTCATTGACGTGAACGGGGACACGCTGTCCTACACGAGCCGCAGTATTGACGGCCAACTTGTGGACGCGTTCCAGCTCAAGAAGGACGCCTCCGGCGCGTCGACATATCTGCCGTCGGCGAAGGCCTGACCTGCCCCAGCCCCAGGGCAATCGCATTAAAGCGGGTCCGGAATACCCCTAGGAAAATGTGCATAAACTTTGGAGTGGCGCGGCTTTAAGCCCCCCTTTGAAGGGGGATTTTGGGGTATGTCAGCCTTGGGTGGAGGCGTTAACATCCCCCTGTCCCGCCTGTGGCGGGACCGCCCCTCTTCAAAGATGCTAGGGACAGAAATCGGTTTGAGGTGAGACTGTCAATTCGGAGGGCTGAAAGGCCCCACTCTTCCACCCAAACCTCTGTTTGCGTCAGCTTTGTTAGCCGGCTTCAGCCGGCTCCTCTTTGCCCCCGGCTTCAGCCGGGGGGTGAGGAAGAGGCTTCCCGTTTAACCAGCGCGCTTCAGCGTGCTTTTTCAAGGCTTCAGCCCTTCTACCCGCCAGCACATGGCTAAAGCCTCCCGAAAGCGCGCTAAAGCGTGCTGTTCTTATACTGTCCACCCTTTTGTACACCCCGGCTGAAGCCGGGTGCAAAGAGGAGCCCGCTGAAGCGGGCTGATAGGATGCATTGCCGACTTTTGTCCTCCCTGTCTTCAAAGGGGGACTAACGGCAGAACACTCCCGATAACCATATGTTAAACGTTCCGTGCTTTCGTGGCTTTTGGACACCACAATGCATGGAAGCTTCCGTCACTCGTGTTTTCGTCAGGTCGGTATTTTAATGCGATTGCCCTGCAACCCGCCCTGCGGGGGAATGGTTCCGCGACGGCAAAGCGGTATAATGGCGCCCATCCTTCGACCCAAGGGAGAAGCATCATGCGCCGGAATTGCGTTTGCGTTCTTGTGTTGCTGACAGCGGTTGTCGTTGCGGGCATGGCCCGCGCGCAGGGACCGGAGAACATTGCGCCCGGCGCGGCCTGCACCTTCAGCCCCGCGCCGAACTATGCGCACTGCACTGATCCGGACGACGCGAAGCAGCTTACGGACGGGCAGTACGTGCAGGGGCATTTCTGGACCCAGCCCGGCACGGTGGGCTGGGGCGGCGCCGGGCAGGCCATCATCACGCTCGACTTGGGCGCGGACAAGCCCATTTCGGGGCTGTCCTTCAGCACGGCGGCGGGCGCGGCGGGTGTTGAGTGGCCCTTATCCATCGCCATTCTGGTGGCGGGCGCGGACGGCCTGTTTCATGATGCGGGCGACCTGGTCACGCTCAGCGCGCAAAAGGCCGCGCCGCCCGCCGGGGGCTATGCCACCCACCGCTTCACCACCGACGCGCTGCACACGCACGGCCGCAAGGTGGCGCTGGTGGTGCTGGGGGAGGCGTTCATCTTTTGCGATGAAATCGAGGTCTACAAGGGCGACGATGCGTGGCTGGGCGAGTCCCTGCCTGGAACGGGGGTGGCCGATGTGCGTGCGCACGTGAACCGCCTGCTCACGCACAACGGCGTGAAGCGCCGCATCACCGCCGACATCGCCGCGGTGCGCAGGGCGGCGGACACGCTGGACGAGGACGAGCGGCAGCCGGCGCTGGCCGAACTCGAGGCCGCGGCGGCCGAAGCGAACATGCTGCCCAACGAATACGGCCCCGACTTCAAGACCATCCTGCCGCTGAACCCGACCCATGCGAAGGTGTTCGGCGCGCTGGCGGAAGTCTGGAAGCAGAAGGGACTCAATGACCCCATCGTCTGGGCGGCCGATCCCTGGTATCCCATGGAACTGTGTCCCGCGATGCCGGGACCGGCCGGTGCCGGCGCGGCCTGCCTGCGTCTCGACATGATGCAGAACGAGACCCGCTCGGTGGCGTTCAACATGGCATCCACCACCGATGCCGAGATGGAGGTCTACATATCGGGGCTGCCCGCAGACCTG
>CAIUWO010000471.1 GCA_903902895.1 Candidatus Hydrogenedentota bacterium | reverse complement strand
GTCCTGACCATAAGTTGACAGGCGCCAATGTGTGGCAGACATTCCTGTCTGCCATTTCCAGGGTCTTGTCCTGACCATAAGTTGACAGGCGCCAATATGTGGCAGACATTCCTGTCTGCCATTTCCAGGGTCTTGTCCTGACCATAAGTTGACAGGCGCCAATGTGTGGCAGACATTCCTGTCTGCCGTCTCCAGTGTCTTGTCCTGACCATGAGTTGACAGGCGCCAATGTGTGGCAGACATTCCTGTCTGCCGTCTCCAGACTCCTGGATTCTGACTCCTGAATTCTTTGTCCCCGCCCCGTTTTGCATATTTCCGGTGGTTCATGGTACATTTTTTGTTCTTCTTACCCGGCCCTTCCCAACGCCCCGCGACGCGGGGATGTTTCTTTTCGGGCCATGGGGAAGACGTTATACAAGGAGTTTGGCGGTGCCCACGTACACCTACCGCTGCAAGAAATGCAGCCACGAGCACATGGAGTTTCACGCAATGTCGGCCGCGCCGCGGGTTCGCTGCGGGGTGTGCAAGGGTGTGTGCGAGAAGCAGATAGGCTCCGGCGCGGGCATCATTTTCAAGGGCAGCGGCTTTTACGAAACGGACTACAAAAAGAAAAGCGGCACGCCCGAAGGCGGCGCGGCGGGCAAGATTGCGGAGAAAAGCGCGGAAAAGTCCGCGGAGAAGTCCGCTGAGCCGGCCGTGGCCAAGGCGCCGGCCGCGAGCGAAACCCCCAAGAAGGAAAGCAAGGGCGGCAAGGCCGCGGGGTCCGGCAAGGACTGACGGCGCGCCGCACCGGCGAGGCTCCCATGAACACGGAACAAATCAAGGCACTCAACGACGCCCACGTCATCAACACCTACGGTGCGCGGAAGCTGGCCATCGTGCGCGGCGAGGGCGCGCGCCTATGGGACGCCGACGGCCGTGAATACCTGGATTTTTTTGCGGGCATCGCCGTGTGCAATCTGGGCCACTGCCACCCCGGGGTGACCGAGGCCATCTGCCGCCAGGCCGCCACGCTGGTGCACGTGTCCAACCTTTACTACATCGAGCCGCAGGCGCGGCTGGCCGAACTGCTCAGCAGGAACAGTTTTGCCGACCGCTGGTTTTTCTGCAACGGCGGCGCCGAAGCGAACGAGGCGGCGATCAAAATCGCGCGCCGATTCTGGGCGGAGCAGGGCACCCCGCGACCCGGCGTGGTCACCGCCGAGCATTCCTTTCACGGCCGCACGCTGGCCACCATCACGGCCACGGGCCAACCGAAATACCAGAAGGGTTTCGAGCCGCTGCTGCCGGGCGTTAGTTATGTGCCCTACGACGATCTTGCCGCGCTGGAGGCGGCGCTCACACCGGAGGTCGGGCTGGTGCTGCTGGAGCCCATCCAGGGCGAGGGCGGCGTGCGCGTTCCCGCGCCGGGCTACCTGCGCGGCGTGCGCGAACTGTGCGACAGGACGGATGCGCTGCTGGCCTTCGACGAGGTGCAGACGGGCCTGGGCCGCACGGGCACGCTGTTCGCCTACGAGCACGAGGGCGTGACGCCGGACATCATGACACTGGCCAAGGGACTGGGCAACGGCGTGCCCATCGGCGCGATGGGCTGCACCGAGCGCGTTTCGGCGGGCTTCGCCCCCGGCTCGCACGCGGCCACCTTTGGCGGCAACCCGCTGAGCACGGCCGCGGCCGTGGCCACGATGGAGGCGCTCACGGCGCCGGGCTTTGTCGGGGCGGCCGCCGCCAAGGGCGAACGGCTCTTTGCCGCGCTGCGCGTTCTGGCCGCCAAACACCCGAAGATTGTCGAGGTGCGCGGTCGTGGGCTCATGGTTGGCATCGAGTGCGCCGACCCCGTGACGCCGGCGATCAGCGCCCTGCTGGATGCGGGCATTATCTGCGGGCCCGCCGGGCCCAATGTGGTCCGGTTCCTGCCGCCGCTCATCGTTTCCGAGGGCGACATCGACCATGCGGTGAACGCGCTCGACCGCGTTCTGGGAGAACTGGGATGGTAAAGGATTTCATCAGCCTGGCCGATTTCACCGGCGAGGAGATTCTGGGCTTTCTTGACCTTGCCGACCGGCTGAAGAAGATGCAGCAGGACGGCGCGCCGCACCCGCTGCTGCACGGCAAGACGCTGGCGCTGATCTTCGAGAAGCCGAGCCTGCGCACGCGGCTCACCTTCCAGATCGGCATGTACCAGCTCGGCGGCAAGACCGTGCTGATCGACGACGTGCTGGGCCGGCGCGAGTCGGTGGCCGACATGGCGCACAACCTGGAGCGCTGGGTGGACGGGATCATGGCGCGCACCTACCGCCACGACCATGTGGTCGAGATGGCCCGGTGCGTCAAGATTCCCGTGATCAACGCCCTGACGGACCTGCTGCACCCGTGCCAGATTCTGGCCGATGTGCAGGCGCTGCGCGAGCACAAGGGCCGCGACCTGGGCAGCCTCAAGGTCGCCTTCGTCGGCGACGGCAACAACGTGTTCCACTCGTGGGCCAACTTCGCCCGGCGCGTGCCGCTCAACCTGACGCTGGTGTGCCCGCCCGGCTACGAGGCCGACCCGGAAATCACCGCCTGCGCCCGGCGCGAGGCGAAGGGCGAGTTCGTGGTCACGCACGACGTTGAGGCGGGCGTGCACGGCGCCGACGCGGTGTACACCGACGTGTGGGCGAGCATGGGCCAGGAGGACGAGGCGACCGCGCGCGCGGAGATTTTCGCGCCCTACCAGGTCAACGCTAAACTGATGTCGCTGGCGAAACCCGACGCCGTGTTCATGCACTGCCTGCCCGCGCACCGCGGCCAGGAGGTGACCGACGAGGTCATCGACAGCCCGCGGTCCATCGTCTTCGACGAGGCCGAAAACCGGCTCCACGCGCAGAAGGCCGTGCTGGCCACGCTGCTGCGCGGGGGAAAGCAGGGCATATAGCCACAGAGGGCACAGAGAGCACCGAGGGTTTTGGATTATGAGTGACGCACTGACAGAGAAAATCATTGCGGCCGCCATAGAAGTGCACCGGATACTCGGACCCGGCCTGCTGGAGTTGATCTACGAGATTGCCCTGTGCCGTGAGTTTGACCTGCGCGGCATTCGGTACGCGCGGCAGGTTGAGATTGACATTATGTACAAGGGTTTCCCCATCAAGGGGCAGCGTCTTGATTTGCTGGTGGAGGATGAGGTGATTGTCGAGTTGAAGTCTCTGTCCAATGTGCCTGAAGTTGCGACGGCGCAAACGCTCTCTTATCTGAGGGCCATGAACTTGAAGCGCGCCCTGCTTATCAACTTCGGGCAGGCAAGGCTGGTGGACGGCGTCAAACGCCTGTCACTTTAGTTGCGGTGTTCGCGGTCCTGCCGCGCTGAACTACTCTGTGTTCTCTGTGCCCTCTGTGGCTAAAAAGTAAAGGAGCATGACATGAGCGCCAAGGTTAAAAAGATTGTGCTGGCCTATTCGGGCGGGCTCGACACGTCCATCATTCTGAAATGGCTGCAGGAGGCCTACCAGGCCGACGTGGTCGCCTACATCGCCGATGTGGGCCAGGGCGAGGAGCTGGAGGAGGCGCGCGTCAAGGCGCTCAAGACCGGCGCGGTCGAGGCCATCGTGGGCGACCTCAAGGAGGAGTTTGTCCGCGACTTCGTGTTCCCGGCCATGCGCGCCAACGCGATGTACGAGGGCAACTACCTGCTCGGCACCAGCGTGGCGCGGCCCATCATCGCCAAGGGCATGATCGAGGCGCTGCGCGCCACCGGCGCCGACGCCGTCTCCCACGGCGCCACCGGCAAGGGCAACGACCAGGTGCGCTTCGAGCTGACCGCCATGGCCATGGAGCCGGGCGTGCGCATCATCGCGCCCTGGCGCGACCCGCTGTGGACGCTCAACTCGCGCGAGAAAATGGTGGCCTACGCGCAGGAGCACGGCATCCCCGTGCCCGTGACCAAGGCCAAGCCCTACTCGTCCGACCGCAACCTGCTTCACATCTCCTTCGAGGGCGGCATCCTGGAAGACCCGTGGAACGAGCCGCCCGACGACATGTTCGTGCTGAGCACCTCGCCCGAAAAGGCGCCCGACACGGCGACCTATGTCGAGGTCGATTTTGAACAGGGCACGCCCGTCGCCGTCAACGGCGAAAAGCTCGGCCCCGTCGCGCTGCTGACCAAGCTCAACGCGCTCGGCGGCGCCAACGGCGTCGGCCGCATGGACATGGTCGAGAACCGCTTCGTGGGCATGAAGTCACGCGGCGTGTACGAGACGCCCGGCGGCACCATCCTCTACGCCGCGCACCGCGCCGTCGAGTCGCTCACCATGGACCGCGAGGTCATGCTCCAGCGCGACCTGCTTTCCCCGAAAATCGCCCAGCTCATCTACAACGGCTTCTGGTACTCGCCCGAGATGGACGCGCTCATGACCTACGTCGACAAGAGCCAGGAGAACGTGACCGGCACGGCGCGCGTCAAGCTCTACAAGGGCACCTGCACGGTGGTCGGCCGCAAGGCCGAAAAGACTCTCTACGACACCAAGATCAGCACCTTCGAAGAGGACGAAGGCGCCTACAACCAGGCCGATGCCACCGGCTTCATCCGGCTCAACGCCCTGCGCCTGCGCGTCCGCAACAAGGCGGGCTTCTTCAAGGCCTGAGCCGCGGCACACATTACGCGATGACGACAGCACCCCCCGCGCCATGGGCGCGGGGGGTGCTTGGCTTTAGCAAGACAATTTCTAGGGAACCTGTTTATACGGTGCAATATAAGATATTACACCATCCGCGACTTTGATAAACCGCCGTCTTTTCATTTCTTCAATAGTTGCGTCAATTTCGCCGCTGCTTAGTGGTTTGTTGATCAGTTCCATGAATAAGTCCTTGATAGTGCTCTTCAAATTTTCCAATAGACCTGGTTTTCTTCCCGTGCCTAGATTTGTAATGACCTTATCAGCAAGGCTTGCTGCGGACAAGGGGATGGCAGAGACCTTCCGAGGGTTTGGAACGTCGGCCTTTGCAGTGGTTGGCTTCTTTCCATGAGCAGCGCTTTCTTGAGCAGAAGACTGCGCGGGGCTGCTTACAGCAGCCGGTATTCCGGAAAGGGCTTTGCGCTCTTTGTTTGACAAAGTTGGAATCCGCGTTGATTTGCTGCGCTTTGCCATGCCGGCCTTGGTGTCTTCTGCCACTTTTGCTATTGTCGGTTTTGTCTTCGGAACTGGCTTTGTCTTGACGGGCTTTTTCTTGGGGATTGCTTTCGTCGTCGCTTGCTTTGTATGGGGGCCCGCCTCATTTGCTGTGGTTGGCCTCTTCTTTGGAACCGCCTTTGTCGCCTTGGGTTTTGCCTCGGGGGCCGCTTTCGCTCCAGCGGTTTCTGGCTTGGGAACGGGTTTTGTTGGGACGATCTTCTCCAATGAGGCAACTCTTGAGCAATTAACCCCGTGCATTTGAAGGTGCTTTATGAGCGGATCAAACCCCTTGTCTTTCGAGACGACGTAAAAGAGGACGTCTTTGGATTCGACTGAAAGCCGGCCAATGTAGTAGGCGATGTGAAAGTCCGCAGCATTCTTTCCGCTACCCGAAATGTCTATACGCTCGGCATGCTCTCCAAGAAGCTCCAGCGCCTTCTTGGCATTCTTTGGGGTGTTTTGTTTCGCACCGATGAACATCTTCACTTTGAATGCATCGTCACGGAGCTTTTCAAAACCGTCCGGTTGCACATTCTCACAATCAACGAGTACATACCTTGTCTTCACAGAATGCTTTCCTCCAGCCTCTTTCTAAATTAGCTACATATCTAAAGTCCAATTTTCCACCACCAACCCCCTCACCCGCCGAAATTCCCGTTCGTTGTTGGTCACCAGCACCGCATTTTCGGCAAGGGCATGGGCGGCAATAAGAGTGTCCATGGGGCCGATGGTTTGACCGGCGCGCTCCAAGTCTGCGCGGATTCTTCCATAGGCAACCGCGGCGGCGTTTTCAAAGGAACGAATTTCGAGCGGGGCACACATGTCACGCAATGCAAAGCGGGCCTGTTCAGGCTTGCTGCTCTTCCCGACACCGTGGAACAGTTCGGCAAGCACAATTACGGAAATACCCACCTCGTTCATCTCACATGACCTAAGCCGCTGAAGGATGTTGTTGTCCCGCTTGCGAATCAGTTCTATGCAAATGCTGGTATCGAGCATGTACCGGATCACAGTGACTCACGTTCCTCGACCGGACCAGCCTGGTCGCGTTCAGCCATGAAATCCTCAGGGAATTGCTCCAAACTTTGCTCAAGAATATCCCATCCCTTCTCCTTGGGGAACAAGACCACCATGTCGCCGATGCGATTAACACACACCTCGCTCGTGGCAAACTGGTATTCCTTGGGCAGGCGCACGGCTTGGCTGCCTCCGTTGGCTAAAAATTTAGCGGTGTACATGATGCTTACTCCTTTCTGTCTATACTGAAGTATATACT
>CAIUWO010000470.1 GCA_903902895.1 Candidatus Hydrogenedentota bacterium | reverse complement strand
GCGAACTGGTTGGCACCGTGGGACCAGTCGCCGGAAACAGACGTGTCGGCAAAGGAAAAGAAGGACCCGTGAAAACCCATGACATCGGGTCCGCCCTCGGTTGCGACCAGCGGCTTGGGCGTGCCGTAGGGGGACTGCTCCTTTTCAAGCCGCCTGGCAACCTGGGCGATGGCGTCGTTTGGCCGTCCGTGCAGCGTGCCGTCGTACCGGTGAAATGAAAGCTGGTCGTAATAGGGATAAGCGCCCATGGCCAGCACGGCCCGGTCCCACAGCGGCGGCCAGGTGTTCACGCCGAGCACGGTGCTCTTGGAATTGGCGCTTTTGGCTTCGGTGAAGGCCGACTCCAGCAGGGCGGCATACAGCCACGGCGAGCCGCCCGCGAAAAAGCCCGCCGCGTTCATGTTCCAGGGCTCGTTCCACACCTCCCAGTCGTCGATCACGCCCGCGTAATGCTCCACCACCCTGCGGACGTAGTTGCGCCAGAGGTCGAGGTTCTCCGGCGCGTGGCAGATGCTCCAGTACCCGTCCGTAATGGGGTTGTGGCTTTCCCAGACCGGCGCGCTGTCAAGCATGCCAACGATGCTCAGGCCGTGCCCGCGCGCCAGCGAGACCGCGTCGTCATGCCAGAGCCATTTGCCCGGTTCGGGCTCGATCAGGCCCCACTTGGTGATGCCCGAGGCGTCATGGATGCGGCACCACTTGTAGCCCAGTTTGGCCACCGCCGTCAGGTCCGGTTCGCGCAGCGACACATGGACGCCGAAAGGCGAATCGGGCAGCGGCCCCGGAACGGGCTCGGGCGCGCGCGACAGCAGCGTTTCGCCCATGGCCGACAAAGGCGTGTTGTCCGGGCCAACCACGGTTGCCTCCACCCGCAGCATGCCAAAGTCCCGCGCGATGTCTCCCGTGACGGCAATAGTGTCTTTCCAGAGGCCGGAGGCATCCAGTGAAACGGGCGGCAGATCAGCTTGCCGTCCGTTGACGTGGACTGCATGGACCATCAGCCGGCAGCCGGGGCGGGTTGCACCGGCCACGACGGCCTGCAATCGCAGGGGCGCGTCACCCGTGACGAGACCCCAGGGTTCCTCCGGGCGAAGTGTGACGGTGGCTGGGAATAGGACGGGAGGCGTGTCTGCGGCCTGCGCCCCAAAGTGCAGGCCATCGAGATACAGCACGCAGTTGTCTCCCCGGATGTCCACCTGCAGGAAATAACGCAGCCTGTCCGTTGGCTTCAGAAGCTCCGAGAGGGCCACCTGTTGCCAGGCGCTGTCCGCCGTGGCGGCCTGTTGGTCAAAGGCGACGACTTTGTCGGTGTAGTTATCGCGCAGCCTGACCGAAACCGTCGCCCCGGCCGGTTCCGAGCGCATCCACCACGACAGGGCATACGGCTTGCCTGCGGGCAGTGCGCATGCGGGGGACATGAGCGTCACCTCACCCTTGGCCCCAAGCCGGAGTTGTGCCGCCCCCACGCCCAACGGCCCGGACTCCGGGGCTGCCGACCAGTCATAGCGCTCTCCCCGAACGCCCCACCCCGCCGGAACACCCGCGCCCATCCGGTCAATGGACATGCAAGCGCCCGGGGCAACATCGGCGGGAGCACCCTGCGCGGCAAAGAGGAAGCAGAGAAAAGAAAATAGAACTGCACGATTCATGGCATGCCAGACCCCTGTCCCGGATTGACCCGGCCTGTCTGCAATTCAACAAGCCATGACGATTTGACTTCAATCCGGAAACCGGGGTGTCAGCATCGCACCATCATAGGTTTACCCCCGTATTCTCTGAACTTGATAGCTCCCAACACAGTCAAACCCGCGCCTGCTAGGGCCGCCCCAGACTGGAAATCAGGCTTCGCTGCGCCGGGATTAACAGTTCCTCCCCGACCGCCGGGATGGCCATGCGCTCCAGGATTCCGTTCTTTGCGCTGAGAAAGCGGAGCGCCGGGTCTTCCAGGGGCCGGTCGAACTCGACCGCCATCTTGGTCGGTCCAATGTCGTTGGCCTCCAGCACGGTGATGACCGCGCCCAAGACCGGCACCTGATGGCCTTTGCGGAAGGGGTGTTCGCCGTTGCTGAAAAGGAAGTCGGCCAGCTGGTTGCCGATGCTGCCGCCGACGATTTCAATTTCCAGACGCGTCGGGGAAGTGCGCCGGATGCGGTGCGGGTAGGGAGTGGGGGAGACGATCAGCCAGCTTTCCGGCATTGGCTCATGCCGCCTCACGGCGCGCATGATCGGTATGTACACGTTGACCATGGGATCGGGCGCGACCAGCAGCACGTACCGGCTTGCCCCCGCCATGGCCGCGTCCGTCTCGGGCGAAAAGGCGTTCCGTTCTATCTGTCTGCCGATGAGCGAGAAGCCCACCGTGGCCGCCGGCCAGGCCGCCACGGGAAGCAGCAGGTGAATGGCGACGAGGAACCAGCAGGCCGCGGCATGCCACCGCGGCATGATGGCGGATTTGCGCCCCTGCCACCACGCATGGAGCACCACCGCCAGCAGCACACTGATTCCCACCGACGGCACGAGCAGCAAGCGGCTCGTCGGCACCGTCGCCGCCACGGGAAGCATGGACAGCACGGCGCCGGGCACCATCCACGACAGCAAACGCCGCTCCTGTTCTGAAACAAGGGACCAATGGGTTTTCAGAAGCGCCGCAATCAGCGCGACGCCCGCGAGGCCTGAGAAGGCAGACAGGGGGCGCACATAGGCACCCAGCGCCCACAGGTCCGCCGGGAATCCGACCAACTGCGCGCCGACCAGCGCCAGCATGCGGCCCGGCGCGCGTGAAAGAAACGCCCAGGGCTCGCCAATCGGGTCGATGTAAAACCCCGATCCCGAAGCGCCGTACCCCAGCGCCTTGTACAGTCCCAGATAGGCGAGCACAAGCACGGTCGCGGGAAGAAACGCGGCCAGCCGCCGCGGCCAGCGGCCCGGGGCGGCAAAGAGTTCATACGCTGCCAGATAGGCCAGCACGCCCAGCGCCGTCTCGCCGCCGAGCAGCCCCACGGCATAGCCCAGCAGCGACAACGGCAGGCCGGGTTTCCAGCCGTCCTCGCGCCAGCGCAGGTGCGCAACCAGGCCGAACAGCGCGGGCACCGCCGCCACCAGCGCGTTGCGGTTGGCCAGCCACACCGCAGCAAACAAATGCGACTCGTCCATCGCGAACAGCAGCAGCGCCAGAAAGGCCACCGTCCCCGGCAGGCGCCTGCGAAACAGCAGATGGCACGCAAGAATGATGAGTCCGTACCAGAGCGTGGAGTGCAGGTGCTGCAGCGGCACCCAGTTCTTGAACAGCATGTGGTCCAGCGCAATCAGCGCCGAGGAAAGCGGACGGAAGAACACGACCCGAACATCCGGTGTCGTGGTCCACGGATAGGGCCCCCGCGCAATGCGCGGCTGCAGCACCGCCGGGTCCCCCGGCGCCCAGTCGAACAGGTCCAAAGGTCCGCCGACGGGAAGAAGCTTGTCCAGAACGGCGATGTGCATGTAGTCATCGGCCACCAGGCCCAGTTGCAGCCCCGGCAGGCACAGCAAAAAACCTACGCCCAGGCACAAACACAGGGCCTTGGCAGGGGAGAGACGGCTTAGATTCAGCAGGCGTTGCACAAGTGAGCTTCCAGTGGTGATTCCAGTAAGGGAGCAAATACGCGGCGGAGTATACCATGCCCGGCAGCGGGGGAGGGGCAGATTGGCGAGAATGCGGTTGCAGCTATATTACCGGATTGACAACGCCCTTGCACATCGTGTCCCATGGGGCAGTGGACCACCGCAGTCAACGGTCCACGGGAGGCTGCCATGAATGCGTTGCTTGTCCTGGCGATGGCGCTGCTGGCCGGCGCGCCCGCACAACAGGCCGACTATGCCTTTTTCGCGCAGGCCACGCTTGCGTCGCACGGGGACGGCTGGAACCACGGGCTGCCCTGCATGGCCCGGTTGGAGGATGACAGCGTTCTCGTGGTCTGGTCGCGTTACATGCCGGACTCGAGCGACTTCGGCGTGGTGGGCGTGCGTTCGCGCGACGGACTGTGCACTTGGACCGGGCAGAAGACGCTCATCGACCATCCGGGCCTGCTGGACGCCGACCCGAGCATTGTTGTGCTCGGCAGGGCGGTGCTGGTCTCCTGCACCACAGTGGACTTTACCGAGGGGATCCGCAGCTCCAAGACCTGGTGCGTGCGCAGCGAGGATAACGGCCAGAACTGGGGGGAACCTTTCGAGATTCCCATGAACCACCGCTACACCTGCGGCAAATGCCACCGCGCTGTGCGCCTGCCGTCGGGCACACTGCTTATGGGCTACTC
>CAIUWO010000469.1 GCA_903902895.1 Candidatus Hydrogenedentota bacterium | reverse complement strand
GGCCCTCGCTCGGCCCGGTATGCAGACACGGATGGCCGGTGTTGCTCATCATGACCCTCGGGCTTTGATCCCACACGTAGGCCACCAGATGTTTTCCGTCCACAGAAACTGACCCCAGCAAATTGCAGTCGGCGGCTTGGTCGAGCAGCCACCAGGTGGGACTGTCCTTGGGGCCTTCAAAGCGGTTTTTCGCGTCCTTGGCCAGCATGGCAATCCACGGTTCGCGCCCCTTCTCTGCCGGGGTGGGCGTGGTCAGTGCGAGCGACGTCCACTGGCCATTGATGAGTGCGTGAATCGGGTCCAGTTTCCAGGCTTGATGGAAATCCGCCGCGCCGTCCATGGCGAAGCACGGGTTGGCATCCACGAAATCGAGACGGTGGCCCGTTTCATTGCGCGCGGTGAATTCCAGGAAAACAGTGTCCCGGTAAGGACGTGCCGCCGCAGAAAAGTAGAGGCCTTCCTTGGTGGTGCATTCGTAGCGCCATTCACCGGTTTTTTCGTTGAGTTTCCATTGCGGCCAAGGATCCAGCGGGCTCATTTGTTGCAGAGTGCTGATCTTGTGGTCAATGAAATGACAGCCGATATCCGATTGCAGGGTCTCGGGAAGACGCAGGGTAATCCAACCCTCCATCCACTTTGCGCGCATCTCCACGGCCAGCCAAGACAGATCCTGTCCCTCAGCCATGGCGGGATCAGGCGCCACCGGCTTGTCCACTTTCACGGGCCGCACTTCGGTCCATCCTTGGGTGAGACCGGGGTTTTCGGGCAGGTTGGCATACTCGTTCCAGACGGGCTGTTCCTGAATAATCTCTGAAAAGATCTCCGGCCTGCGCTGAAAGAACTCTCGCGCATGTTTGCGGGCTTCACGCAGATGCGCCAGCGGCAGTTCCGCAAGGATATAGTCCACCTTCGGTTCAGTAAGGATCTTATCAATCTTGTTGGGCCATTCGGCAATCATCGTGCCGCTTCCAAAGGATTTGTTGGTGCAGACCATGTGCACGTAGTTCTGATGCAGGACGGTCTTGACGATGTAATCCTCGATGCCGCCTTGACGCGCATTCATCCACACGAGAATTTCCGCGCCTTTCAAGGCCAGAATTCGTGCGGGTTCCGGGAAATAGCCGTCATAACAGGTGAAAATGCCGACCCGTCCGAAATCGAAATCGAAGACGGGGAAATCCGAGCCGGGCGTCATGAGTTGCTCGGGGTCGTCCGCGCGGCCGGGCCACAGATAGGGCGGTTCACCCAGTGCGGCATGGGACTTGAAGTAGCGGCCTACGACCGCGCCAGAACGGTCGAAGATCAGGGCGCTGTTGCCGTAGTTGCCCGCTTCGTCGAGGATCTCAAAGCATCCGGCGATGACATAGAGGTGATTACGCGCGGCCGCCTCGCCAATACGCAGGGTTGTTTCGTTGGGAACCTTGAACTTGCCGAGCAGCAACTCGGGAAACACCACCAAGTCCGCTTGGTCCTTGCCCGCACGGTCGATGAACTCGATGACCTGGTCGGTGGTGGCTTTGGGTGCATCGTCGTTCCCCTGCCACATCCACGTGCCTTCCATTTGGACGGCCGCCACCCGCACCCCAGTGTGGGCCAACTGCGAGGTACTCAATGGGGGCATCGGCGTGGCCTGTGCCGCCCCGAAAGTTCCCGCCAACGCCAAGAGCCATAGACTCTGAAACATAGTGTGTCTCCTCCCGCCGGGACGCATCTGTAAGGACAGCGGCCCCTGTACTGAGATCCCGATACCACATTGGCATCATATACCGGGTCCGCTTCCGCGTCTACCCGATATTCCGATTCGCTATTCTTGAAATCTCACGTGAACGGCGGACGAGCCTATCGGCCGTCCTCCCCGTATTGCCCGGTCGTTTCGTCTCGCTGGACGGATCCGTCATCCTTTTCATCTTCCTTCAGGGTGCGCAGGTGGCGGATCATTTCCTTGAGGTCGCGAAATCCGCACCAGAGGAACCATACGACGGTGATAGTGCCGACGCTCAGCCACACGCCAAGACGGAAGACCCACCATTTCGCCCAGGCGGCGTCGCTGGTTTCAAAGTTCAGCCCGTAGAGCGTGCCACCGATGAAGGTGAGGAACCAGAACATCATCCAGACGAAGAGAGAATAGGCCAGGAACTTGTCGAAACGGGTGTATTCCTCGTCGATGCCCAGCAGGGTATAGAGCCAGTTTTTGCGGGTGTTCACGGCGCGGCGCTCGCCCTCTATGGCGTATTTTCCCCTGCGCAGGAGCTTGTCCAGATCAAAATTCGGGTCGGGTTTGGTGAGGAGGGAGGTGATGACGTAGGAGGCAATCGCACAGCAGCAGGCCAGCACAAACATCTCCATGCCGTTCAACCAGAATTCCTTGGGCAGGGCTTGCAGCCAGGCGATGTCGGGGTAGGTGGCTTTCAGTGCGGGCAGCATGTTCGGCCAGAACAGGTTGTTGATGATGGTGCCGATGACGGCCAGGGTGGAACCGACAATCATCCCGGCCCACGCACCCTCCGTGGTGGCGCGCTTCCAATAGAACCCGCCGATAATGACGGAGCCTGCGCCCCCCGTGTAGATCGCTCCGGTGATGGCCCAGTACATGAATATGTATTCCTGCAGCGGGAAGAGCATGCCGAAACACCACACAAAGACGGCCACTCCCAGAATGGAGCGACGCAACCAGCGAAGATGTTGCTCCGGTTCGATGGTCTGATTACGCAGCGGCAGCACGACATCCTGAACAAAGATGCTGCCCCACGAATGCAGGTAGGACTCGTCGGTGGATATGGCGGCGGCGAGCATGGCCGCCACAAACAAGCCGAGGACGCCCGCAGGCAGCATCTCTCGCAGCGCGAGGGGAACCATCAGCTGGCGTTGCAGGCCGGGGTCGCTGACGGCCTCAATCGCGGCGCGGGCACGCGCGGCTTCTTCGGGGAAGAGATTCCCGTTCAGGAGAACATAGGCGCAGATGGGGATGAGCGCAATGACGGTCCAGGTGACGCCCATGCGCCACTGCCCCAAGACCTTCGCCATCTTCGCCTCATGCGGACTTTTCGCCGCGCAGTTGAATCCCTGATTGCCCTGCCATGCCATGTAGGTATAGACGGCGTTGAAAGCGCCAATGACAAAGAACCAGGCGTTGAAATCGGGGATTTTCCCCTGCTTGAAGGGATTGAGCAGTGATTTGCCTTCCGGTGCCTTTTCGAGTGTCGCAAAGATGTCTGTCAGACCAAATTTGTATAGCAGTACGACCATGATGACGAGGAACACCACGTTGACATATTGCGCCTGAAAAAAGTCGGTCACCATGATGGCGAGTTGTCCGCCCCGCAGGGTGATGGTCACGGCGACCCCCAGGAGCACAAACATGACTGCGCCTAGGGTGACATTGACCTCGAGCGGCCCGACATGCCCGATGTATTCGGGAATCCCGCAAAAATGAATGAGGAAAGTGGCCATGACAGAAGGAAATATGCCGTAATTGATGACCCCGGCGAACCACGCGAGAAAACCGGCGAAAATCCGGAATCGGCGACTGTACCGCATCTCGTAGAACTGCGCGATGGTCATGGCGCGGGTCTCGCGGAAGCGATAGATGATGAATCCGGTCAAGGTGAGGGCAAGGCTCACCGGTGCGGTCATGCAACCCCACCAGTCGGCAGGAAAACCCGCCTCGTAATACTGCTGGAAGGTGCCGATAAAGGCCAGGGCACTTACCGCAGCGATACCATCGGCCAAGGTGAGCAGATAGCGGCCCGCGCAACGATTTGCGGCCAGAAACCCGGAGACACCACGGCTGTAGCTACCTGCCTTGAAAGCCGCCACGAGCAGGAAGAGGAATAATCCGGCCACCACCGCTATGTCGAGCATGCCCATCGCAGCATCCTT
>CAIUWO010000468.1 GCA_903902895.1 Candidatus Hydrogenedentota bacterium | reverse complement strand
GCGCCGTAGAGCGCGTAGATGCTGCGGATGGCCGGATACTCCACCCGCGGCGTCTCGCGGGTCCAGTCGCCCGTGGCGGCGACCATGAGCAGCGGCCTGGGCGCCATCATCGCGCCGATTTCCATGTTCGAGTTGCTGTAGCGGATCAGCGGCGCGTTCTCGCACACGCACCCGCCCTGCATGGTTGACGAGATCATGTTCACCGGCGCGGCCACCTTGACGCGCGGGTCGATGGTGTACAGTGCGAAGGTCTGCGTGCCGCCGCCGGACGCGCCGGTGCAGCCGATGCGTTCGGGGTCCACACCCTCCAGCCCGCTGACGAAATCGACGGCGCGGATGCTGGTGAGCAGTTGCAGCGCAAAGGGATGGACCCCCCAGAGTTTGTCGAGTTCGCCTCCGCCGCGGTGCACGAACTGGCGGCTGTCCTGGTAGCCGATCATGTCATAGGTGAACGCCACGGCGCCCATCCGCGCAAAGGTGATGCAGCGCCCCGGCACCGAGCACAGGTCGGTGTTTTCCAGGCGGCCGTTCTTCCAGTGGCCGTGCGGGTTCACAATGGCCGGAAACGGGCCGGCGCCCTTGGGGCGGTACAGGTTGCCCGTGCACAGAAAGCCCGGCACCACCTCGAAATGCACCTTTTCCACCGTATAGTCGCCGTGGTCGATTTTGTCGAAAACAACGGGATTCAGCGGCGTCTTCTCCGGCATGGGCACCAGTCCCGAACTGAGCAGCATGCGCCGGCGGATGCTGTCCGCCTTGGCCTCCCACTGCTCGCGGGTTTCGTACTTGGGCATCACAAAGATTGTGTTGGTGTGCCGCGACTGGTTCAGTCTGCGGTCCGACACCGATTCGCCGCCGTTGCACACCATTGCATCCTCCATGACCTTTTCCGGTTCAAACCCGTCCTTGCCGAGCGCAACGGCGGAGGCATCGGTCAGCGTGATGGAAACAGGCTTTCCGTCGAGCGTCACCACCCCGGCCTTGACCCAGTAGTTCGCGGGCTCCCTGTCTTTTGCGCGCTTGGGCGCCTTGTCCGTCTTCAGTTCCCTGCCGTCCACGCTTACGGTGGCCGACTTCTCCGCCTGTACCCAGGCCCACACCGCATACTCGCCCGGCTCGGCCTGCACCTGCCGGTCCAGCAGTTCCCAGGCTTGCAACAGGGCTGTGGCATGCACGGGAATCGGATTCTGTGGTGCCGCGTCCGTCGCGGCGGCAAAACTAAGCGTGGCGCACAGCAGGGAAAGCATCATGTCGTCTCCAGATATTGGTTACTGTCTTGCCCGAATGTCTCGTCCCGTCATTGCGAGAGGGACACAGTCCGACGAGGCAATCTCTTGAAACCGTGCAAAGCGGTCCGGTTCCTGGCGGGCAGGAGATTGCTTCGCTTTGCTCGCAATGACGGTGTCGTCTTGATTCTTTCTTGCTCTTGTTCCCAAGTTTCACTTGGGAACGCACTTGTCCGCGAAGTCTATCCGCCTTGGCGGGTTGCACTTCGCGCCCCCGGGGCACGGCCCCGGCAGGCAAAGCGGCGGCATGGCCGCCGCACTCCGAAAATGGGCGCGTCCGCGGCGTTACTTCACGCCCGCAATGGCCTTCTTGAGGTGGTCCACATTGCGTTTGCACACCGCCGCCTTCTCTTCCTTCGTCTTGAGATTGCCCACGGACTCGTCCTCAATGCAGACATCGCCCCTGTAGCCGGCGGCGGCGAGCATGCCGACCACCTTGGCCATGTCGATGTCGCCCTCGTCCAGCGGGCAGGCGTACTCACTGTATTTCCAGCCCGCCTCGCGCGTGACTTCGCGCTGGTCCTCGGGGTACTTAATGTTTTTCATGTGCGTGTGCTTGGCATGCGGAGAAAGCACGCGCAGAATGCCATACACCTCGCCCAGCGGATAGCCGCGCCAGTAGAAATTGCCCGAGTCCATCGTCGAGCCCAGCCGCTCATTGCCGACCAGCATGAACACGTTCAGCAGGAAGGCCAGGTTGTTGCCCTGGAACCCGTGGTTCTCGATACCGAGCGTGACCTTGGAGTCGGCCGTCTTGTCGAGCGCGCCCTTGAGGCCCTCAACAAACAGGTTCACGCGCGTCTCAAAGGGGAGTTCCTTCTCCTTCTTCATCGCCGAGTCGATGCGCACCGCGGGGGCGCCGAGCAGGTCGGCCAGTTCAATGGAACGCCCAATCCAGGCGCTGTTGTCCGCCATGTTGCCCGCGCTGAAATCGCAGGCGGTGAGCAGGCCGCAGACCTTGACGCCCAACTCGTCCGCCTTCCTGCGGTATGCCTTGGCGTCCTCGTCCGTCTTCAGTTCGACCCGGTCGTCAGAGTCCAGCGCGGCGACGGTGAAATCGCGGGTAAGGGTCAGCTCCACAGAATCAATCGCGAGCTGTTTCAAACCCTCGGCGATCGTCGGGAAAATTTCCGGCCCGAGATAGGCGTCGCGCATGGACACATACATGCCGCTGTCCGCGGCCGATGCGGGCGCAACGAATCCCGCGAATACAAACGCCGTCATCACGGCAACAGAAGCAATCATCCTGAACATGGCAAAAACTCCCTTGACTTGGTGGTTTCCTGATCTCGTTGAAAGCGGGGGATAGGATACGCAATTCGGGCGGGAAAAGGAAAACGGGAGGCGCGGCGTGACCGCGCCCGGAGAATCCAGAATTCAGGAGTCAGAATTCAGAAGAATCCGAAGAGCAACGCATGGATGGTCGGGATGAACAGGAGGAGAAGTTCGGCTACATCGAGCCCATCTTCGCGCCCCCGAAGGGGGCAAATGTGAATAGCCCCGGGTGCAGCGAAGCGGAACCCGGGGTTGGCGTTAACCTATCGTTCCGACCCTGAAGGGGTCGAACAGGAGAACCGCCCCCGGTCCGTTTCCGGGCCGGGG
>CAIUWO010000467.1 GCA_903902895.1 Candidatus Hydrogenedentota bacterium | reverse complement strand
GTCACCCGGAGACAAAGTCACTGGCCCGGTGCACAAGACACGCGGGCCGAAGGAGGCAAGCGCCGGCTCCCATGCACTGTCATCAAAATCCGGCTGGGTCCATGCCGTCTTGTCATCCGCTGGTTGCTCCACCTGGCACTTGAATTTGCGCACCACGACCGGAATGTTACCCGCCGAGGGTGGCCATGCGAAACTGCCGTCCGAGTTCTCGCAGCTCGGCTCCAGCGCGCAGGCAAAGGGACCGGGCAATTCGGTGCGGACCACCGGCTGGGCCGGGGCGCGGCTCTCATAGACCCCGTCGCCATAGGTCACGCGCACCCGGTGCTCCGCGGGAGCCTGCATGGCCGCGCCCGCGCGCGGTATACCCTCCACCTTTACCGTGCCGCCTTCGCGCAGGCATGCCGTCACGTCCAAATCGGACTCGATGCTGACAGGGTCTGTCGGTGTCGCAGGCCGCAGGGCAATCAGCGGCGCGGGCGTTTCGTTCAGCTCAGTTTCCACCCGTGTCCGGCCGTCTTTGCGGGCGTAGTTGTACAACGGCCGCACCTCGCCGGTCAGCGCGTCCCAGTATTCGGGGATGCCGTCCACGCCAAAAGTGTAGTCGCCGTGCTCATACTGCGCCGCCGGGGTCTCCCACAGTTTGCACTTGTTAATCTCGAAGCGCGCCTTGCCCTTGCCCTCGGTGCCGGTGTCGGACAGGACAAAATACACATCGCGGTCCCCGATGCGCCGGTGCAGGACGGGATTCTTCTCCTGCAAGTCGCGGGGCATTTTCGCCAGCACCTCCGCGGCCACCCGGACGGGGTCCTCGACAAGCACCGAGCGCGCGAGCAGCGCCTGCGCCTTCTCGGCAAAGGCTGTCTCGGACAAGACGCGGTCGGCCGACCACTCGGGGGGATCGCCCGCAACAATCACCAGTCCGCCCGCCGTGGCAAAAGAAACCAGATTGTTAACCGCCGCGGCGCCCAACACCCGCGCCGAAGGCAGCACGATTGCATGAAGCGTCATGCCGCTCACCTTCAGCGCGCCATCGGCCACCTTCGCGCGCGCCAGCGAGTCCTCGTCCATCACCAGGTAGTCCAGCTGCTCGGCGCGCAGCGATTCCTGGCATTTCCAGTACACGTCGGAACAGCGCTCGGCGCCGGGGTTCTCCACAAAGCCGGCATAGGCATGGACCGCCGAGGTCGGGCGCAGCACGGCCAGGTTGGTGACATGGGTGCCCTGCGAGAGCACATAGGACAGCCGGGACACATAGTCCGCCAGCACCGGGTAATGGGCAAAGTAGGGCTGGCGCCAACCCGTGTCCGGCGGGGCCCATTCCCAATACGAGCCGTGGACTGAATAGTAGATGGCGTGGGGATTAAACAGCGTGCTTCCGTTCGCATAGAAGGGGTGCAGCAGCGTTGCGATTTCTTCCAGCGTCTGCCCCCATCCGCTGGAGTGGAAACCCTCGAGCCAGACCCGCGGGCGGTGGTACAGGTCGGCGATACCCTGGTGCGGTTTCGCGTCGCCGTCCATGTCGTTGCCCGGCACCTGGTAATGGCGCATCGTTTTGAAATAGTCCACATAGCGCATGTCGCCGCCCTGGGGGTCTGCGCTGCGGTGGCACTGGTCGTAGCCGCAGAGCATGCCGTATTTCTCGTGCCAGTCGAAAAGCGGCTTGAAGAAGGCGTCCTCCAGCAGCGCCGCCGCAATGTCGTTTGCGGCGCAGCGAATCTGCACGGTGCCCGGCCCCGCCGGGTCGCCAAAGCGGTCGATGACATCGTCATACAGCGCGGGCAGCCGTTCCATCAGGTCATACCCGGCGCGGGCGCGAAACTCCTCCGTCATCCTTTTTGAAAAACGCGGCACCTCCGGGAATTCGTCCTGGAAAGAACCCGCGATACTCTTGCCCAGCTCGTCCTTGAACCGTTTCTCTATCTCGCCGTGCACAATCGACAGCAGCGCCCTGCAGGCGTCCGGGTTGGCGTAGTCGAAACCGCCGGGCATTGTGTGAAACAGCGACACGCGCCATGTCCCCTCCGGCACGGTTAATTTCAGCGTGCCGTTCTGAACCTTGTCGGTCACACTGCGGCAGTTGCGGACGGCCACGCCCAGCGGCGCCGGAACCTTTGATTCCATGCCCGCCACAACGGTCCAGGGCGGCGTGGACATGGGGCCGATCTCGTCCGCCATGTCCCAGTCCGCATCATCATAACCAACCCCGGTCCAGAAATAACCGTGTGTCTGCTCCTGCGCGCTCATCTTGAACTGCCCATCACTGACGATGCGCGCGGGCGCGTTGGGGCCGTCAAAGACGATTTCCGTCAGCAGCGCGCCCTCCCCGCCCAGATTTTCGCCGGCCACCGCCAGCATGTTCCTGCCCTTCGCCAGAAACGGCGTCAGGTCGTAGCGTTCGGCCTTACCCCAGCCCTCCTGGCCTTGAACGCTCTCCCGGCCCACCTCGTGACCGTTGAGCCAGGCAACATAACCGTCATCGCAGGTGATATTCAGGTGCGCCCCGCCCGGGATCTCGGCCAGTTCAAAGCCGCGCCGGAAATAGCGGGTCATCTTCTCGTCCGGCGCATGGTAATCCCATATCCACTTGGCCCCGTCGCTGTTGTCGCCGACCAGTTCGGAGGTGAACGCGGCCAGGGCCGTGCCGCCGGGAGGCACAGTAATCTCCACTTCGGCCGGACCGGTCACGTCCTTGAACTGCCGCTCGAGCGACACGGCACGAAACTCCGGGTGGTCGCGCACGACATGGGCCTGCAGGCTCGCCCCGGAAAAGCCAAGCTGGTCGTAAAACCATATACGCACCCCGGCCTTCTTGCCCTCCTCCACGGCAACACGGAACAGGTCCCACCAGGCTTCGGAAAGAAAAGGCGGCTCGTCGGCGGCGCTGCCGTAGAGCGGGCCGGAGGGGGCAAGGTTCAGAATCATGGCGTTGTGAATGCCGCCCCGGGCAATCCTGCCCAGTTGGTCGCGGACCCCTTCCGGCGTGATCGGGTCGGCGCTCCACCACCAGATGGGCACCGGTGAATACTCCGGAAGCGGCCTGGCAAAACCCTCCCTGAGCGTGTCCGCCGCCACGGCGGAACCCGCCACCGCCACAAGCGCAAAGACACAGAGCAAAGCCGGACGTTTCATCGTCAACCTCCTTGAAGGGGGGCTGTTGCCGCGGTGGAACCCATGCGGCGGCATTGTGACAGTCACGCGCGCACGGCGCGCCGCACGGTCATGGTAGCACCCGTCTCCGGCGGCTGTCCATCGCGCCGGGATGACGGGCGCACGGACCGTTTTTCCCCCTCTTTCGTCCCGCTTGAACTCCGAAGTGCTTTGCGTACATAGTAAAGGCATGATGCCGCCGGCAAGGAAGCGCTAGCACGATGAGCGAAGACCAAATACAACAGTTCCTGTTCCTGCTGTTCATCGCGGGGGTGTTGATGCTCGCCGTGGGTCTGGGCATGTATTATCAGCGCATGCTCCGCAAGGCCTACTTCGACGTGGCCGCCGAACTGCGCCTTTCCTACGATTATGTCAGCTACGGCCTGCCCCGCCGCCTACCCCTGGTCTACCAGTTGCGCCGGGGAAAAAACCGCTACGCGTCCAACGTGTTCAAGGGCCGCTACAAGGGCTTCCCGGTCTACGTGTTCAACTATCACTACGCCACCGGCGACAAGCGGAACAAGGTGCACCACTATTCAAGCATCGCCATGCTCCGCCACGACCTGGAGATGCCCGAACTGCACGCCTACCCGCCCGACATCTACGAGAAGGTGGGCCACATGGCCGGCATTGACAATATCGAGGTGCAGACCGGCGACGATGCCTTTTCCAAAGCCTTCACCGTGCTGGCGTCCGATGCCGACTTTGCCAAAGCCTTCTGCACCCCCGGCGTGATGGCGTACCTCATGCGCCATCCCGACATGTCCGTCGAGGTCGGCCCCGGCTGGATGGCCACCTGCATCCAGCAGCGCCTCGTTCCCGCCGAACTCAAGCGGCGCATGGACCAGATGCTCAAACTCCTGCGCGTCGTCCCCTCGCACCAAAGCAGGCAGATACCCTCCTCCATCGGAAACATCAACACACCGGTCCCCTCCTCCGTCGACAGCGCCATCACGCCCGACTAGGCAGGACGGCCCCGCGCCATGGCGCCGCCCCCGCGGCGGGCGCTCTTCATCATCCCGTCCCCGAAGCGCTCTCTTTTTTGAGAATGCGGTGGCCCACTTCTGGGCACACTCAAGAGAACGAGGCCTGTTCCAATTTGGACTGCGGTGGCAGAGCGAAGCGGCGACACCGCTTTGGCTTGTCCGCCTCTGGCGTGGCTGGCTCAACGCGCGGCATCAGCCAAAGCGGCGTCGCTGCCGCCGCACTCCACACCGGCAAAATGAAGCTCAACCGAAAGGGCCGCATGCCGGTGCGATGCGCATGGGATTCGTAACGACAGCCGAGGGCGGCTGTCCTGCATTTTGCGTGCGATGGCCTTCTCCTGGGCACGCCAATCTCCTGATTGGCTTCGGGAAAGCAGGCCGGGGCTGGAAGACCCGGCCTACTGGTGCAGCAGTCGCTCCAGATCTTCCGGGGTGATGCCTTCGAGGGAGGAGACAAATTCGTCCGCCCCGGCAAGTTGCCCGCGGGTGAAGG
>CAIUWO010000466.1 GCA_903902895.1 Candidatus Hydrogenedentota bacterium | reverse complement strand
GTGATGAACCCCGTGGCGGCGAACCGGGAAGTATATGCGCTGGTGCGGGAAGGGGTGCGGGTGGAGTTTCTGGATCCCAAGACAGGTGATCAGACATCGGACTATGTCCGGGTGATGGACTGGGATCACGTTGACAACAATGACTTCCTGCTGGTAAACCAGTTCTGGGTGACCGGGGAGATGCACACGCGGCGGGCGGACATGGTGGGGTTCGTTAACGGGATCCCCCTCCTCTTCGTGGAGTTGAAGGCGAACCACAAGAAGATCAAGAGTTCCTTCGACGACAACCTCCGGGACTACAAGGACACGATCCCCCATATCTTCTGGTACAACGCAGCCATCATTCTGTCGAACGGCTCGGAGAGCATGATCGGGAGCATGTCTGCGGCCTGGGAACATTTCTCCGAGTGGAAGAAGATCAACGATGAGGGCGAGGAGGGTGTCATTTCCCTGGAGACAATCATCCGGGGAACCTGTGAGCGATCCCGGTTCCTGGATATCGTGGAGAACTTCACGCTGTTCCAGGAGGTCCGTGGCGGGCTCGTGAAGCTGGTGGGTAAGAATCACCAGTACCTGGGCGTGAACAACGCCATCGCCGCCCTGGGGCGGGTGATGGGGATCACGGACTTGCCGGTGCACGCCACCACCGGGCAACTGGCCCTGCCCATGGTGGCGGAGGATCCCAAGGAATACCTGCCCGGCAGCCATGGGCGGCTCGGCGTGTATTGGCACACCCAGGGCAGCGGGAAGTCCGTGTCCATGATCCTGTTTGCCCAGAAGGTGCTGCGCAAGGTGCCGGGCAACTGGACCTTTGTGGTGGTGACGGATCGGGAAGACCTGGATGATCAGATCTACAAGGAATTCGCACGGTCGGGGGCGGTAACGGAGACGGAGGCGCAGGCCACGAGCGCCAAGCACCTGCGGCAGCTTCTTGGGGAGAATCACCGTTATGTGTTCACGCTGATTCAGAAGTTCCGTACGGAGCGGGGCGAAACGCACCCGGTGTTGTCGGAGCGGTCAGACATCATTGTGATGACCGATGAGGCCCACCGCAGCCAATATGACACCCTGGCCATGAACATGCGCACAGCGCTGCCCAGGGCGGCCTTCCTGGCCTTTACAGGCACTCCCCTGATCGCCGGTGAGGAACGGACCCGCGAGGTGTTCGGGGATTATGTATCCGTGTACGACTTCGCCCAATCCATCGAGGACAAGGCGACGGTCCCCCTCTACTATGAGAACAGGATCCCCGAACTTCAACTGACCAATGAGAACCTGAACGAGGACATCTATGCCGTGGTGGAGGCGGCGGAACTGGACGAGGAGCAGGAGAAGAAGCTGGAGCGGGAGTTTGCCCGGCAGTATCACCTGGTGACACGGGACGACCGGCTGGAGGCGGTGGCCAGGGATCTGGTGGCCCATTTCATGGGGCGCGGGTTCCGGGGCAAGGCGATGGTGGTCAGCATCGACAAGGCCACAGCGGTGCGGATGTATGACAAGGTCCAGAAGCACTGGAATTTGTTCATGAAGGAAATGCGGGGACGGCTCAAGAAGGCAACACCGGAGGAACGCGAACGGATCGAGTCTGACCTGGAATACATGCGGACGACAGACATGGCTGTGGTCGTTTCGCAGGGTCAGAACGAGATCGACGATATGAAAAAGAAGGGGCTGGACATCAAGCCCCACCGGAAACGGATGCTGGAGGAGGATCTGGACACCAAATTCAAGGATCCCGAGGACGGATTCCGGATTGTGTTCGTGTGCGCCATGTGGATGACGGGCTTCGATGTGCCGTCCTGCTCAACCATCTACCTGGACAAGCCCATGCGCAACCACACCCTGATGCAGACCATTGCCAGGGCGAACCAGGTATTCCGTGACAAGGTCAATGGTCTGATCGTGGACTATGTGGGAGTGTTCCGGAACCTCCAGAAAGCGCTAGCCATATATGGTCCCGGTGGCCCCGGAGGCGGCGGAGGGGATGGCGGGCCGGTCAAGCCCAAGTCGGAGCTTGTGGCGCAGTTGCGGCGGGCCATCATTGATACCGTGGCTTATGCCCATGCCCAGGGCGCTGAGATCGAACCCATCAAGGTGGCCCAAGGGTTTGACAGGGCCAAGCTGATCGATGACGCGGCGGAGATTCTGCGGGCCTCTGATACGGTGAAGAAGGGGTACCTGAACCGGGCGAACCTCGTGGGAAGGTTATTCAAAGCCATCCTGCCCGACCCCGAGGCGGGGAAGCTTGCCCCTGATGTAATGCCGATCACGGTGATCGCCAACAAGATCCTGTCGCTGATGCCCACGGTGGATATTTCGGACGTGATGGCGGAGGTGGAGCGCATCCTGGACAGTTCAATCGCCACCGAGGGGTACCTCATCCGGGATACACCTGAGTCCAAGCTGCTGGATCTGAGTCAAATCGATTTCGATGCCCTTGCCGCCAAGTTCAAGGCAGGCAGGAAACGCACGGAGTTCGAGCGACTGAAGGCCCTGGTGGAAGAGACACTGAACAACCTCGTAGAGGAGAACCGGACCCGCATAGACTTCCTGGAGCGTTTCCAGAAGCTGATCGATGATTACAATGCGGGGAGCGCCAATATCGAGGAACTGTGGAAGCAGTTGGTGGACTTTGCCAAGGGCTTGAATGAGGAGGCCCGACGACATGTCTCGGAGAGATTGACGGAGGAGGAACTGGCACTGTTCGATATCCTCACCAAGCCCGCCCTGGACCTTACGGAGAAGGAGCGACAAGAGGTCAAGAAGGCTGCCCGCGAGCTTCTGGACACCCTGAAGACGGTGAAACTGGTGATCGATTGGCGCAAGCGTCAGGCTGCCCGTGCCGCCGTCCGTCAGCACATTGAAGTATTCCTTGATGCAAACCTCCCCGACCGGTACAGCAAGGAGGTCTACTCAGGGAAGTGTGAAGCCGTCTACCAACACGTCTACGATTCCTATTACGGTGGCGGGCGGAGCGTGTATGTTTGAAAGAGCGCAGCGGCGCAGCTTTTGAAAGAGAGGACTGGAATGAAGACTGGAATGAGAATCAGAACGAGAGACAGAACGACAAACTGCACAAACAAGAAGGGAGGGCTCGGAGATTGGAACTTGAGCGACGAGAGGCAGTTCATGGAGAACCTGCTATGTCAGCGTTTCAACTTTTTCCTGGTGTTGTTCTCGCTCTTCCTTACCGCAGCATTCTCATCCCAGTCCCACATTGGCAGAGGTGCTATTTTGGTCGCCGGGTCCATTTTGTCATTCATGCTTTGGCTTACGATTTACAGAGCGCACGTTAAGTTCGAATGGATCAAGAAGCACCTGAAGAGTTGCACTGGGCATCCGGTACCCGTCCAATTTTGTCTCGCTGATAGACCCAAATAGGTCGGCAGCTTTGTCACCAGGCTTTCTTGGCTTTCAGTTTTCTGGGATTTGCAAAAAATTCCGTGAGTACCATGCGCCTCGGGTGGGAGGAGGGCCTTCCCCCCCCTGCCCCCCCCTTTGCGTGTCATAGATCAAGACTTGAGATGGTTTGTGATTGGATGCCATGCCACGCGGATGAGGTGAGGCTACACCCAGAACCTGAGCGGGTTGGCAACAAGCAGGGGATAAGAGTTCTTGCTCAAGGATATGATGGGGGAGACCACTACGACGAGAACACATACGCCGGGTCCACCCTGATGATCAGGAAGGCGTCTGTGCTGCCCCAGGACGCGCGAATGGCAGCGAGTGAGCGTGGAGGCGACCCATGAATGCGCGGCGATCTCACAGAGGCTTGAGGGACGACCGATCCTTTCGTCAGTAATGGCAGTAACGTCAGTTGGTCATGCGCCCGGCGATTTTCCGGCAAGGGCCTCAAGTAGCATGGCCAGCAGTGTGTCCTTGTCCAATCCATTAAGAGCGTTCAGAATCGCGCCTTTTTCAATTGCAGGGGCAACCGTTGGGGCAACGGGATTTTGCGGAACCTGTAAGTCTTCTGAATCCAGTGCGTTACAACTCGGCGGTCCTTGAATGGCATTCAAGAGGTCAGGAGTTCGATCCTCCTCGGCTCCACCAGTTTTTAACTCCTGCCGGGTCTGGACTTACAGACACCCGCCTATGTGAAGCGGCGCGGCTTTGATAACCTCGAAAAGGTGTACCAGTACACCGGAGGTGCTCAAAATGGCCCGCGCAAACGCCGGAAACTCCACCGATATCCGCTTGCCCAAACTCTGCCAGCACAAGGGAAAAGGGCTTGCCTATGCCCGCCACCAGGGGAAGTTTATCTATTTCGGCGCACTTGGGCACCCCGAAAGCGAGAGCAAGTACCGGCAGTGGTGCGCAGAACTGATTACCGGGGGGTCCGTCGTAACCCGTGACGCATCCCAGCCGGTGACGGTGGGCGAACTGCTGGCCGCATACGAGCGCGACAGGGAACGCCGGGGCGGTGTCCAGTCCTATGCCGCCATTGGTGCCCGTCATCTGCGCGACCTGTACGAGCATGAGCGGGCTGACAGCATCGGCCCCAAGCGGCTGAAAATAATCATGGCCGTCATGGTTGCCGGGAAGTTCCGCCGCTCGACCATCAACGCCACCGCGTCATCCATCAAGAGCATTTTCCAGTGGGCCGTTTCTGAGGAAATGATTGAGCCGGGTGTTTGGCAAGCCCTGCGCAGTGTGGCCGGACTTCGCAACGGTGAGGCACTCAAAGAGCCGCGCAAGGTGCTCCCCGTAACGGATGACGTGGTAAAGGCGACACTGCCCCACCTGCCCCGCACCCTGCAAGCCGTTGTGCAAATGCTGAAACTCACCGGGGCGCGGCCCTCCGAAATGCTTGGGCTGACACCGGCCATGCTCGACAAGACCGGTGACGTTTGGACCGCCACACTGACCCATCACAAGACCATGCGCAAGGGCAAGACGCGCATCCTGTTCTTTGGCCCCAAGGCTCAGGAGGTGCTCAAGCCGTACCTGTTGCGCGGCACCAATGAACCGTGTTTCAGTGCGCTGGAAGGATTCCGCCAACAGAACGAGGTGAAGCCCAACCACCGCCACCAGCCCCCGGCAGACCCCAAGACAGACCGCCGCATTGGCGACAGCTACGACAAGGATTCATTGCGCCGGGCCATTGTCCGCGCCGCCAAGAAAGCCGGGGTGGACGCATGGCACCCGTACCAGTTGCGCCATGCCGCCGCCACGGAGGCCCGCCGCGTGGCCGGGCTGGATGCCGCTCAGGTCATGCTTGGGCATTCCGGTGCCGCCATTACGGAAGTCTACGCCGAACTGGACAAGGACAAGGCCGTACAGCTTGCCCGGATGATTGGCTGACCATTCGCAATGAGGAACCGGAACCGCGCCCGCGTCTGCGCCGCCCTGTCGGCCCGTGGCGCTTCAGGGGCATCAACACTCCACCCCGCGCCCGTTCGTGTCTCTCAGGGCAGCACAGGCGCAAATCCGCACGGTGACGGGCTGGAACGGGCTACCTCGATGACAAACCAAGCGACGGCAACGCCGCGCCGCGATCAGTCTCACCCCAGGCCAAGGCGTTTTGTGTCTGTAGAATACTGCTATTCAGCAGCGGCCAGTGACATACTTGCCGCCGTGTTTAGATTGCACCAAGTTGCTTCCCCATAAGTCCCGTCTTGCAGTTTCGTCTGAAGACAGACCCAAACACCATTTATGGCTGTCACGTCACCTTGTTTTAAAAGCCAACTCTTGGTGAAATCATTACTGGCGGAATAACATACTGTAACCTTGTCCCCCACTTTCAGAGGCGGGATATTGGCGACGGCATTCTGCACGGCGGGACATCCTGACAGTACAACGGCAACGGCGAACAGCAAGGCGATGGTGATGATAGAGCGTTGCATTGTGGTTTCCTTTGTGGTTGGGACTGTTTGGCGTGGGGGTACATCCCCCAACTTCACCAGAATACGCGCCCTGCATGCGCCGGTCAACTGCACCGGTTGACCAAAAACTCTCCCACTTCAACCAGCTTCCCTATTTCCGGCCGCCCTGGCTGGCCCACGCCAGGTACGATCCTGCGTGTTGACATCCCCCGTCCCGGCGCGGTAGAGTGGCGGCACAAAAACGTTAAGGCTCACCCCACATGTTCACCAACACAATTTGCACCGACTGGCCGGTATCCGCGAGGACCGGGAGGCTCTTAACGGCCTTTGTACCAGTCGGTGCTCATTTATTGGAGAACCCCCATGAACGCAAGAACTATCCCCACCCCCACCGATCCGACCCTATCCCATCTGTTCATCCGCCATTGTCTGGGCTTATACCAGGCCCAACTTGACCGGGTGCGCGACCTGATAGAGCAGCACGAGTACCGCAAAGCCTACGACCTCGTGAGGTGCGACAGTTTCACGCCCTATGAGGAATTCTGGGCCGCGTTTGAGTCCATCCCAGAGATTGCCGCCCGCGAAGAAGGGGAACTTCAGGCAAAAGACGGCAGCCTTGAACTGTGGCGGTCGAACCGCGCCAAGGCTATGGCAACCTTCCTGTCCACCATGACCACGACCGACCTTAAACGACTGACACCGTAGACACCGCGCCACCCCACCGCCCCGCTTGGCCCCGTGCCCGGCGGGGCTTTCTTTCCACAAGCCATTACTGCACAGCCCTACGAAACGTCTCAAATGCCTTCTCTACAACCTCCAAGGCTGTGCCGCCATAGAACACCGGGAGCCGAAAAGAGTTAGCCCCTCAAGTGCTCCAGTCGTTAGGGGTCTCATTCCCCGTCGAGGGAGCACCTGAAGGGCCAAAGCCAGTATACCAATCCCCCGACGCTGGAAATACTCCTGACGTTCCCAGCAAACCTTTCGGCCCGGATGACCAATCCTCATCCGTCGGTGGGCAAAACTTACGGCGGGCTGAACGAGAGGGAGGCTCTATCCTCGTCCCCAGGGTGAAGCAAGATGCTCTTCCTGGGCCAGCCACCGCGCCTTTCAACGCGGTTTCGTTCAGCACCGCCATAGAGATTATCCCCCATAACCGGGGCAAACGCAACCCAAGACCGCAAACGAACCGGTTGACTCTCTCCCATCTTGGGCGGCAGGATGCACCAGGTACCCCGTCAAGTACCCTGTCGAGCGGGATGCCGTCGCCATTGCCGACCCCCATGACCGGCGCGACCAGGGGGGGGGAAGGGGGGACCGGCCCCCCATGCGCTCAGGACCATGACACCCCTACACAAAATTTTCTACGGGAAAAATGGGAGTCCCCCGCAGCCATGCGCCGGGTGTGGGCTTTTACCGGACAAAGAAAGAGCCTTGGAATGGCTGCGACGCAGAGGGCTACAATTGCCCAAGCGAGCAGCCACGCAAGGCTAAAGTCATTCCAAGCCCCCGGACGGCAACCGCGCCGGGTCATGCTGCCCAAGTTGCGCGGCAGAGCAAGACCTTGCACCGGTCGAACTCGTGAATCCGAACCTTCGACCTCCTGCAAGCATTGTTTTTTGGCGGTTACGACCAAAAAACTGCAAACCCCTATGTTTACTGGGCAAAACTCACTTTAACTAACTGGTTAAAGTAGCGTGCATTGCAGTCGATAACAAGCGTTTGTTTTGCGCTTGTACATGAATTTTTGTCAGTGACACACTTGAACACCCCATCTTTTCTTCCTCGCAGTAAAGCATTTGAAATCGCCGCATTCTTATGCCAAGGTAATTGCAGGTTGTGAACGTTAGTCACAGCATTTGAAACACAACAAACAGCAAAGGAGTTTAATCAATGCCGAACCTTGACGATCTGGTGCCGCTGACTGAGGCGGCGCGAATGGTGCCCGGTGGGCGAACTGTATCGCCCGTCACGCTGTGGAGGTGGACCACCGCCGGACTCATGGCCCCCGATGGGAAGCGGGTGAAGCTGGCCGCGTACCGCTGCGGCAAGCGGCTCTGCACGACCCGCACCGACATGGTGCAATTCTTCGCGGCGGCTGGTGGGCAAGATGTGACCGCACCTGGGAGTGCCGCCAATGTGTGACCGAAAAGGAGCGGCCCCCGCCGACGCGCCAACGTCGCACAGGGGCCGAGAACAATACAGACACTCAAATTCTACCGCACCTGACAGCCAACACACAACGGTTGAAAGCCTAATCGCCGCGGCGCACAGAAAGGCCGACGGCGACAGCAGCAAGAAGGTTGCCCGTATCGGCGTGCTCTTGCGGGCCGAGTGCGCTTCTCCCGACCGCGACACGCGCGTTGTGAACGCACTGGTTAAGGAGCTTATCCAGATCGCGAGGGGTGGCATATGACCAGACTCCGCCCCTTCCGCGGTGCCATCCACCGTCCCTTTTCGCACCGCCGCGAGCACCACCGCCCCGACCGCACCGCCGAAAGCGTCAAGGCCGGGGTGAACTGGGAAGCGTTCTACACCGCCGAACTGGGGCCGCTCAAAGGGCGCGGGCCGTGGCGTGACGCGGTGTGTCCGTTCCATGCAGACAAGCACCCGTCCTTGCGCGTGAACGTCGAGACAGGCCGGTACTGGTGCCCGGTGTGCACTGCTCACGGTGACGGTATCGGATTCCTCATGCAGCGCGACGGGGTGACGTTTGCCGATGCTCTCAAGGCATTGGAGGGACACACATGAGCAACCCGCACTTTGTCGATCTGTCCCCCGATGATGTGCCGGGGACGATCCCCCGGACGGCAAGACTGAAAGACGGCTTCCCCGCGACACTGACCGGCGCGTGGTCCTATCCCCCCGCCGGGGACGTGCCCCACCTGTTGAAAGTGAGGTATGACGGCGCGGCGGCTGATGGGAGCGCAAAGCCCGAAAAGACTATGACATGGTGGCGGCTGTGCGCTGATGACCTATGGGAACCCGGTCAGGCCGGGCACCATGCGCCGCTGTACGGCCTTGCCAGCATCCAGCCGGGCAAGCCGGTGCTGATTGTCGAGGGAGAGAAAGCCGCCGCCGCCCTGCACAGCCTGGGCATTGCCGCTGTGTCATTTGACGGCACCGGGGCCGCGACATCGGTTGACCTTTCGCCATTGGACGGGCGGGACGTGGTGCTCTGGCCGGACTTCGACAAGCCCGGCGCGGATGCGATGGACACCATAGCCGGACGGTTAACCCGTGCCCATCGGCGCATTGACCCCGCCGTGCTGGACCTGCCAACCAAGGGCGATGCGGCTGACATGGTAGGCGACGGCATGGACATGGTGACGTTGCGGGAACGGCTGAATGATGCGCTGGTGGACGTGGCCGGGCCGGTGCCGCCCGCACCGATGGGCCAGCATATGCCCGATGGCTGGCTGACTGAGGCTATCCCTGAGCGTGAATTTGTGTTCCGGGGCGCGTTGCCGTTGGATGCGGTTTCCCTGCTGGTGGCGACCGGCGGCACGGGAAAATCCATGCTGGCCCTTGAACTGGCCGCGTCTGCCGCGACTGCCCGCGTTCTGCTGGCCGGTTTTGAGCCGACCGCCGGGCCGCATAGGGTTGCCCTGCTGGCCCTTGAAGATGACCAACAGGAGGTTAAGCGGCGAATGCAGCGCATTGCCCGCGCTTTCGGCCTTGGCTATGATGCCGCCGACCCGCTGGCCGTCGCCCGCAATGTGCGGCTGTTCTGTCTGCCGACATTCACGGTCTGCTCCCAGGACAAAGGGACCGGCATGTTGGCCGTCTCCGATGACCTGCAACGACTGACCGCGGAACTGGCCGAATTCAAACCCCGCCTGGTCATTGCCGACCCGCTGGCCGGACTGTTGGGCGGTGTCGTCGAGGAAGGTTCCAATGAGGCGGCACAGGCGATTATCGGGCTGTTGCGCAACGCCCTGCCCCCCGGTGCCGCGTTGCTGGTCTGCGCCCACACGTCCAAGGCCGAACGCCTGATAAGCACCACGGCGCGGGGCGCGTCGGCCTGGATGGATGCCGCCCGGCAAGTGCTGGCCTTGCGCCCACCGACCACCGAAGAAGCCCGCCCCCTGGGGGATGATGCGCTGCGCACGGTTGTCTTGCAGATGACCAAGAGCAACTATTCCGCGCTGGCCGCGCCCATGTATCTGCAACGCTGCACACTGCCAGACTTTGCCGGGGTGCTGAAACCCTTTGACTTTGCGGAGTGCAAGCGACAGGCCACAAAGGCCCGGACGGCTGGCATTGCCGATGCGGTGCTACTGGTGCTGCCGGACTTCCCGGTCAGTTTACAGGACGCACGGGGCGAAGGAACGGCAGACGCAAAGGAACGGGGCCGGGCATTCCGGGAAGCCCTGGACACCCGCTTCGATGCCCCCGTGAAGAAAGGCGACCTTCTGGCATGTCTCCGGGACATGTTGAAAGATGGTCAGATAACCCAGCACACGAACGGCAAGCGCAAGGTGCTGGTGCCCGTCGTCTCATCCGAAACCGACGAAGAAAGCCCTTTATGACCCAACCCGGTCAACCCGGTTACAACCCGGTCAGAACCGGGCTAAAACAACCCGGTCAACCCGGTTCCCCCTATAGGGGGGGAAAGGAACCGAACCGGGTTCCCTTTACTCCCCCCGCCATAGGGGGACCGTCCGGGTTGGCTACGCTTTGGGCCGGGGAACCCGACGTGCTGGCAGATGACACCGACCTCGACTTACTTGACCTCTACACCTCCCATGCGCCGGAAAAAGAAAAGCCCCACCGATCCGCGTTCAAGACTGGTGCCAGTGCCGACAAGTCGGTTGAGCCTTCCAGCGCGTCTCGGTGGAGCCAAAAGTCAAAGCCTCTCTCTGGGAAAGGGCGCAGTCCAGTCAGGCCGGGGTAATTACTCCCGGTCCCCCTAGCGCGGTCACGGGCCAGAGCGGGGCCAAAGATATTGTAGCCGGTCATGGGCACGACGGCAAACACGCAAGGCCGACTTAATCCCCACCGATGCAGTAGACAATACTTCCGGGCGCACGGACGCAGGTGCCCGCTGGCGTTGAGAGCGGAAAAGGTGAAAGGGGGAGAGTGTTTCCCGTGCCTGTATTATCGCAAATATTCCAAGGGGGTGTGTACCGTACACTGAAATGGTGTAATTCGCATTGCAATCTGTGAGCACATAGTGTAGAATTCCCTAGACATTTGAGGATTTTCAAAGCCTAACGGCAGCGCAAAAATGAATGGCATTCAAGAGGTCAGGAGTTCGATCCTCCTCGGCTCCACCATTGCGATAAACAAGGCCAAGGATCCGAAGCACGGGTTCTTGGTCTTTTTTGTTTTCTTGAGTCCAGCGCTCATTCTGCCGCAGGGCCGGTTCTTGGGGAGCGCACAGACCCTATCAAACACGGATGGCACTGATTTCACGGATGTCCGGCAAGAAACATGGGAAGCGTTTGCGAAGAAACAGGGAGCGAATCTGCGGCCGGTCTAAGCCAAGCGAGGAAGTCAACAGTTGTAATCCGTGTGATCCGTGAAATCCGTGTTGTCAAAGAGCGGTAATGCGAAAACTGCACCCCTTTTTTGTGTCCCCTTCGGCGGCGCCCGGCATATTTCCCATTTCATTCGGCATTGTGCGATCATTGCGGCCATGATGGGGCGCATGTGGCGCTGCCATTCCCGGTCCTGAACACTCCGGCGCCATTGCGTGCCCGGCAGCAGCTTTAATAACGCTCCCGCGGCAAGAGTAGGAAGAAGTGAAACACAAAGGCGCGCCAGAAGCCCCCAGCCCCCTGTCTGAACGCATCGGTGAGCAGGCCGGGCTGCGGCGCCGGCTTGAGGCAACGCTTCGCATCCGCCGCGCCCACCATGAGCGGGACCATGTGACCGCGTGGAAATCGTTTCAGATGCTGGTGCTGGGGGCGGGGCTGCGGTGCACGGGGCTGCATGCGCGGGGGGTTCGCAACGCGCAGGACCTGCGCCTGCGGGAGGAGGAACTTCCCATTTCCGGCCTGCCGCCCGGGCTGGACGGTTTGCGCCTGCTCCATTTGTCCGATCTCCATTTCGGGCGCACCATGCCGGAGCATGAGGACAGGGTGTGCCGGCTGCTGGAGGGCGTGTCGGCCGGCCTGTGCCTGATTACGGGGGACCTGCGTTTCGGCCATTTCGGCCCCGCCGACCACGTTGCCCCCGCGGTGCGGCGCATGCTCGCCGGCCTGCGGCTTCAATACGGCGCCTATGCCGTGCTGGGCAACCATGACACCCTGGCCATCGCCGAGTCGGTCGAGGCGGCCGGCCTGCCCGTGCTGTTCAACGAGGGGGTGGCCGTCGGCGTGAACGGCGCGGTGCTGTGGCTGGCGGGTGTCGACGACCCCCACTTGCACCGTCTGGACGACATGGACGCCGCGCTTCGCGGCGCGCCGCCCGACGCGTTTCGCATCCTGCTGGCGCACACGCCGGAATGCGCCGTAGAGGCGGCCAAGAAGGGGATTGGACTCTATCTGTGCGGACACACGCACGGGGGCCAGGTGCGCCTTCCCGGCCTGGGCGCGCTCATGATCAACGCGCGCTGCCCGCGCCACCGCGCGCTCGGACACTGGCGGCTCGGGACCATGCTCGGATTCACCTCTCCCGGTCTGGGCACCACCGACGCCCCGGTCCGTTTCGGCTGCCCCCCCGAGGCAGTCCTGTTCACGCTGCGAGCGGAATAAACTGCTTCTTTAAAACCCGCTGAAGTCTATTTCCGGTCACGCATGAAACCCGTGCGCCCGCTCATCCGCTTTACCTCTTCCAGTGTCCCCGCGCCTTCCTGAAATTTCGGCACATAGAGCAATGGTCCCAGCAGCGCGCCCAATATGGCTCCGGCCAGGCAAACATACAGCAGGAACCGCCCGTCATGTTGGTGCAAGGGAAAGATCACGGACCTGCGGCCCATGGACAGTCCAAAGATGGGCGCAAAAAAGCCGATAAGCGCCCAGACAATTCTCAACAAGACCCCCCCACGACAACGCGCATCCACAAAGGGTCCTCGTTCATTTTGGCCATGGGCTTTTATTCCTCCCGGTAATGGCGTCCAAGAGCGGGCGCCGGCCTTCATTCTTGGGTTTCCTCGGCCCGCTGATTCTGTGCGACAGGGCCTGCAGCCTGCTGTTCCCGAACCGCATGCCCTGCCCCTTCCTTTTCGCAACAGCCCTCCCCGCGCCGTTTTCGTGACGGGGTGACCACGAATGTCCCCTCAATCGGTTCTCCGGCCAGGCGCACCCGGCTCTGCCGGCGCAGTTCCTCCAGTGAGGACGTCTGGCGCCGCACCGACCTTCGGCGAAAAGAGACAAACAGCGCCAACCCTGCCGCAATTACCGCCAGCGGCACCCCCGTATCCACCACAAACTGCGTCCATTCCGGGGGTAGCCTATGAACAACAATCCTGATGATGACCACTCCCCAGAAGGCGAGTGTAAGCATGCCTATCCAGCTCGACACTCGTTTCATGGCTTCTCCATGGGGCATTTCATTTCCATAAGACAGCATAGGACCTCGAAAACATCATGTCGGCAATCACTCCGAGTTAGCCTTGATGCTGCTCCTCCTAAAGCCTTTGTGTGGTGTCAGGGCGGACCGCGGGGTGCTCACTGACAGCGTGGCCGCCCGGCTCCGTGCCACAGCGGTCCTGATGGTGTCCCCTGCGGGACGGCAGCACCACATAGGCATCTTCCGCCGGTTCCCCGTCCAGGCGCTGCCGGCTCAGGCGGCGCACCTCCTCCAGTGTGGGCGTGACGCGCCGCGATGCGGCCCTTCGTCGAAGAAACCAGACCAGCGTCAGCAGTCCGAAGATGGTCGCCAACGGCAGGATATATTCCAGGAGAAGGCGTGTTGTCTCAGGGGTGATCGCGCGAACCAGAACCACGGTCCCCATCACGCCCCAGAAGGCAAGCATCATCACGGCCGCCAAAATCGTTGTCTTCCGCATCACTCCCCCGGGTATGCCGTGCCTTTCGGCCATTACGGCTGTCCGTGCGTGTTCCCGTCCTGTCTTTCCGCTGGCGGCGCGAATGCCGCATCATCCATCGGGGTCAGTTTGCCGACGCCCCGCATCTCGTCGAGCAGGCCCGCCCCGCGCGCATAGTCGGGCCGGTACAATACAAGCCGAAGGATGCCGTAGAGCACTGTCACCGCGACGAGAAGCGACGCCACGACCCGGCCCGCCGGGCCCATGGACCAGAACAGTCCAAAACCGATCACAATGGCCACTCCGGCTATAAAGGCCGCAAGCGTTTTCATGGTGTTGGCTCCTCTGCTACTTACACCATTTTACCAGAAGCGGGTGCGCTGTGACCGACACGGCAACCGCCAGTCTAACCTGTAAGTCGGGACAGGTCCTCCGCGCTTTCGTCTTCCTTTTCCGGGTTCGGGGGACACGGCAGCGCAGGATCGTCCGCCGGGGTCATGCGGCTGTTTTTCCGCACCTCATCCAGCATTCCAGCGCCCTTGGCGTAGTCGGGGCGGTAGGTGATGAGGCGAAAGAGCCCCCATAACGCCGCCCCAATGCCCGCCAGCACAAGAACAAGCCTCCCCACCCATCCTCCTGTGCCGAAGATAATGGCTGTCCAGTAGGCCAGCATAATCACCAGCCCGGCGGCCCAGGCGGAATACTTTTTCATGTCCTTTGCCCTCGGTTACCTCCACCATTTTATCAGAAGCGGGGCGTGGGTGTTCGATACCAGGTCGAGGGAGAACTTGAAAGGTCCCGGAATCTTGGAGCACTTCACCAGAAGGGTGTTCTTGCCCTGCTTGGTGACGGCGTCGACGCTCTCCTCCTCAAACTGGTCATGGGGCACCTGGTTTTCCGTCTCGAAGATCAGGACGCCGTTGAACCAGACCTTGGTCGCGTCCTGCAGGCCCAGATGCACCTTCATCTCCTGGCGCCGCTCGGCGGTGAACTCGGCGTAGGCATAGCCCACGGCGCGGTCGAATTTCGGGTAATACTCAAACACCGGCGAAAAAGCGGCCTGCAGGTCGATCACATGCTTGTCCTGCGCGCGCGAGAACCAGCGCTGCCAGCGCACGGCCTTGTACCAGCCGGGATAGGTGGCGTCAAAATCAATCGCCTGCTCGGGCGGATAGGCGTGGTTGTGTCCCGAGCAGCGGTCCCAGTTGGGGAACTCGCCGATGAGCATCCAGCGGCGCAGTTGCTGGTTGCGCTCGCCGCGCATCCATTCCACGGCGCGCGCGTCGGGGGCCATCACCATCTCGGGCGGCACCGAACGCCGTCCAAAGTGGGTGAGCAGGTTCACAAAGAGCCGCTCCGCCACGGGGTCGCGCCCCAGGTTTTCGAGAATGCGCAGGTGCGTGAACACGATCCGGCCGGCACCGTAGCGCCGCACCAGAACATCGGTGCCCCACCATTTCGACTCCCCGGCCATGTAGTTGCTGGAGGCGGCGGGCATCGTGTCGAGCGACCCGCAAATGTCCTCCTCGCCCGTTTCAACAAAACTCCGGGCGGGAATGACATTGCGGTAGGGCTGCCGCATCAGGCAGCGCGAGGGCAGACCCTCGAAGGCGGGGTGCACTTTCGCATAGTGGACCACCGGCAGAAAACAGCCCACCGAATCCTTTGGCGTGGCCGAGAGTTCATCACCCAGCCGCTCCGCCAGGTCGTTCCAGTCCTCCGGCGGGCTGAAGAAGAACGCCACCGCGCCGTTGCGCACCTGCGCGAACACCTGCCCCAGGTCGTTTTCGGGATAGGCGCGGATGCTGTTTGCCAGCGGCGGCACGATGTGCAGCGGTGCCAGTGGCGTGCCGGGCCGCGCGAAAGGCCGGCAGCGGTCGGTCCATTCTCCGTTCGGGTCGACCACATGAATGTGGGTGTCCTTCGTCTCCGGCGGGGCCACGACATACAGGTCCGCGTCGGCGGAGGCGACGATCATCCCGTCTTTGATCAGACGGACGGTGAACTTGTGGGGGCCGCAGGAACCCGAAGCGGCGATGGTGCCCTCCCACAGTTCGCGGCCGTGCTTGGGTATCTTGGATATGGCGCGCTTCTTCTTCCAGAGCACCTGCCCGGTGGGGCCGGTCAACTGCAGGGAAACCTCGCCGAAACCCTCCAAGCGCTCCTCATTCGCCAGCAGCACCGTGACAGGCACCTCCTGGCGGGGCGAAAGGTTCGTTTCCGGAATCTGGATGATCGGGTGAACGGGGCGCTGCGCCTCGGCCAGCGCGGCCAGCGCCGGCTTGGGCCGCCGCCAGCGGTCCACCACGCCCGCGCAGAACTCGTGGCCCGCGTCGGCGAACTGCGTGTAGCAGTAGCCCGCAATCTTGGGATTGGCCCGCATGGCGTCGATTTGCAGTTTCGCCGCGTCGCACTGCAGTTCCTGCATGGCCCTGGCCAGCCCGGAATAGTCCCCGAAGATGCGGTCCAGGCCGCGCTCCGCAAAGCCGTGGCCCACCGCGTCCAGCAGGCCCTGGAGGAAGCGGGCGTCCTTGAACGTTTCGGGATGCTCGCCATACTGGGCTATCACGTCCGGCAGGTCCTCGGACCCGCCGAACCCGAATTCCGAAACGGTCACAAGCATGCCGGGCTCGCCGTTTTGCCGGTAGTAGTTCTCAATGTCCAGGTCCACCGGCGCGCGCTGGTAGATGTGCAGATCGTCGAACTCGACAAACGCCTCGCTGTGCGGCTTGATGTAGCGCGAAGGCTCCCGCGTGGCGTTGACGCCCGCGCTGTCGTCGATGACCACGCGCGTGGGATCGAGCGACCGGGCCAGTTTGCACAGATCATCCTTGATCGTCTGCGCGCCGCCGTGGGTCACATAGTCCGCGTTGCCGCCCTCGTTGAGCATGCCCCAAATCACCACCGACGGGTGGTTGCGGTCGCGCAGGATCATCTCGCGCACCGACGCCTCGCAGCACCGCCGCATCTGGTCGGAATTGCGTATCCAGCCGATGGAAGGCTCCTCGTAGAGCAGCATCCCCAGTTCGTCCGCCAGATCCAGGGTGATGGGGGGCGCGGGCTTGATGTGCAGCCGCATCATGTTGAACCCGGCCGCGCGGGCCAGTTCAATCTCGCGCCGCGCCAGGTCAGCCGACTCGGGCGCGGCCAGTGAGCGCGCGTAGTCGGGCTGCTGCAGCACGCCCTTGATGAAGATGGGGCGGCCGTTGAGATGGAAGCGGTTGTCCTTCACCGAAAACTCGCGCAGGCCGAAGCGCACCGGGAGGACGTCGATCACGCCCGAATCGTCCAGCAACTCCGCGCGCAGCGTGTGCAGGCGGGGATGTTCGGGCGACCAGGTCTTGCAGCCCGGCACATCCAGGCGCAGCGTTCCGGGAAGGCCCTCCGCGCTGAACGGCGTGCCGTCCACGGTCAGGCGCACGCGCCGCTCCGCCCCGGCCACGGCGGTCACATCCACCGTGACGCGCTCACGGTTCAGGTCAGGCTTGACGAAAAGGCCGGAGAGGTGTTCAACGGGGGTGGATTCGAGCCGCACACTGCCCCAAATGCCGGCAAAGGACCAGTAGCCCGTCTCCTTGGCGATGGGCAGTTCCTTGGGGTGGAATGCGCCAAAGCCTTCGGGATGCTTGGGATCGACCACGCGCACGGCCACAAAGTTCTCGCCGTCGCGGACAAGGCCGGAGACATCAAGCGAAAATGGCGTGTACCCCCCCTCGTGCTCCCCGGCCAACCCCCCGTTCACCCACACGGTCGCGTGATAGTTGACCGTGTCAAAATGAAGCGCCGCGCGCCGGCCCAGCCAGGAAGCATCCAAAGCGAACTTGTGGAAGTACCAGGCCACCCCGTCATAGTCCGGGATCCAAAGGTCCCACACCGATGGCACGCGGACGGCGATGCCCCCGTTCCGGTCCGGCGCGTCAAACCAGCGTTTCCGCAGGCCCGCATCGTCGGGATCAGTCACCAGGGTCCATTCGCCGTCGAGGATTAAACTGTTGCGAAGCATGGCCGCAGCCGCTCCTTATGTTGGGGACCAAACAGAGTCCGCATCTTAGGGACGCGGGGGCGTAGTGTATTATTCCCGGCCGGGCGCGATCAAACCGGGGAGGCAGCCGCGCACTGCGGGCCACTCCCTTTGCGACCCTTGCGTATTGGCGTGATACACTTTCTTCGTTAACGGGTTCATTGTTGATTGTTGACAGGTTTTCCGGGAAACGCCCCCATTT
>CAIUWO010000465.1 GCA_903902895.1 Candidatus Hydrogenedentota bacterium | reverse complement strand
GCAGAACCACGGTGTCAGGCGCGGGAAACGGCCTTGGCGCCGGGGGTTCCGCTTTCTGAATGGCCTGTTTGGCGGAGGAAGTCGGTGGCTGTTGCGGTCCGGTCGCGCAACCGGCGCCCACAAGACAGGAAAGGACACCCAATACTGCGGCTATTCTTCGCATGACTGAAACTTCTCCAGGTTGTTGAGGCGGGCCGTGAAACGCTCACTTGTCCCACATTCCTCGTCGTGTTCGTCGGTAGCGATTTCATTTAACAGGGCAATAATGTCTGTCCGCGACGGTTGAGGCCGAAGGCCCGTCACAGGCCATCGTAAGATGCACAACGCCGCCGCCGAAAGCCAAATGCTCCATGGCAGGATCGCTGTACACCACGCTTCCACCGGTGGCGATGACGCAGTTCCGATGCTCGCACCACAATACGCACCTCTCTTCCAGCGTGCGAAAGGCAAGGCTGCCAACACGCTCAATAGAGTCACGCAACGGCTAATTCTGGTTGACTAGACCGGTGTCCAGATAGTCCTTGACCACCCGCTTCGGCCAACAGCCCTGGTCCCTACAAAGTCCATCCTTCGCGGTAGGCGAGGTGGGCGTAGGCGTTGGCTTCCTTGTTGTTGGTGACTTCCATCTTTTCGCCGTCCCAGAGCAGTTTCTTGCCGGGGAAGCGAACGGCGAGGTTGCCCATGAGGACCATTTCGGACAGGGGACCGGAATAGTCGAAGTTGGAACTGGCGGGAATGCCGCCCTTGCAGGAGCGCACCCAGTCGGCCTCATGGCCTTCCTGGCTGCCTTCAACGCGGGGAATGGAGGGTGCGGGCGGGGTGAAGTCCTTCATGCTCGATTCGGGGAGCAACTGGGGATTGCGCCCATAGCATCCGGCGATAAGTTTGCCCTTGTCGCCGATGAACAGCAGGCCGCCGTCCTCGTCGCCCATTTCGCCTTCGAGTTCATCGGGGCGGGGCGGCATCAGGCCGCCGTCCCACCAGGAGAGCTTCACTTCGGGCATCCCTTCGCGCGCGGGGAAGGTGTACCGCGATATCGCCGAGCGCGGGTACATCTCGTTCTTCGGCTCGGTGTACTTCCAGAACTCCTCCCAGTAGGTCGAGATGCAGCCCTCGACGGAGATGGGGTACTGCAGCTTGAGCGCCCAGAAGGCTGCGTCCAGGATGTGGCAGCCCAGGTCGCCCAGAGAACCGGTGCCGAAATCCCACCAGGCGCGCCAACTGTCGGGCAGGTAGGCCGGGTGGTAGGGGCGCATGGGTGCGGGACCGACCCAGAGTTCCCAGTTCAGCGTGTCGGGCACGGGCGGGGTGTCTTTGGGCCGTTCGACCTCGACGCCCTGCGGCCACACGGGGCGGTTTGTCCATGCATGCACCTCGCGCACGTCGCCGATGGCGCCGGCCCAAATCCATTCGCAGATCTGGCGGGTGGTGTGGGCGGAGTGCCCCTGGTTGCCCATTTGCGTGGAGACCTTGTACTGCCGGGCCGCCTCGGTCATCTTGCGCACTTCCCAGACCGAATGCGCCAGGGGCTTCTGGACATACACGTGCTTGCCCGCCTGCATGGCGGCCATCGCGATCACGGCGTGCGTGTGGTCGGGCGTGGCGATGATGCACGCGTCGATGTCCTTTCGCTTGTCCAGCATTTCACGGAAGTCGATATACCGCTTCGCATTGGGGTGCCGGTCGAAGATCTTCCCCGCGTAGTCCTGGTCCACGTCGCACAGGGCGACGATGTTTTCCTCATGACAGGCGGCGAGGTTGTTCTTGCCCATGCCGCCGATGCCGATGCCGGCGATGTTGAGCTTCTCATTGGGCGATTTCCCGGCGGCGCCGATGGCAAAGGTGTGCGGAAACACCGAGAGGGCCGCCACGCTGGAAGCCCCCTTGATGAAATCCCGCCTGGCCATCTTCGCACCCGCATTCTTCGCCGTCTCGATGTTTTCCATGAGGTCGTTCCTTTCTCGTTGAGCTGACCAGTATCAAGCGTAGCATAGCCCCTCCGGTCGAGTCATCAAGAGAGTCACCGGGAATCGACATTTCTTTGCCTAAGAGTCTTGCCTGGAGTGCGAAGTCCCTGCCGCGTACGAAGTGAGGGCCCATGCCTAGGTTAAACACCTTGCGGGACGAAACTTGCCGACTCATTTACAGTCAGTGCTATATTTATCTTATTCTTGCCCAAGTCGTCTTGACAATCTCTTCGGTCTCTTTCACCTGAATGCGGGACCGCAGTTGCTTTAAGCGCGCCAGCCTTTTACAATTAGCCCCGTTCGTAAAGAAGAACTCTGGACAACCCGCGAAAGGTGTGTAATGTTTTCAATAAAGGACGGTATTGTGCTTGATGCCAGAACCGAAGGGTGGCTGGCAAAGGCGCAAACCGGTCGTCGCGACCTGCGGAGGACCGCATGACCACGATAACCGGTCACACCGATGAACAGTTGATGGGTTTGCTCTGCGAAGGGCGTGACGAGGCACTGGCCGAGCTGGTAAAGCGTTACCAGAACGACCTGTTCCGCTTCTGCCTGCACTATGTCCGCAATACGGAGATTGCGCTTGAAAAGGCGCAGGAGACCTACCTGCGGATATACGCCGCCCGGGCCCGCTTTGACCAGGGGCGCGCGTTCAAGCCCTGGATGCTGTGCATTGCGCGTAATTTGTGCCTGAACGAGTTGAAGCGCAAGAAGGCGGTTCAGATGGAATCGCTGGAGACCTACGCCAGCAATTCCCGGGAATCGAACGGCGAGCTGATGCAGACGGCCTCCGACGGTCCGTCCGAATGGCTGCTGGCCGATGAGCGACGTCAGGCAGTCGCGGATGTGCTGGCGGAACTGCCCGACGAGGCGCGTGAGATTATTGTAATGCGTTATTTTGAGCAGATGTCCGCGAGGGACATTGCTGATATTGTTGAAACGACCGAGGGCGCGGTGCGCACGAGGCTGCACCGGGCACTGAACCAGCTTCGCGAACTGTGCGAAGCCAGAAAAGAAGACTTTTGAGCACCTACCGGAGCGACATAGACGCCGCTAACCTGATGGCGTACCTCGACGGCGATGCGGACTCCGCAACGGCCGACAGACTGCGGTCCGCGCTGGGCGGGGACGGGCAGCTGGAAGCCGAAGCCGGGCCGATGCGCCGGATGGAGACCCTGTTGCGCGAAACAGGCGACCTGCGGCGCGCGGCGCTTCCCGCCGTTGACCTAGTCGCCAGCGTCATGCGCTCGGTCCAGACAGGTGCCGTGCCGGTGGATGACCCCGAGGACGGGATTGTGCCGGACACCCTAGACCCGAAACTGGAACTGGCGCTGCTCCATACCGGCAGTGCCATGATAAAGGCGCTTCCTGAAGTCAACCTTCTGGACGGCGTCCTGCGCGGTTTGGCGCACATGAAAGCCCGTGAGTCCGAGACGGGGATTGCGGCGACCGAAAACGACGCGGCCCTGGCCCTCCTGGCGACACGCCTGGAGGCGGTGGGCGCGGATATTCGGGAAAAGACGCCCAAGGTTGACATTGTCGAACCCGTAATGGAATCGGTTGCACAGGAGCAGAAGGCGCTCGCGCAAAACGTCATTCCCTTCCGCGGCAGGCCGCGCGTTCTTCAGGACAGCGGCAGGTCGTCCAGCACGGGGGTATGGGCCTTTCGTGCGGCGGCCGTTGTACTGTTCAGCGTGGCGCTCGCGGGCGGTTGGTTTCTGTACCGCAGCGAGAATGGAACCGCGAGGCTTGCCGGCCTGAACGGCGGGGGTGTGAAGAATGCGCCCGATACGGGCAGGAACAAGGACCGGATGGCGGCGGTGAAGGCGAGTCCGCGAATGCATCTGCCCAAGGACGATGGCAGGGTCAAGGGCTATGAAGAGCTGGTGCGCCCGGCGGCGCCCATTCCACTCACCATCGACATGAAGAGTGATTTTGCCTCGCTTGCGCTGGACAAGGTCATTGGTGCCAAGCGTGACGCCCTCGATCAGAAGGATGGCGCGGCGGACAAATTGAGCCGATGGGGAAACCTGACTGCTGAACAGGCCCGGCGCCTTCTTGAAGAGGGCGGACTGTCGGCCTCGGCCATGCTCGGCGCCATACAGGCACTGCCCGCGGCGGAAGCCGCCAACTACTTGCGTGCCGCCGTCCTAAAGTCTCCGGAAGACCCCTACCTCAGGTACCTGCTGGCCCGCAATCTGATGACGAACACGGCGACGCGCGAAGAGGCACGGACGCAGATCGCCGCGATGAAGGACCTCGGTGGTGACAATGCCCTTCCCTACTACATGGATGCGAGCGCCAAGCTCTCCGATGGCGACATAAACGGGGCTCTGCTGGCAATGGACCTGGGCGCCGGACTGGAGACCGCCAATCCATACGGTCTGGAAACGGCGCGCAACCGCAGCGCCGCGCTGGAAGCCGGTGGCATGGCCGCCGACGTGGCGCGTTTTCTGTCCGCCAGCAACGCCGGCCAGGCCGAATACAACGATCTTATGGGTCTGGGCCAGGATTTGATGGCCTATGGTCAGGAATATGAGGCCGTAAAGGATTACGAGACGGCCAACAGCATTTACAGTGCGGTGCAGACGCTTGGGACGCAGGTGCAGCAGGGTGCCAGTCTCACAAACGAGCGGCTGGCCGGATTCGACCTCCAAATGTCCGCACTGGACGCAGTGGCAAGGCTGGCCGATGTGCTCAAGACGCCTGAAGGGTTGCAGTTCATCGAGGGCAGCTACAACGTTCTCGCCGGCAGTCTGTCGACCTTCATGGAGTATCTTGTGGGAATGAACGGTCTTTTTGGGAATGTCACACCCAATCAGGCGGGCAACCTGGGCCAGCAGATTCTGACGCAGGGTGACTTGGGGCTGCCCGTTTCCACCCCATAAGAGCCACGGCCTGTCTGTCTCGTTCATGTAAAGTTGACCAGAACAAACAGAAACCGGGGCGGAACCTGCAAAGCGCGGGTTCCGCCCCGGTCGTTTTTTTGCAACGATTACATCAGGGTTCCATCCGGTTCATAGTGCCGGAGCGGCGGGCCCATGTATATCTGGCGGGGACGCTGAATGCGGAGGTCCGGATCCTGGCGCATCTCAAGCCAGTGGGCGATCCACCCGGGCATGCGGCCAATGGCGAACAGCACGGTAAACATCTCCGTCGGGATGCCCAGGGCGCGGTAGAGAATTCCGCTGTAGAAGTCAATGTTCGGATAGAGTTTGCGCTGGATGAAGAACTCGTCCTTGAGGGCCACCTCTTCCAGATTCTTGGCGATGTCGAGCAGCGGGTCGTGAATCCCCATCTCTTCAAGAACCCGGTCGACCATTTCCTTGAGCAGCTTGGCGCGGGGATCGAAGTTCTTGTACACGCGATGCCCAAATCCCATCAGGCGGAAATTGCTGTTCTTGTCCTTGGCCAAGTTCACATACTTCATGTAGTCGTCGTTGTCCTGATGGATCATGGTGAGCATGTTGAGCACCGCCTCATTGGCGCCGCCATGCAACTTTCCCCACAGCGCGTTGATGCCCGCGGACACGGAAGCGTAAATGTTCGCCATCGAGCTGCACACCATGCGCACCGTGGAGGTGCTGCAGTTCTGCTCGTGGTCCATGTGCAGAATAAGGAGCGTGTCCAGCGCGTCCTCCATGACCTTGGGAACCACATATTCCTCGGCGGGCGAGGCGAACATCATGCGCAGGAAGTTGGCCGAGTAACTGTGGTCGGCGCGCGGATAGATGTAGGGCAACCCCACCGACTTGCGGTAGGAAAAGGCTGCAATGGTCTTCACCTGGCCCACAAGCCGCTGAATATTGAGGCTGACATGGGCCTCATCCTCAGAGTCATGCAGGTAGAAGGACGACATGGACGACACCATGGAACCCAAAATATTCATCGGGTGCGCCGTTGCGGGGTAGTGGTCCAGGAAGCTTACCTGGCTGGAGTGAATGAAGCTGTTCTGGGTGAGCGCCTTGCTCCAGTCGGTAAACTCCTTTTCCGTCGGGATTTTTCCGAAAAGCATCAGATAGGCGGCCGCCGAGAAGCGCAACTCTCCGGCAAGTTCCTCAATGGGGTAACCTCGATAGCGCAAAATCCCCTCTTCGCCGTCAATATAGGTAATAGAACTCTTGCATGCGCCGGTATTGCCGTAGCCGGGGTCATAGGTGATGGCACCGGTCAGGTCGCGAAGCTTCTTAACATCGATGGCCATCTCGTTCTCAGTACCCATGAAAGTCGGAAACTCGTATTCCTTGCCTTGAAAGATTAACTTCGCGTTTTCCATGAATTTCTCCTTTTTACTACGTTAACTTGCTTCGTTACGCTGGGTTTCACTGGTGGAACACTGGCCAATTCTAAAAACAAAAAATCCTTCATAAGGGAAGAAAGTATATGCCGTTATTATAGTTCATATTCGCGCCGGTGGACAATAGTACATTCTACTGATGTCTTGAACAGCCTTCGCGACGGTGTTTCCAGGTCCAACAAATCTACTCCATTTCAGGTCCGCGCTCCTTCTTGCGGACCATAGGGTGAAACATTTGCCACGTAACTCTTGTCATATAGCTAGGAATGTAACAACCGAGAACCGTAACTGCATTTCCCCACGTTTTGGTGCTCCTTTTCGGGAAGAACAGGCAAAGACAACATGATTCGTTCCATTATCTGCAAAACGACGCTGTGTTTGTGGTTCCTTGCGACCGGCGGTGCCTTTGGTGCGGAGCCTCTGAATGTCGGGGCCGCTTCGAATACCATCAATCCCCCTATGGGCACTTTCCTGGGCGGCTACGACCACAATCGCAAATCTACGGGCGCGCATGACGACCTCTTTGCAAAGGCGGTTGTCTTTGACGACGGGAAAGAAGCGGTGGCATTGCTCGTCTTGGACGCCATAAGCATACAGCTGTTTCAAACGGATGAGATTCGAGTGGCTGCGGTGAGCAAGGTCGGGAACGCCCATCTAAAGGCAGAACATATCGTTGTTCAGGCGACCCACAGCCATTGCACCCCGGACCTTACCGGCCTTTACGGTGCCAGTCCTGCCGAAAGCGGACTCAGTCCCGTTTACATTGCGCAGATGATGGAGGCTGCGGCCGATGCCGTCGCCCGGGCTTGGGTGTCCCGCAGACCGGCCACACTGCTCTATGCGGAGACCATCTGCGGCGACTGGGCCGTCAACGACAGCGAAGCCGCCAAAATAGACAATTCCGTAACCATACTCGAATGTCTTGACGCATCCGGAAAGGCCATAGCAACCCTGACCAACTTCGCGTGCCATCCGACCGTCCTTGATGGGGACACCACCCTTACCAGTGCCGACTGGGTGGGACCATATTACAGGGCCATGGGAGGCGCCCTGCCGGGGGAGCACCTCTTTTTGCAGGGTGCAATCGGCGCATGGATTCAACCCAAGACTCCTGAACGCAGCTTTGCCCTTGCGGAGCTGTATGGGAGGGACTTGGCCTCCAAAGTGACGACCGTGCTGCACTCGGCAAAAGCCCTGGAAGGCACGGCAATCCGCTTTTCGGACAAACGTTTTCAGATGCCGCTGACGAATGAGACGTTCAAGCAGATGACCGAACTTGGACTGACGCCGCGGAACATGAAAGGCGGGTCGGTGGAGACAGAGGTGACTTGGTTCAGCCTCGGGGACGCCCAGTTTGCGACGCATCCCGGAGAGACGGCGCCCATGTTCGCCGAAGAAACGCGCAGTCTGATGAAATCGGGGCCAAAGTTCATACTGGGCTTGGGAAATGACCACTTGGGCTACATTATCCCGCCGGCGTATTTTGACGAGCCCTCCAAGGTAAAGTATGCGGACTACCTGGTCAGCATGTCGCCGGGTCGCGAGGCGGGCCCCTCCATGATGGCCGCGCTGAAGAGCATAATTCCCTGAACCGGGAAAGCCTTCATCTTCCCTTGACGCGGAGCAGGTCGGTCTTTTTGTGTAGAATCCGCAGAATGACGTAAAGAACTGTGGCCAGCCCGACAATCCACACCCACATAACATCCACCCGCCAGCCGTGACCGAGGTACAGTTCGGTCAGTTCATCCGTAAGAAAAAGGGAAAGGATTAACCCGAAGGAACCCTGGTATTCGCGCCGCAGGAGCGCGCGAAACGAGAAGGGAAGGGCGGGTGACTGCCACTGTGAAAGTTTTGGAAGGAAGGCGGGCGTACGCGAGGCCCATGTCATGTACTCCTCGCCAAAATGCTGCCGCAGGTACATTTCCTCGGCGAAAACAATGCGTTCATAGTACAAAATGAAGGCCAGCAGGTAGATAACTGGAATCCACCACAGATGGAGGTAAAGGCCGATTGAAAGGACCATGAAGAAGTTCCCCAAATAGAGGGGATTGCGGACAATTGAGTACATCCCTGTGGTGTTGAGCGATTCGGCGATCTGGCGTTTCGTGTTTCGCCCGGAGGTCTTATGCGGGACATATGCTGCGGTTATTCCCCGAATGGCCACACCGAACAGGCCGACCAGAACGCAGAACAACTCCCAAAGGCGGTGGAGCGCGACGCTTTCGTAGGGATATCTGTAGTACCCAAGAGAAGCGAGCATCAGGAGAACCATCAGAAGCGGAAAATAGCTCCTCCAGCGAAACAGCCATTTTCCGCTGGTTTCCAGTTCCTCAATCAGAGGCATACCACTTCTCCTGTGACCCCGGCACCCCGTTTAACGCACCAATCCGGCAGCGGCGACCCGTCGGCGGAAGAAGCGCCATTCAAGCTTTGGCCAGTCTGCACAGCACGTCACAACCGCGACTGATCGTGTCATCGGGCGCGGCAAAGGAAATGCGGAAGTTGCTCTTGCGCTCGGAAAAGACGCTTCCCGGGATGATTAGGACGTTGTTTTCAATGGCCCGGCGAACAAAGTCATCCCCGTCGCCGTCCGGGGCCTCCGGGAAGATGTAGAAAGCCCCGCCTGGCTTGGTCACGTTGAACGCGCCGGAAAGTCTCCCGTAGACCAAGTCACGCTTGCGGCGGTAGTCAGCCACTTTCTCCGTCATGTCCGCCTTCAACGCCAAGACCGCCGCCTTCTGCGCGAACGAGGGTGCGCAAACGAAGGTGTACTGCTGCAGGGTGTTCATGGACTGGATGACATCCTCCGGGCCGGCGGCATATCCGACGCGCCAGCCGGTCATGGCGGCGTTCTTTGAAAATCCGTTCAGGCAGATGACATTGTCATACATGCCAACTATCGTCGCCGGGGGGGCATCATACGACAGGGATTCATAAATCTCGTCCGAAAGGACAAGCAGATTGTGTTTCCGGGCAACACCAGCGAGTGCGGACAGTTCCAGCTTGTTCATGCAGACACCGGTGGGATTGGAGGGGCTGTTGACAATCAACACCTTGGTGCGCGGGGTAATGGCCGCCTCGACCCGTTCGGCGGTCAGTTTGAAGTCCGGATAGGTGTCCACCGCGATGGACACGCCGCCGAGCAGGTTCACCAAGTGCTTGTACATGACAAAATACGGGTCGGCGCAAAGGACTTCATCCCCGGGGTTTACGGTGGCCATGAGGGCGAGAAACAGCCCGCCCGAAACGCCCGAGGTGACCATGACATTCTTGAGAGGAACGCCGAAGTGGCTTTCATAGTATTCGGAGGCGCCCTCGCGCAGCGCCTCAATACCCCAAGTCTGGGTGTATGAATTGAAGCCCGCCTGTATCTGTCGGACGGCCTCTTCCCTGCACACCTCATCGACATCGTAGTCAGGCTGCCCGATACTGAGGTTGATCGGGTCCTTCATTTGGGCGGCAAGTGCGAAAATCTTGCGGATACCACTTGCGTCTATTTTGCTCATGCGTTCTGCGATGAATGACATGGGTTACTCCTTCTTTTAACCAGTTTGCGCTATTTTACTCGCTGGGGATTGGTTGCGCAAATGGGCCCGTGGTGCATTCTCAGGGCGCTTTGAATTTTCAACAAATCGCATATTGGTGGAATTTGCCACAAGCCGGAAAATGGTCTATACTTGTCTTCATTCGCTGGGTTTGGGTGGTCGATTTGCTTGCCGGGAGTGTGTAACTCACTGGGAGACAAGGGCCGTTTAGCTCGGAAAGGGACCGAGATGACAGAATTCTGGCATGATGCCGGGTGCGCGTTTCATCCTGTGAGCGCGCCGGACTATTTACCCGTTAAACAACTGCGCCAGTTGCAGTTGCATCGCTTAAGGGCCATTGTTCAAAGGGCCTTTGACCATGTTCCGCTGTTCCGGCAACGCATGGACGAGAGCGGTCTGACCCCCGGTGGTTTGGAGAATTTGACCGATATTGCTCGGCTGCCATTCACCGTTAAGACCGACCTGCGCGACACCTACCCCTTCGGCCTCTTCGCGAGCCCGCTCAGCGATGTGGTGCGGCTGCACGCCTCGAGTGGGACTACGGGCAAGCCGATTGTGGTGGCGTACACCAAGGAAGATCTGAGCGTCTGGGCGAGCGTGATGGTGCGCTCCTTTGCCGCCTGCGATTTGGGGCAGGGGGACATCATTCAAAACGCGTACGGCTACGGGCTTTTCACGGGCGGGTTGGGTGCGCACTATGGTGCTGAGGCGCTGGGCGCCACGGTCATTCCCATCTCGGGCGGCAACACAGACCGCCAGATTATGCTGATGAAGGACTTCGGCACGACGGCCATCTGCTGCACGCCGAGCTATTTCCTGCGCATTATGGAACGTTCCGCTGAAATGGGAATTGACCTGCACGACCTGCCGCTAAAGGCCGGCGTTTTTGGCGCCGAGCCCTGGACGGAGGAGATGCGCAAGCGCATAGAGCAGGGTTCGGGAATTAGGGCGTACGACATCTACGGCCTGTCCGAAATCATCGGGCCGGGCGTCGGCAATGAATGCTGCGAGCAGAACGGTCTTCATATTTTCGAAGACCATTTCTATCCTGAAATCGTCGATCCGGAAACGCTCGAACCCGTTCCCGACGGCCAGGAGGGCGAATTGGTGCTGACTACGCTCAGCAAGCAGGCCATGCCCATGATCCGCTACCGCACCCGTGACATCACCCTGATTCACGCCGAGTCCTGCCCCTGCGGACGGACCATCCGCCGCATCCGGCGCATATCCCGCCGAAGCGACGACATGCTTATCGTCCACGGCGTGAACGTTTTCCCGTCGCAGATTGAGGAGGCGCTGCTGATGGTCGAGGGTACCGCCCCGCACTATCAGATCGTTCTGACCACCGACGGGGTCATGGACAGCATGGAGGTGCACGTCGAGGTGACGCCGGAGGTTTTCAGCGACCGCGTCGGCGCGCTTGAGGGGCTGCGCCGCTCGCTGGCCGCCTCGATCGAGAAGATTATCAACATTCATGTGAAGTTGAAACTGGTGGAGCCGAACACAATCCAACGCAGTGAAGGCAAGGCGAAGAGGGTCATCGACCAGCGCCAGAAGTAGTCCGGGTTCAACCAATCAACCGGGCCGCGGGTCTAGCGGCATAGAGAGGCAGGCCATGAAGATTCATCAGCTTTCCATGTTTCTGGAGAACAAGCCGGGACGGCTCAGCGAGCCCTGCAGGCTTCTGGCGGACGCCGGAATCAATATTCTGACCCTTTCCCTGGCCGACACGCAGCAGTTCGGCATTTTGCGCATCATCGTGCGCGACTGGGAGAAGGCGCGCAAGGTGCTTGAAAGCGCGGGCTGCGTGGTCAACATCACGGAGGTTGTGGCCACGGAGGTGGATGACCAGCCGGGCGGACTTGCCAGGATTCTTGAGGTTATCGAGCAGGCCAAGCTCAATATTGAGTACATGTACGCATTCACGTTCCGTTCGGGCGACAAGGCCGTGCTCGTGTTCCGCTTCAATGATCCCGATGCGGCGGTGGAAGTGCTCAAAGCCCGGGGAATCAGCGTGGTGGGAAATGTTGAACTTTACTGACTGCAGGCATCATGGTAATGCCGTCACCATGGTAGACCCTCGTCTCGTGCCTGTGAGCATTGGTAGGTTGCAGGCAACAAGTCGGCCAAGGCTAGACAGCATATGACAATGCAAACACAACGGGGTCTTATCGGCTTCGGCATCATCGTTGTGCTTGGCCCCATCACGAGCCATATCCTTGCTGATTTTTCCATTGTGACCCGAGCTGTCTGCGTGGGTATGATTTGCGGAATGGCCGCTGTCATAGCACTAATTTTCCACGCACGTATTTCCTCGCATTTCGGCAGGAAATAGGGTGTGCGATTTGTCACAATAATAGTGGATTCGTCCGGTCCGCTTCGAAAGCGTCCTGGGAAAGATGTCGAACATTGCGTGACAGTAATTTTGTCGCGCGCACGTGGGTGACCAGATGAGTACCTTTGTGGTGGAGAACCGGATTTGGGACCCGGCGGAGCAGATGCCCCGCCAGGAGCGGGCCGCCCTGCAACTTGCCCGGCTGCGCGAGACGGTGGAACGTGCCACGCGGGTGCCGTTTTACCAGAAGTCTTTTCAAAAGACCGGCATCACCCCGGAAAAGATTCGGACACTTGACGACCTGCGGCGCCTTCCTTTCACCACCAAGGCGGATATGCGGGACAACTATCCCCTGGGCCTGTGCGCGGTGCCCCGCGCGGAACTGGCCCGTATTCATGGCTCATCCGGCACCACGGGTGTGCCCACCTTTGTGGGGTACACGAAGCAGGACCTGCGGACTTGGGCTGGCCTCTGCGCGCGTTTCCTGGTTGCGGGCGGGCTGCGCCCGGAGCACACCGTTCAGGTGGCATTCGGCTACGGGCTCTTCACGGGCGGCTTCGGGCTGCATTACGGCATAGAAGAAGTGGGGGCGGCTATTATCCCGGCAGCCTCGGGCAACACGCCCCGCCAAATCATGCTCATCAGGGACCTCGAACCGGACGTGCTCATCTGCACGCCGAGCTATGCGCTGAACATGGCCGAGGTCATGCATTCGATGGGCATCGATCCCCACGCCACCAGCCTGAAGTACGCTCATTTCGGCGGTGAAATGTGGACCGAAGACCTGCGCGTTGAAATCGAGAACCAGACAGGCATACTGGCCTTCAACAATTACGGCCTCAGCGAGATTCTCGGACCGGGTGTCAGCGGCGAATGCGCCGTGCGGGAGGGCATGCACCTGCAAGAGGACCATTTCTTGGTTGAATGTCTCGACCCGGAGACCCTGGAGCCGGTCGAGGACTACTCCTACGGTGAACTGGTCATCACGGCGCTGACCCGCGAGGCCATGCCCATGATCCGGTACCGCACGCGGGACATCGCCGCCCTTGACCCGTGCCTGTGCGAGTGCGGGCGCACGACCCGCCGCATGAGCCG
>CAIUWO010000464.1 GCA_903902895.1 Candidatus Hydrogenedentota bacterium | reverse complement strand
GGGGGGCCGGGGATGCTGCATGGACGGAATGGACGGGACGGACACCCTCTTAGGTCCCCCCTTGAGGGGGGCGGCCCGAAGGGCCGGGGGGTGTGGACCCTCGCGACACTGCCCAAGGCAACACCCCCCCACCGCTTTTCGGCGGTCACCCCCCTCAAGGGGGGACCTAAGACCGCGCTTTTTCCTGTCCACATGGTCTATGCCGTCCATCGTGTCCATACCGTCCACAGAATCTTACCGTCCTGTCACTTCCCGGGGGGAGCATCATGACCCAAATTGAATTCTACTGCGGCACCCACCGCTCCGGCCGCGGGGCGGCGATTGACGCGCTGGTGACCGCGCATTGGGGCAGGGCACTGCTGATCACACCGACCCACGGGCTCGCCGCACGGCGCATGGAGGCGCTGCTGACGGACGGTGCGCTGCCGGGCGGGTTCGGCGCGCCCGTGTGCGAATTTACCGGGTTTGTCGAGAATCTCCTTGCGGCCGGGGGGCGCCGTCCCCGCAGAATGGAGAGTCTCGACCGGTTGCTGCTGATGGAGGGCTGCCTGGCGGAACTGGCGGCGGAACGCGCCGCGGACGACGACGGCCCCGACCCGTCCGCGCCGGGCTGGCCGCGCCATCTGCTTGATGTGGTCACGCAACTCAAGCAGGCCGCCATCGAGCCGGAGGCGTTCTCGGCCAATGTGAAGGCGCTCAAAGACCCCGGCCCCTTCGACAGACTCGTGGCGGCCGCCTATGCCCGCTACCAAAGCGCGCTGCACGCCTCGGGGGCCTACGATGTGCCGGGACTCTATTGGGAGGCGCGGGCCGTCTGTGAAAAAGGCGCGCCCGCGATACTGGAGGGGGTGGAGCTGCTCGCGCTGGACGGATTCGACGATTTCACGCCGTCGCAGATGCGGCTGATCGTGGCGCTGGCGCCGCACGTGCCCCGGCTCGCCATCGGCCTGAACTACGACATGAGCCCGGACCGGCAGGATCTGTTTGAGCTTCCCAGGCAGGCCCATGCGCGGCTGAGAAAAGTGTTGGACGCGCAGGGCGCGATGACGGTGGAAACGCATGAATTGGGAACGCCGGAAGCGGTGAACTGGGCGCAGTATGCGGCCGGGCGGCTGGTGCCGCGCGACAGCGTGGCGGCGGCGGACCGCGACCGGAAGTTGAACACGCTTGAGGACAACGTCGAACTCGTTCCCTGCCTGGACGGACAGCACGAACTGGAGACCGTGGCCCGGGAGGTCAAGCGGCGCATCCTCGACGGGGGGGTAACGCCGGGCCGCATTGCGGTCGCCTTCCGCGAGGTTGGCGCCGTGGCGGGGCCGCTGCGCGAGGTCTTCCGCGAGTTCGGCATTCCGTGCCGGGTGCATCAGCGCACGCCGCTGCGCGAGAGCGCGGCGGGCGCGTTCCTGCTGCGGCTGCTGGAGGCCGTCAATGGCTGGGACCGTGCGGCGGTGGTGGAGGTGATGGCTTCCTGCTGGTTCCAGCCGGATGGTTTGCCCGGCCCGGTGGACGCCGCGCCGATGCTGGCCCGCGAGGCCAACCATGTGACCGGGCGCGGCGAGTGGTTTGCCGGGACGGCCTGGCTTGCGGGGCGGTTGGAACGTCGTGGCGATGCGGAGGAGGACGGGCCGGGCAGGCTGCCGCTGCCCGGTGAGGCGGCCAAAGTGGCATTGGCCGCGCTTCAGTCGCGGGCGCAGGCACTGGCGCAGGTGGACGATGCGCTGCCGAGGAACGCCAGCCTGAAGGCGCATGCGGCCGCGCTGGCCGCGGCCATGACCACGTGCCGATGGGCGGGGGGTCTTGAATCGCTGACCGATGCGCGGCACCGGCGGGGGGAGCAGGATGCGCTGCTGGCCCTGGGGCGGGTCATCGAGACACTGCACGCCGCGGACCGCGGCGGCGAAAGCGTGTCCAGGCCGGCGTTTGCCGGCATCCTGTCGCGGGCGATGGACG
>CAIUWO010000463.1 GCA_903902895.1 Candidatus Hydrogenedentota bacterium | reverse complement strand
TTGCGCATGTCGGCCCGCTGTTCCGGGGTCATGGCCGCGTTGACAGTGCCGACCGTGCTGCTCATGTACTTGTGCAGCGCGGCGATGTGGCCGAGGATGTTACCGCGCTTCAGAGAGCCTTCTTCCAGCCAGTCGGCGGCGTGGCCTATCTCATGGCCCAGTATCTGCGCCGCATAGTTGTGGTCGCGGGCGTAGGCGATAAGGCCGAAAGTCTTGCCGTTCTTGGCGCGCCGAATGACCAGCTCGTCCGGGTTCACGTTGGACGCTTTCAGGATATCGTCCCGGAAGGCGTCCATTTCGTCCTTGGTGGCCATTGCACGGGTGCGACGGGCTGCAATCTGCGGACCGACGAAGATGTCCGCTTTCAGGTCAACACGGCCCGCCGGGGTGTTGGCCCCTTCGGTCCCGTGGAACACGCCCAGGGCGCGGCCGCCACGGATGCGCAGCCGTTCCAGTATGCCCGGCGCGCTTCCCAGCAGGTCGCGGGTCAGGTTGGTCAGTTCCGGGAGGGCCACCGGCTGGGGGATGTCCTGAACACGCAGCCCGCGATTCGGGCTGTAGCTGGAGTGGCGGATGTCGGGGTTCGCCGGGTCGAACGTGCCCCTGTTGCCGATGGCGGACTTGATTTGCTCGGGGGCGAAAACGGCGTACTGATCGGGATAAGGAATGTCCTCTCCGTAAACCTCCCCCTTGCGGTTTCGGGAATAGGCGTCGTCGCTTTCCGGCAAGTCGAAACGCGATTCCGGCCAAACAATACCGTCGTATCCCTTGGCGCGAAGTTCAGCAATGGCTCTCTGATTTGCCCCTCCATACCGGGCGTATTCGCCGCGCGTGTCGATAAACGGGTTTTTCATGGACAGGTAGACCGGATAAATCTGGCTGTGTCCAAGTTGCATGCCCGCAACCCGTTCCCCCGCCTGCTGTCCTGCAAAAACGTCCGCCACCTCCGGATCACTGGAAAACCATGCTGCGCCAGACCTGTTCTTGTCGCGGCCTACTGGAGCCTGCTGGTTGTCGAATGTGTTGAACGTCTCACCCGTCCCGTGATAGACCACCTTCGGCTCGCCGTTCTCGTCCAGCAGCACCGACGGGCGGTTGACGCGGCCCTTTGAAAATGGTAGACTTTCATTGCGATAGGGTTTGAAACCCCTCTCAGGGTTGGACGAAGTTCCAGCCATCGCGTTTACCCAGATTGTCTTGAGTGACAGTCTGGGTTTGTTTTTGGGCTCTTCATTCCCTTTCTGCCGAGACGTTTCAATAACCCGCTCAACGTATTCAACCCGTCCATCATCAAACTGTTTTTCGTAGATGAGCGAACTCTTGTTTGGTCCTCTTGGCTGAACCGTTATTCTATCGTAGCCATCCAGAACAACAGGGATTCTCCGCAAGTCTTCAATGGTAAGAGGGCGCTCGGTTGTTCTGGCGTTTTCGTGTCCTCCATGACGATTTAGCGCGTGACGTAGTTCGTGCGCCTCTATCGTGTGTTCCATGCCGCTGATATCAGGACCACCAGATTCCAGAACAAACGCGACTTCCTCCGGCGTAACGCTTCGTAGGGCAATGCGTCCCCTCGGGTCTGCCGGTCCAAGAGAGTGCTCTATGAAGCCGTCAAACTCCTGCTGTTTGGCCCATCCCTCCCAGTCACCGCCCCACCGCTTGAATGCCTCGGTGCGCACCTGTTCATGCTGGCCCCGCGACAGGTTGCTCGGCTTGCCGTTCGGCGCAAGGTGCCGGTCGCCGTCGCGCCGCGTGGAACTGAACCGCGCGCCCCCGCTCAACTCCCTGTCCCGCGCCAACTGCGCCTCGTGCGCGGCTACCTGCTCTTTGGTCGGCAGTGGGTACTCGTAGATGAACCGGCTCGCGGGCTGCGCCTCTTGCTCCACCGGTTCGCCGGTCTGGCCGTAGAGTGTCCGGTGCCTCGCGTTCGCCGCGTCACTGGCATGGTCTTGGGCGATAAGCCTTCGGCCCGCCGCGTCTATTTTGCCGCGCTTGAACCGTAGCCCCCGCTCTTCGGCATTCTCAGGCCGTGCATCGTAGGCGTTGGCATGGGAGTAGCGCGCGCCGCCCGTCTCCCCCGCCGTCTCAGTGCCCCCCGGTGCATCCATCCGTCCAAACGTGTCCTCGTACCCGGCCACCGCCTCGGCCCGGCCCTTGGCCACACCCGTGTACATCGCATGGGCCAACGCGTTGATTTCAAAGTCGTTGTACGACCGGAGCAGCCCCGCCTTGCGGAGCACCCGGCGCACACCCTGCCAGACGGGCCGCAACAGCCCCTTGTCGGCGTTCGTGAGCCGTTTCCAGCCCTCCGGTGTGGTCGCCGCCTCAATGCGCGGGGTAAGCCATTCCTCGACCAGCTTGGCCCGCGCTGTGCGGTCCGTGCCCGCCTCATTGTAGGGGTCCACCTCTGCGGCGCGGGCGGTGTATACCCGGTTCAAATGTGCGACTCGCATGTCTGCGCCGCCGAACAGCACGTCGGACCCGTAGTGCGTCCCGGTCTCGTGCAGGATGGTCCGCTCCGTGGCATACTCGACACTGATGCCCTCGCGCTTGGCGCGGCGGATGATGTCGGGCCGGTGCAAAAATGTCGTGCCATACGTGGGCGAATTGCGGTCGCCGTCAAACTCGCCGTGGACCTCTCCCTCTTCACCGACGCGCGTCTTCTCCGCTTGGAAC
>CAIUWO010000462.1 GCA_903902895.1 Candidatus Hydrogenedentota bacterium | reverse complement strand
CGGACGAACTCGGGCACGTCCACGCTGCCGTGCGCCAGCCGCGCCGGGGCCATGGTCTTGACCGCCTCCTCAATCGCCTCCGAAAACCGGTCCGCAAGCAGTTGCAGGTAGGCCGGGTCGTATTCGCCGTAGGACATCTTGGCGGCAAATCCCGGGGCCAGCCCGCCGGGGCCGCTGTGCGTGTGGCTGCTGGTGTACATGATGTTGCGGTTGGTGAGCGATACGCTTTTCGCCACCCGCGCCTCCACCTTTTCCAGCAGGTTCGGCAGCGTCTGCAGCATGTCCGAACCGATGAGCACCACCGTGTCGGCGCCGTCGTTGAGCGCCAGCGCTTTTACAAACAGGGGCTCGCGGATGCCCGTGGATTTCTTGTCGTTTGCCCGGCCGCCGTAGCCTGCCATGGGATGACCCGTCTTGGGTGTAATCTCGCGCACCGCCCACCCCGCGCGCAGCGGGGCGATGTCTCCGCCGGACTTCGTTTTGGCGACCGACGCGTCGATGGCCGCCAGCGCCTTCTTGTAGTACCCGGCGTTCCTGTAATGGGCGTCGTTGTATAACGGCCACGGCCCCACCAGCAGCACCACGGTCCCCGCGAGAACCACGACCAAGAGCAGCAGCGCCAGCAACACACGTTTCAGAAGCCTCAACATCAGAACCGCCTTTCGGTTATGCATTCTCGTCCACAGGATAACTGTTGTTTGGGTGGATCCACAACCAATCTGTGGCTGTCGTCCCATTCGGCGGCGTCTTGTTTCACGGCGGCGCGACCGTGCAGACCTGACCGACCACGAGAACCAAATGGTCGGCCGGCGCGCGAGTCTGTGGCAGTGTTGCCGCGCACTTTGGGAATGCGGTGTCCTCCATGGGGTGTTTTTCTGAACTGAGTCGGCTTGGATTGGCCACCGTGTTGGCATGGCGGCCTTGTTGAAAGCGAAGCACTCACCCAAACCGTTTCGGTCCTTCGGGAAGGTTGCGGCTGTTGCAGGTTTGAAGAGCCGTCTTGGTGGACAGGTTGTGGGTGGAGGCAGCGTTTTCGGTTGCAATGCGGACAGCGTGGACCGCTTGGGTCGGTGCGGTTAGGGCCATGCGCGCAGATTTGGGCCGGAGACATGGGAACCATGCTCCCATGCATGAGACATAACCCGCTTTTTGTGAGAAAGGCACGATGAACACAAACATTGCCGATGCCGCGCCCGGCCTGCGGGAACGCTTGCGGGCGTTGACCGACAGCGCGCGGTTCGACCGGGCGATCACGGCGCTGATCATCGTGAACGCGGTCACGCTTGGCCTGGAAACCTCGCCGGCGGCCATGGCACAGGCTGGCGGTCTGCTTCACGCGATTGACCGCGCCGCGCTGGGTGTCTTCGTGGTCGAGTTGCTGCTGCGCATGTGCGTGCACCGCAGCCGTTTCTTCCACGATCCCTGGCGTGTTTTCGACTTCATAATCGTGGGAATCGCGCTGATACCCGCGAACGGCGCGTTCAGTGTCCTGCGCGCCCTGCGCGTGCTTCGGGTGCTTCGGATTGTGTCACTGGTGCCCTCGATGCGGCGGGTGATCAGCGCCCTGCTTGCGGCCCTTCCCGGGATGCTGTCCATCATCGGCCTGATGGGGCTCGTGCTTTACGTGTCGGCGGTGCTCGCCACGAAACTGTTCCGTGACATCTCGCCGGAGTTCTTCGGGAGTCTTGGCTCCTCGCTCTTCACGCTGTTCCAGGTGATGACGGTTGAGGGCTGGCCCGACATTGCGCGCGGCGTGATGGCGCAGGCGCCATACGCATGGATCTTTTTCGTCACCTACCTGCTGGTCGCGACGTTCATGGTGTTGAACCTGTTTATCGCGGTGGTCGTCAACGCGATGCAGTCCCAGGTTACGGAAGACCTCAGGGATGAGGGGGAGGCGAACACACTGCTCATTCTCGACGAGTTGCGCGCGTTGCGGGGCGAAATAGAGGCATTGCGCCGCTCTTCAACACCGCGACACCCCGTGGGCGGGGACTGAAGCCCGCCGTTGAAAGTGGTTTGTGGCCGCCGCGCCGGGCCGCGCGGTTCACGGGCCAGACGTCATTATCAACCGGCCGCGAACGTGATGCGGCCCTATCGGCAAACAAGGAACTCTGCAAATGGTTTGGATTTGGGCTGCATTCATCGGTTTTGTGCTCCTGATGCTGGCGCTGGACCTGGGGGTCTTTCACAGGAAAGCCCATGTGGTTACGGTAAAAGAGGCCCTGGCATGGTCGGCTGTGTGGGTGGCGCTGGGGCTGGCCTTTGCGGTGTTTGTGTACTACGGGTATGAGAACCGCCTGCTGGGACTGGGCAGCGTCATCGATGCGGTCGACGGCACGACCAACGACGGCTTGGCGGCGGCCGGGAAGTATCTGACCGGCTACGTCGTCGAAAAGTCGCTGAGCGTGGACAACATTTTCGTGATCGCCATGGTCTTTGGCTTTTTCGCGGTGCCGGCGCTCTACCAGCACCGCGTGCTTTTCTGGGGCATTCTGGGCGCTCTGCTCCTGCGCGGCGTGATGATTGCCGTTGGGGCAAAGCTCATCGCGGAGTTCCACTGGGTTCTCTACCTCTTCGCCGTCTTCCTGATTGTCACCGCGATCAAGATGCTCTTTCTGGAGACAGAACAAAGCGACCCAAACAAGAACATCGTGGTTCGGTTGACCCGGCGTCTTTTCCCGGTGACCGGCAGGTTTCACGGCGAGCATTTTTTCGTTCGCGCCGGGAGGCCCGCATCGTACGAGAGCGAGATTCCCGGCGCGCCGGCGATGCCCGATGAAGTCGTGGACAAGGCCCGCCCGGGAACGCTTCTTCTCACGCCCCTGGCGCTGGCCCTGATAATGGTCGAGACAACCGACCTGATTTTTGCGGTTGACTCAATCCCAGCCATCTTTGCCATCACCAGCGACCCCTTCCTGGTATTCACAAGCAACGTGTTTGCGATTCTCGGGCTCCGGTCCCTCTACTTTGCACTGGCGGGGATGGTGAAGAAGTTTCGTTACCTCAAAGTCTCACTCGCCATGGTTCTGATGGTTGTGGGGTTCAAGATGCTGCTCGCCGAATGGCTGAAACTGGCGCTGGGGAAGTACTTCAACCTGTACCTGCTGACGGTGGTGTTCGCAATCCTGGCGGTTGGGATCGCCGGTTCTCTGCTGGCCGACCGCTGGAGCAGGAGCCGCGCGGACGCCTGACAGGCAAGGAGCGGGTTGCAGTCGCCTTGCGGGGTTGCCCGTCTGCTTGCCGCCCATGACGGGCCGTGATACAGTGTCGCTGTCAGGAGCCTCGACATGACCGGCAACAACCTTCCCATTCTTTCCCGATTTGAAAGACAGGTGCTGCGCGACTTGGCGCTGCGGGTGGCGGGGCTGGCCGCGCGGCCTGTTGAGGATGAAAAGCGCCGGGAGTGGCACCGGCACAACGCCCTCCTGCCGGGTCGTCCCATGGTTTTCTGCGACCCGGAGAACGGTTGGAATGAGATTTTCCCGCCCCAGTCCCTGCTTTGCACCTCCGAGTTGGCCCGGCATTGGGAGTTTGAACTGCGCATCAAGGAATTCTACGGGACCCGCATGCGCGACGACCGGGTGATTGACAACCGTTTCGTGCTGCGCCCGGTGGCCCAGGAGACGGGCTGGGGCCTGCACACAGCGATCATCGGCAGGGGGGACGGCCGGGCCTTCACCTGGGACCCGCCCCTGAAGGACCTGGATGACCTGTCGGGCCTGCGGGTGCCCGGCGCGACCGTAGACGGGGAAGCCACCGCCCGACTCCGGGCGCTGGCCGGGGAGCTGTTTGACCGGGTGCTGACGGTGGAGGTCAAGGGGGTGTGGTGGTGGTCCCTGGGCATGACCCAGCGGCTGGTGTACCTGCGGGGCTTGGAGCGGATGATGCTCGACATGGTGGAGAACCCGGAGGGGTTTCACCGGTTGATGGCCTTCATGCGCGACGCGCAACTGGCGCGGCTGGACCAACTGGAGGCGGAAGGGCTGCTCTGCCTGAACAACGGCAACGACTATGTGGGTTCGGGCGGCTTCGGTTTCACCGAAGAACTGCCCGCACCCGGTTACGGCGGCCGGGCGCGCACGGCCGACCTGTGGGGCTTTTGCGAGAGCCAGGAGACTTTGGGGGTGTCGCCGGCCATGTTCGAGGAGTTCGTTTTCCAGTACCAACTGCCGATACTGGAGCGTTTCGGCCTCAACTGTTACGGCTGCTGCGAGCCGTTGGACGGACGCTGGGAGGTGGTGAGAAAGACGCCGCGCCTGCGGCGGGTGTCCGTGTCGGCCTGGGCCGAACCGGAGCGGATGGCCGACTATCTGGGGAAGGAGTTCGTCTTCTCCGCCAAGCCCAACCCGGCCCATCTGGCCCCGGCGGTGTTTGACGAGACACCGGTCCGCCGCGACCTGCGCAGGATTATCGGGGCGGCGGACGGCGGTCCGCTGGAACTCATTATGAAGGACAACCACACCATCGCCAACGATCCGGCGCGCGTGTGCCGCTGGGTGGAGATTGCGCGCGGGGAAATTGACCGGGCGGCGGGCTGAGGCCGGGTCCGAATCAGTGCAGGGTGGGTCCGAAACCCTCGAAGGTGTTGTACAGGGCGTTCTGGGCCTCCACATTGCGCATGGTCCCAAACACCGATGACAGCAGATAGTCCAGCGCGTCCATGTCGACCTCCCCGTCGTACTGGAGCAGACGCTCAATGATCATTTCCCGCTCCATGGGGTCGAGCAGGTCGTGCAGTTCCAACCGGGTCAGCGCGCTGCGCGCCTCCGGCGACAGCCGGGCGTGCTCGTACAGCGCGAACTGCCGCAACCCGCGCGTCTGGGAATCCTCCACCGACGCGGGCATGGTGAGGCGCATCGCGACCAGTTTCAGGGCCGCGTCGATGTCGCGCTTGTTGTACCCCTGGGTCGCCAGCCACGAGCGCATGTTGCTCTCGGTGCACAGGGCGTCCGGGGTTTCCTCCATTTGGCGGAGGATGGCGTTCACCGCCTTTACTACCGACTGCTTCATTCAGGTCTCCGGGGAAACGAAAACACCCGTTCCCATGGCATATTGTAGGCAGGGTGGTCGGAACGTGTCAAAAAGTTCCGGAAGAGTGGACCGGTTTTTCGGCTGAGACCCTTTCTTGGGCCGTCCCCGGCCGCGACACCCTGGTCGCGGCCGGGAAACCAGTGGGGAATTTGCTTTCTTGAGGTCAGCGTTTGCCGGACTTTTGCCGGGCTGGTGGGTCCGCGCCCAGGCGGTAGACCTTGACTGGTAACAGTCCTTTGGTGGCGTGCAGTTGGCGAATGGCGGCGCGGGAAAGGTCAATAACCCGGCCTTTTACGTAGGGTCCCCGGTCGTTCAGCCGGCATACCACCGACCGGCCGTTGTCGGCCACGACGAGGAAATAGTCGCCAAATTTTCCGCCACGCATTGCGCAAGAGAAGAGTTCGTCCCGCAACGGTTCTCCGGATGCGGTGATGGGGAGGCTCTCCCTGACCGAGTAGTACGAGGCCAAGCCTTCGGCCACGGGCACGAAAGGCTGTTGGGAAAGCAACACCAGCGCCATGATCTCAAACATGCGTTGTGGTTATCCTTATGTTGCGTCCGGTTGACTCAGATTGACAGTACAGCCAGCCCTCAGTGGGGACGGTCCGTACCCGGTTGGATCGCCGGGTTTGCCCGCGTTCCGTTCCCACCCAATTGCACTTGCTGTCACCCACATGGGCGACTTTCGAAGTTTTGTCAAAAAACCGTGCAATTGGAAAGTCAACTCAGACGTTTCGGGTTACCAATACCCGCAGAGTGCTTCAGGTCCGCGCGGAAACCTCCTTTCGACCGTTGGAAACGCTCTACGTATTCGATTTCAGACCTCGTCCGGCAGTCCCACAAGGAACCGCCGAACCTGCTCCAGCGCGGCCACGCTTAGCCGCAACTGGCTCAGGGCGCCGTCCCCGTAATGGCCCAAAACGAAATGCCGCATGCCGGACGGACACAAAAAAGTGCCGACCGTGCGGCCCGCTTCGGGCTCAAAAATCAGGGCAAGCGCACAGGTAACTGAAAAGTCTAGCAACAGGCGCCGCCCCATGTCAACCCCCTGCCGGTCAAACGGGACCCCTCCCGGGGTGTCATCCTCGTCCGGTCCGGGGGGTATCCAGCGGGCTGTTTCATCCGGCGCGAGGACATAACCGCCCGCAAAAGACCCCGTCGGCAGGCACAACAGGCGCTGTGCGATGGTGCCGCCGGTGGAGGTTTCGGCCACGGCCATGCGCCAGCCGCGCGCCCGGAGGAGGCCGTCGACCACGGACTCGATGGTGTCATTGTCGCGGCCAAAGGCGATTCCGCCCAGCCGTTTCTGCACCTCGGCCTCGACCGGGTCCATCAGCGCCTCAGCCGCCTCGGCCGTTTCGGCGCGGGCGGCGATGCGCACCACCACCCCGTCCGCCCCGGCCAGCAGGCCCACCGTCGGGTTGGCGCCCGACAGGATGAGATCGCCCATCAGCGCGTCCACCCGCGATTCGCCGATGCCGCACACCTTGAGCGAGCGGTACCGAAGCACCCCGGCAATGCTGAACCGTTGTTTCAGCCACGGGATAACCCGCTCATCCAGCATTGGTTTCAATTCGTGGGGCACGCCGGGCATGCAGACGACCACGCCCCGATCCGATGCCGCAATGAGGCCGGGCGCCGTGCCGTGGGGGTTCTCAATGGCCTCGGCACCCCGGGGCAGCATGGCCTGGCGCTTGTTGTTTTCCGTAATCTCCCGACCCAGCCGGTTAAACCGCGCCAGAATGGCATCGTACAGTTCTGGGTGGTATTCGAGCGGCCAGCCGAGCGCCTCGGCCACGCATTCGCGGGTGATGTCGTCCTCCGTGGGACCCAACCCCCCGCTGCACAGCACCACGTCCGCCCGGGCCAGCGCGTCGTTCAGCGCGCCCACAATCCGGGCCGGATTGTCACCCACGGTCGTCTTCTGGTAGAGATTGACGCCATTGCCAGCCAATTGCCGGCCCATGTAGGCGGCGTTTGTGTCCGCCACCTGACCCAGCAAGAGTTCCGTGCCTATCATGAGGAGTTCGCACTGCATGGAATGCTCCTTGTTCTTATTGTGCCCGTGATGACTATAGCAGAAGCTGTCCAGAGCGGCCAGTCCCTGGGGCGAGGGAAGAGGTGCAAGCGCCGTGTCCGCCCCTCTGAAAGGTCAGGGTCCCCGGGCATTTGGTCAGACGTGGCGGCAGTTCCCGCCGAAAAAAAAGATTGGGTGCTGAGAATAAATTCGGAAATACCATCGTTTACTTATATAGGCGGCGATGGAGACAAAGACTCCGGAGCCGGAAGGACAGTCTGAGGAAGAAGGCGAATCGGCCCGCCCGAAGGGATGTCATCCCGGAAAAGTTCCGGGAACGTTATCTCAGCGGACGCGGGGAAAGATGAAGACCGAACCAAACGCGCGCCAAGAGGCGCGCGCCAACAGTTTGACCTCCCCCTCCCCTTGACCGAGTCTGGTCCGTGCACCCTCCTACCCCCTACCCAGCACGGACCAGACAATTTTTTTGTCCAGACATAGCCAAAAGACCGGTCCATGCGCCAAAAAAGGGCAGATTTGCCCGAAGGTGGGATAGGTTTGGGCTTATTCCCGGTCGAGCGGCTGGACGGGCTCCTCAAAATACCGGTGCAGGGCCTGGGGCAGGTCGTGCCAGTCGGCGCCCGCGCCCAGCGCGGCCATGTCCCGGCTGTTGTGGGTATTCCAGAAAACGACCCGCTTTCCGCGCAGCGCGCCCGCCGCAGCGTCATGGAGCAGGGCCGCAAAGGTCTTGCCGGTGTAGGTGCCTTCCAGATGGATTCCGCCGTCCTGCCGGGCGCGGCGTACGGCATCGGCGGACGCGTCGGTATAGAGCGCATACTGTCCGCCGAAGAAGTCCTCCCGGATGCGGAAGCGGTCTTCGGGGAAGGGGTATTGGGGGAACTCCGGGTCGGCATTGCTCAAAAGGCTGTTGCAGGCGCGGAACAGTGCGCGGGCGCGGGCCATGCCGGTGTAGGGGGCTGTTGTCACCCGCACCGCCTCCACCCGGGTGGACATGCCCGCCGCAGCCAAGCCCAGCGCCAGCCCGACACAGGTGCCCATGGTTCCCGAGGCGACATATATACTATGGGGTTCCTGCAGCGCCCCGGCGCGCACCTGCGCGCGCAGTTCAAAGGCGGCGTCCACAAAACCCACCGCCCCAAGGGGCGACGACCCGCCCGGCGGAATGACCGACGGGCATACGCCGTCCTCGTCCGCCGCCTCGAAGAAGCGGCGGCGCGTTTCCCCTGCCGTGTCGTGCCAGGCGCAGGGGCACAGGATTGCCCCGGCGCGCAGCGCCGCGAGCAGATTGCGCCGGACCGAGTGGGCATTGTGCTGCGGACCAAGGATGCTGCGGCAGCGCATGCCCAGCCGGGCGGCGAACAGGGCCGTGGCCAGGGCGTGGTTTGACCCGGCCCCGCCAAAGGTGAGCACCGACCGCGCGCCCCGCGCCCGGGCCGCGCCCAGCAGCAGGGACAGTTTGCGCACCTTGTTGCCGCCATAAACGGCGGAAGTCAGGTCGTCGCATTTCACATGGACCGAGGCGGCGCCCGCCCCGTCGCAGCGTGACGGCAGCGGCACCAGCGGCGTGGGCAGTTCGGCCAGGTCGATGCAGGGCAATGCATCGCGCAATGCCGGGTATTCAGCAAGAAGGCTGTTCATAAAGGCTCTCCCAGTGGCGGTATTCTACACGATAAATGCGCCGCCGTGCCGGGAAAGGTGGGGGGGCTCAGGGCAATCGCATTGAAATACCGACCTGACGAAAAGACGGGTGACGGAAGCTTCCAGGCATTGTGGCGTCCAAAAGCCACGAAAGCACGGAACGTTTAACATATGGTTATAGGGAGTGCCCTGCTGTTAGTCCCCCTTTGAAGGGGGACGGTCCCGCCACAGGCGGAACAGGGGGATGTTAACGCCCCCACCCAAGGCTGACATCCCCACCTAAGGCGGACAAGCCCCTAAATCCCCCTTCAAAGGGGGACTTAAAGCAGTGCCAATCCGTAGTTTATGCACATTTTCCTGGCGGTGTTCCGGACCCGCTTTAATGCGATTGCCCTGGGGTGGGGGCGCACTAAAGCATCTTGCCGAGTTTTTCGGCGAGCTCTGCCGGGTTGGTGAAGGGCGCCCCGCACACATTGCCGCGGCACAGGTAGACCGCCGTGGCCTTGCCCACGGGGCCACGACCCCGGGTGAGGGGCAGGTTGGCGGGTCGACCGTCGGGGCCAATGGTGCGTGCCAGACTGCGGTGCGGCAGGAAACATTCGTGGATGACGCGCAGAAAGGCAGGTTCCGCTTCCCGGACATCGTCGCCGGGGGCGAGCACCAGTTCGACCGGGTCTGCCAGTGCCAAGTCCACCGCATGGAGCATCTTCAGCAGCGCCTGGGGCGCGGTGGCCAGCAGGCCCGCCTGTGAGGACAGTATGGCCACGGCGCGGTCACGCCAGTCGCTCCGGCCGAGATGGCGGGACAGGCGCAGCAGCGTCCGCGCGGCCATGCTGTTGCCCGAGGGTTCGGCGCCGTCCTGCACGGGCCGGGAACGGGCGATGATGCCGGTGTGCCGGGTCGAGGTGTGGAAGAGGAGCGGGCCGTCGGGGTCGCCGAATTCCGCCAGCAACAGTTCCATGAACCCCTCCGCATCGCGCAGCCAGGCGGGGTCGAAGGTGGTTTCGTAGAGGTCGACAAAGGCATTGGCAACGCAGGCGTAATCGTCGAGATAGCCCGGTCCGGCGCCGCGCCCCGCGCGCCAGGACCGCAGCAGCACCCCGTCGAGGAACATATGCTCCATGAGAAAGTGTCCGGCGCGCACGGCCGCGTCGGCATGCTGCGGCGCATCGAGCACCTGCGCGCCGCGGCAGCAGGCGGAGACCATCAGCCCGTTCCAGGCGGCCACCGCCTTGTCGTCCAGTCCGGGGCGGACCCGGGTGGCCCGCAGGGAAAGCAGCCGGGCGCGGACCGCGGCCAGCGTCGTTTCCAGTTCATGGGCGGCGACACCCAGCTCGGCGGCCACTGTTTCCAGCGGTTTTGGCAGGTGCAGAATGTTCTGCCCCGCATGGTACGGTTCGTGGGAACTGAAGTTGCCGCCTCCCTCCACGCCGTAGGCGCGGGCGAAGAGCGGGCCGTCGTCCACGCCGAGCACCTCGGCCTCCGTCCACAGGTAAAAGCGGCCCTCCTGGCCCTCGCTGTCGGCGTCTTCGCTGGAGAAGAATTCGCCCTTGGGACCGCAAAGGTCGCGCAGCACATAGTCGAGCGTTTCGGCGGCAACGCGTCGGAAGAGGGGGCTTCCCGTGGCCTGCGTTGCCTCCAGATAGGCCGTGGCCAGTTGCGCGTTGTCGTAAAGCATCTTCTCGAAATGCGGCACAAGCCACTGGTCGTCGGTGGAATAGCGGTGAAATCCGCCGCCGAGTTGGTCGTACAGCCCGCCCCGCGCCATGTGGTCCAGCGTGTGCACCGCCCAGCCCAGCGCCCGCGCGTCGCCCGTGCGCCGCGCATGGCGCAGGAGCAGTTCGATGGAACCGCTCGACGGGAATTTGGGCGCCGAGCCCCAGCCGCCGTCGGCGGGGTCATAGCTGCGCTCCAGGGCGCGGACCGCGCCGTCGATAAGCGAAAAGTCCAGTGCCTGCGGCGCCACGCCGGGCAGCGGCCCGCTCCCGAGCCGCTCGCGCACATGTGCGGCCAGTTCGGCCGCGCCCGACAGGACCGCGTCGCGGCGCCCGGTCCAAGCCTCCACCACCAGTTCCAGCACCCGGCCAAACCCGGGCCGTCCGTAATAGTCCTCCGGGGGATAATAGGTGCCGCCGTAGAAGGGTTGCAGGTCCGGTGTGAGAAACAGGCTCATCGGCCAGCCGCCCGCGCCCGTCATGGCCACCACCGCCGCCATATAAATCTCGTCCAGGTCGGGGCGTTCCTCGCGGTCCACCTTGATGCACACAAAATCGCGGTTGAGCCGCGCGGCCACGGCCGGGTTTTCAAAAGACTCCCGCTCCATCACGTGGCACCAGTGGCAGGCGGCGTAGCCGATGGACAGAAAGACCGGCTTCTCCTCGGCCCGCGCCCGGGACAGCGCCTCCTCGCCAAAAGGGTACCAGTTCACCGGATTATGCGCATGCTGCAGCAGGTAGGGGCTGGTGGAACCACCCAGACGGTTCGTCGACATTGCGTTCACCCTGCGTCAGGAGCCGAAAAACCCGCACCCACCAGTGCTTTTGCCTTCCCAGTGGGCACCCCGCACCGCCACTCTCCAGAGTGATCGTTTCCCCTCCTGTGTTTTCCTTATAAACGGGTCTCCTGATTGCTCTCTTATTCCCTAACAAGCAAAGCGGAGTCAGCCTTCCCGGCCCGTCAGGCTTTTTCCCCGTTCCGGGACGGCCAGACGGCCCAGCAAAGGAAAGCCAGCACAACGCCATAGCCGACCACACCGCATACCAGTCCGTCCGCACGCCCCGCAGTCCAACCCATTGCGCCGATTTGCTGGACCCTATAGAAGAAGGGCGGGGACAGGATACTCAGCAGGCACAGGCACAGCACGACCGTGGGTAGGGCAAAGGCCCAGTATCCCGGTCGGGACCTCCGGTTACCCATCCACCGGGCCGCGGCCACGTATGGCAGCACCATCGCGCTGAAGTCCACAAAAAGAAAGAAGAATTTAAAGGGCGACGACTGATCCAGTCCGCCCTCCTCCTCAGGATCGAATGCGGTGGAGACGGGTTGCCCGCTGGCGATGAACAGGAAGGGTTCGTAGGCGAAAGAGCCCAGCGCGCCCAGTGCCAACGCGAGAAAGAGGGCGGTGCCCAACGCGCCCATTTTGCGCGCCGCCGGAACTTCGCCCAGCCGGGGCAGGGCGGGATAGGCCGGCCACGGGATCAGCACAACCACCATAGCGCACCCGACCGCGGCCCATATGAATGCCGGGAGAAAGAAGATCATTGTTATCATGAATTTGCCCCGGACCGCCATGTAAAGCAGCACTGCCGCGACAAGCGCGAGTGTGGCCAGCGACGCCCACCTGCGCGCTTTCGATACGCTGCCGCGCTCGGGGATGCGCGGATAGGCCGGCCACGGGGTCAACAGGAAAAGCAGGGCGCAGCCAAGGCATGCCCATATGGTAAAGGACTGCCAGCGCAGGCCCAGCCCCGAGGAAAGCGCGTTGTATCTCCACACACCAAGAAAGAACGGCAGGGCAAAGCCGAGCGCGAGCACATGGGGTAATACGGCAAAAGCAGCTCTTGTTAGCCGTTGCAGGGCCGATGCGGGCGTGTTGCCGCCGACCGGACGGGAGGCATAGAGCAGCAGCGGCGCCGTGAGCGCGAGGACCGGGCCGCGGAGCAGGCACGCCCGCAACGAACCCGCATCAGGCCGCTGGCGCGCCTGGATCGCCGAGGCGCCGGCAATCAGAAGCAGCACGATCAGGCAAAAGCAGAAGAAACCGGCCGCGCTCTGGTCCCCGGAACGCTGCATGCCGCGAACACCCAAAGGGATCGCCAGGGACAGCACCAGCGCCAGACCCATGAGCAGGTACTGGGCTTTGGGAATGAAGGCATGTTCCACGCGGTGCAGCAGCCACACGCCGGCGAATGCGGCCGTCATCCACGCGAACAGCGGCACGCCCCGGGCATGGGCAAAGGCGTCCGGGGCAAAGCCCTCTTCGAAAGGAAAGAGCAGCATGCCGGTCAGGCCCAGCGCCAGTGTCAACCAAAGCCTAGGGTGCGGCCGCGACACATCCCACGTGGCATCGGTATCGGTTGTCCTGTCCATGGACGATTTCCTTTCGCCTGTTACCACACGCGATGTTCCATCCCCGGCATGCCTTGGTGCGCATGCCTCAATACAACTATATAGGCAGAAATGACCTGAATCTCCCGGCTCCGAAGCCTGAACCGGGTCATGTCACGGGTATGGACTGCCGGACTCTATATTCCTTTCCCACAAGGGGTTACAGTAGCCCATGACAAAAGTCATGGCAACGGTCACGGGCCATTCGCCCGGATACCTTACGAACGACACATGTCCGTCCATGTACAGCACATTGCAGCCGCCGGGTGTATGGTTAAACCTGTTTCTGTCCCGCCGAAGGTTCGCGCCGAGTTCGTCGCACAATACCGGAATGGCGCTCTGGGCCGTTGCGGATGCCGCCGGGTTGTTTGTGTCCGTAATGAAGAAACGCTCAATACCTTCCCGTACGCGACGCATTATCAATGGGTTACCCGGGGCGTACTCGCCAAATGGGATGTCTCTGTCCACCATGGCGGTGCGCACCGCGAGATCCCGGGTCTTGGGAAAATGCAGGTCCTTGAGCAGCGACATCATCGTCTGGCTTATGTCATCCAGTTTGAAGTCACGGGCATTTGACCGGGCGGTCTGTGTCAGGAAGAGTTCGGGTGTCGTGACCCAGGAAAGGTAGATGTAAGAGCGCCGACCAAAGCGGCAAGGGCATATCCGTGTTCTGTCTTTTTGGCAGTTGAATACCTCCGAACGCCGATCTGCCGCGAAGTTCGGGTTAGAGGGGCAAAAGAGAATGTATTCACCGGGGAGGTATTCGGGGAAAACCGTGTTTCCCTGAAAGAAGAAATCGAAATCAAACGGCGAGTTTGGCCCCGTGTCGTCGCCGTACAGGTAGGTGTTGGGCGGGAATTTGTGGTCAGTTGCCTCATCGGCGTACATCTTGAAGGTCAGCCCGAGTTGCTTGAGATTATTGGTGCAACTGGCACGGCGGGCCGCTTCGCGGGCGCGGGACAGTGCGGGCAGCAATATCGCCGCCAGAATCGCAATGATCGCGATAACGACGAGCAGTTCGATGAGGGTAAATCCGCTATGCCTTTCCGTGCGCGTGCGATTTCTCCCTTCCGGATTGCCCGAATTTTCATATACAACAGAAGATATGGAACAAACGTTGCAAATATCTTCACGGTCCAACCCTGTTGAATTTTACGGTAGCACGTTCCGCGCCAATTGTCAAAACACAAGGTGCCAGGTGCCAGGACTTCCCCCAAAATTTTGCTGCCTAGAGCGGTCTATAAGGAATCGAGGGGGAAGAGGACCCTTAACTCCGCTCAGGATGACAAGAAGCGGCAGGGACGCCCAAGCTTCGCTCCTAAGCGGGCTTCGCCGCGACAATGCCGCCGCTCCCGGAAGCACAGCAGGGCTGCCGCGTCCTTGAACGCGGCAGCCCTGACAATCGCAACGTTTTTGATCGCGGTGGTTTGGGTTACCCGAGCTTCGGCAGCTCGTATCCCGCGCGGCGGGGGGGCGAAAGGAACTTGTTCCCCTCCTCACAGTTGGTGAAGCGCTCTGCGACGGGGTCCCACGCGAGGGGCTTACCAACCTGGTTGACATCCCGGGCGATGTTTACCAGCGAGCACAGCGTGCTGGCGCGCTGGCCGTATTCGATGTCGGCGTTGCACTTGGCACGGGTCTTGATGCACTCGATGAAGTTCTCAATGTGCGGCTGGGTCTCGGGCACGGTCAGCGCCGGGGGGCGGTCGGACCCGGTGATCAGCTCAGCCGGGTCGGCTGAAATTTTGTCCCGGTTGACCTCGACGCGGCCTTTCTCACCCACGAACACGCAGCCCAGTCCGGGGCCGTTGTCTCCGTCCAGATGCAGCTTGAGCAGCACGCCGCTGGCGAATTTCATGGTCACCTTGGCGCGCGGACCCGTGGTGGTCCAGGCCATGCCGTAATATCCCGCGCCGGTTTCGTCGGGGCCGGGCTTGCGGTCCTTGGCGCCGACGCAGGCGGGGAGGTCCTGCACGGGCTCTTCCAGCAGCACCTCGACCGGGCCGGTCTCATCGGTGCCCAGGCCGCGCTGGACCTGGTCGTAGCTGTGCGTGCCCCAACCGGAGACACCGAAGCACTTGCCGCCGCCGTCATAGTCGCGCCAGTTTGCCCAGCCTTCCTGCAGTTCCCGTCGGTAGGGCCGGAATTCCACCTGGTTCGTCCAGACGTCCCACCAGCCTTCGGGCCCGCCTTCGGGCAGGTCCTCGCCCGGCTGGGTAACCCAGGGCACGCCGCCGACAAAGTTGGGGGCCAGCACCTCGGTTAGTTTGCCGAGCGCGCCGTTCTTGGCCAGGTCGCTGGCCCAGTTGTTGAGCGGCATGGAGCGCTGCTGCGTGCCCACCTGGGTGACGCGCTTGTAGTGGCGGGCGGCTTTCACCATCTCCCGGCCCTCGGCGATGGTCAGGCACATCGGCTTTTCGATGTACGTGTCCATCCCGGCGGCGAGCGCGTTGCAGACCACCCAGCCCCGCGCGTGCGTGGTCGTCTCCACAAACACGCCGTCGAGCTTTTCTTTCTCGAACATCTCGCGGAAATCGGTGTAGCCCTTCCAGTTCTGGTTCTTGCCCAGCGTGTCCAGATAGCGGTCCACCCGGTTCCGGAAACAGTCGCACACCGAGACGATCTGCGCCTGCGGAATGCCGAGCGCGGTGTTTCCGATGTCGCGCGAGCGCCCGCCCAGGCCGATGACGCCCAGAACGACCCGCTCGTTGGGGGACTTCTTGCCGGGCACCACCTGGGCCGTGTTCGGCTGGGCGGCGCAGGCGCCCGCCATCATGGTCGTCGTTGTGGCGGCCAGAAAGGCGCGGCGTGTGAGTTGATGATCATACATGTTCGGCAAATCCTTTTTGTCCGGCTTCCCTGTTGAAACCCTGTTACTTCGTCAGGTCGCGCAGCATGACCTCGCGCACGGTCATCTTCATGCTCTTGAACTCGTCGCCCGGATGCACCTGGAAGCCGATGCGTCCCTTCGCAAAGGAATTCTCGCGGGTTTCACCGGTCGTCACGCCGTTGAGCGTGATGCCCAGCGAATCGCCCTCGGCGCGGATCAGCATGGTGTTCCAGTCATCGTGCTTCTCCAGGTCCTTGGCCTTGTTGATGAAGAGAAACATTTTTCCCGGGCAGTAGAGCGTTCCCGAGTAGGCCTCCGGGTCCTTGTACTCCAGGATGTCGGCCTGGTAGGACTTGTCCGGCGACTGGTAGCGGAACCAAATGCCCGTGTTGGCGGGCCACTGAACCTTGTAGGTGACGCGCAGTTCGAAATCACCGTATTCATTATTGGTGAACAGGTCGCCCGGCGCGGCGCCCGGCCCCTGCACGCCGACAATGCAGCCGTTTTCCACCGTCCACACCGCCTTGCCTTCCGGCGTCCACCCGGCAAGGGACTTGCCGTCAAAAAGCGGTGTCCAAGGGGCCGCCTTGGGTTTCTTGATACCGCCGGCCGCACTGTCGTCGGCGCCGCCGTCGAGGCACATTGCGCCCGCGGCCACAAGACCAACAACACTGCCCGCGCTGTTTCGCAGAAAGTCACGTCTGTTCATCGGAAGAGCTCCTTGTTGAAATTACCGCCGGGTCTTGATTGAACCTGTGCCGATTATCCCCCGCCCGCCCGCGCATATTCAACGTTCGCTTTCTTTCACCTTCGCTTTCTTTCATGCTTTCACGCTGCCTCGCCGATTCCTGTTGACCCCCGTCACCGCCTGATGTAGACTGAAACCTTCATGAAGGGTCCGAATTCGCATTCATGCGGCGCATTCATAAGGAGCGGTGGCCATGGAAAGGCGGCTGGTTGGGCGAACGGCGCTTCTTGCACTTTTCTTTGCAGCGCTCACCGGGGTGGTGCCTGCCCAGGAGGCCCGGCAGAGCACCACCGGCCCCACGCCGCCGCCGGGTGTGGTTTCCCCGCCGCTCAGCGATTCCAAGTCGGCCGTGACCATCAGCGGTGTGCCTTCCTACCTGTGGCGGCACGGGTGCGGGCCGACCGCAGTGGGCATGGTGGTGGGCTATTGGGATGGCAAGGGCTTCGGCGACCTGATTCCGGGCGCCGCGGCAGCCCAGACAGCGGATGTTCAGCAGGCCGTTGCCTCGGGCGGATCCGCGTCGTCGCCCAATCCGGCCGGCAGCGAGCGGCACTACGAGGATTACGCCCGGCCGGAAGACAACAGTCCAAACCTGCAACCGGATGACGCCCTTCTGGTGGGCCGACCGCCGCACGTGGACAACTGCCTGGCCGACTTCATGCGCACTTCCCGCTCCTCGGCCAGCAACTACTACGGCTGGAGCTGGTCAAACGACATTGAACCCGCGTTCAACAACTACGTCGCCCTGCGCTCCCCCTACTATGTGCCGACGACCAGCGCCCATTATTTTGGGTCCACCCTGAACTTCGCCGTGGTGAAGCAGGAAATCGATCAGGGCCGTCCCATGGTGTTTCTCGTCGATTCGGACGGCAACGGCGGGACGGACCACTTCATCACCATCATTGGCTACAACGACGGCCCCCCGCAGACCTACATCTATTTCGACACGTGGGATATGGCGACGCACGAGGCCGAGTTCCGGGGCATGTCCGCAGGTTGCCCCTGGGGCGTGTGGGGCGGCTGGTCCTTCGGCCTAACCAACACCTTTGTGTTCCTCTGCGAGCCCGAGGGCGGCGACTTCCAGGAGGGCGGCAGCCTCAACTGGACCGTGCTGGTGGAGGGCGCGGTCGGTGTGCCGACCTATCGGTGGTTCAGGAACTCGCACCTGATTCCAGGAAAAACGGACAGCGCCTTCAGCATCGACGAGCTGCAACCGGAAGACTCCGGCTGGTACGAATGCGAGGTGACCGACGGCAACGGCACGGTCATGAAAACGGAGTCGGTTTATGTGAACGTGAGGGCACTCAATGCCATACCGGCGGCCGGGATTCCGGCGCTGGCGGCGGTTGCCGGCCTGTGCCTGCTCTTCGCGGCCCGCAGGTTTTGGCGGCGGGCGTAGAATTGACAATGGACAATGGACAGTTGACAATGATCAGCGAGACGCGCCGCGCTTTGTTGAATTGATTATGCTGGTCAGCAACTTCAGGAGTTCTCTGTTGTCAGTGAGAACCGACTCGGCTTCCGTAGTGGTGAGCTAGCCGGTTTCCCGCAGAAGCAGGATCCAGTATTCTGTTTCATTGGATTCTTTGAGGGCAATGGCCATCTTGTGCACAAAATCGGGCTTGCTTTCGGCCTGTTCCGCGTCGCGCACCAACGCTCCAATCGCCGAACCGGAGCGAAGCAATTGTTTGGACAGCACGAATTCCCTCTTCTTCTCACTCAGGTGTTTGTACAGCTTCACGATGCGCACCGCAAACGCGAATGATTTTGTCTGAAGCGCCCCCTCTTTCATGCCCTATCCTCTCCTGCTTCTGTTCTTCATTGTCAATTGTCCGCTGTCAATTGCCCATTATCTCCGCTTTTCCGCGCGTCCGCCGTGGATGGAGGTCCAGTGGTGGGCCCGTGCGGCCAGGGACTCGTCGTGGGTGACGATGACCAGCGTCACGTTGTCCCGCGTGTTCAGTTCAAACAGCAGCTCCACGATCCCGTGACCGGTGCTCTCGTCGAGGTTGCCGGTGGGCTCGTCGGTCAGCACCACGGCGGGGTTGTTGAACAGCGCCCGCGCGATGGCCACGCGCTGCTGCTCGCCGCCGGAAAGCTGCCCCGGCTTGTGGGTCATGCGGTCTTTGAGCCCCACTTTGTCGAGCAGCTCCTCCGCGCGTCCGCGGCAGGACCGCCGTGAGGCGTTTTTGCACAGCGCGGGCATCATCACGTTTTCGAGCGCGCTAAACTCGGGCAGCAGGTGGTAAAACTGGAAGACGAACCCGATGTCGTGGTTGCGGATGCGGTTCACCTTGGCGGCGCCCATTTGGGCCAGCGGCTCGCCGCGGAAGAACACCTCGCCGCCCGTGGGGTTGTCGAGCGTGCCCATGATGTGCAGCAGTGTGCTCTTGCCCACGCCGGACGGGCCGCTGATCGCGAGGATGCGCCCCTCGGGCACCACCACGTTCACATCCCGCAGAATCTCCAGCGCCCGGGTGCCGTCGTGGTAGGTTTTCTGAATGCCGCGGCATTCGAGGATGTTGCTCGGATCGGGGTTACTCATAGCGCAGGGCATCCACGGGGTTGAGCCGGGCGGCGCTCCACGCGGGATAGAGCGTGGAGATGAAGGTGAGCACCACGGCGGAAAGGGTAAT
>CAIUWO010000461.1 GCA_903902895.1 Candidatus Hydrogenedentota bacterium | reverse complement strand
GGTGGATTGCATCGCCGCGAATTCAGCCGTGCTGAAGGCGTGTTTCGTTTCGGGGGTGAGCGGGCAGTGGCAGGAGATGAAGTCCGACTCGCGCAGCAGCGCAGCCTTGTCCACATAGGTCACGTTGTGCGATTTTTCCGCGCCGACAGCCATGCGGAAGCTGTCTGTATAGATAACCTTCATGCCGAAGCCCGCCGCGCGGCGGGCCATGGCCTGGCCGATGCGGCCCATGCCGAAGATGCCCAGCATCGCGCCGTGGATGTCCATGCCCAGCAACTGCATTGGCGACCAGCAGGTCCATTTGCCGCCGCGCAGGAAGCGTTCACCCTCGCCCACGCGCCGCGCCGCCGCCATCATCAGCGTCCACGCCATGTCCGCCGTGGTCTCCGTGAGCACGCCTGGGGTGTTGGTGACGATGACACCGTGGCGCATCGCCGCGGGCACGTCGATGTTGTCGTAACCCACCGCGTTGTTCGCGACGATCTTGAGCTGCGGGCCTGCCGCATCCAGCAGTTCGTCGTCAATGCGGTCGGTCAGCATGGGCAGCAGGGCGTCCGCACCGCCCACGATTTTGAGCAGTTCGGGGCGCGGAATGGGCCCGTCCTGCCGGGTCACGACCACCGACGCGTCGCCAAACGCCTCGCGCAGCATGTTCAGTCCGCGGTCGGGGATAATGCGGGTGACAATAATCTTCATGGCTAAGTCGTACTCCATTGGTGTGGACGGCAACGGTTGCGGTGTTCCCTCGCGCTCGCACACAAGTATCGTATTTTCGCCTATCGCTTTTCCAGCGTTTCAACGGCCTCCGCCACTTTGCGGCGGTGCGCCTCGATGGGCGCGGGGTCCTTGGTGAACTCGGTCAGGCTCTCGCTGATGTCGTTGGGCACGGTTAACAGGCCCTCGTATCCGCCCTTCTCTGCGGCATCCAGCCCCGCTCCCTTCTCCGCCAGCAGCCGCTTCAGGATGACCATGTACTCATAGTCCTCAATGCCGTCTCGCAGCATTTCGATGCGTATGGTGTCCACCGGCGGGTCAAACACGGGTGCGGCCGGATTGCCGTTGGCGGCCGCCTCCGGCGGATAGAGGAAGCGGCCGTCGCCGTTGCCCCAGGGGCGGCGCAGACCCGCCTCGCCGCCGTACCCGTACTCCCAGCCCATCGGGTCCTCGTAGGGATTTTGCGGGGCCTTGGGGTCCGGATAGGCGGTCGGGCTGGTCCACAGCAGCGTTTCCCAGATAAGGATGCCCTGAATGTCCCGCTGCCATGTCTGCCACAGCCACACGCGCAGGTCGGTTGCCGGATGGTCGATAAAGAGGGTCGCATAGGGCGCCTTCGGCCCGGTGCAGACGTACCACCAGATGCGGTCGCCTTCGGCCTGGCGGGCATGGGCTGCCTCTTTCTTGTAGCCCGGCGTCAGCGGACACCAGATGTTCGGGCCGCCGACCAGTTCCTGTTCAATCTGCTCTGTCAGCATGCGCCCAATGCCGGGGGCGGCGTTCTTGATGCGGTTGAACCCGCCCATCACGAAATCGTAGTCGCGCGGCTCGGGCTCGTCAAACCAGTACACATAGCTGTCGTTCAGCCAGTCTTTGGCGCGCAGATGCTGCTCCACCTGCGCGCAGTAGTCCTTGAACAGCGCCTGATAGACCGGCGAACTCTCGGGGAAACCGAGCAGGCTCGGATCGGTGCGGGAATAGAAGGTGCCCGAACCCATGCCCTGGATGGGCACCGCGAAGCTGTTGAAATGATACTCGTCGAAGGCGCGCTGCATGGCGACGTCCCACTTGGTCCAATCAATGGCGCAGCGCACCTTCGCGGGGTCGGCGCTCTCTTTCGGCTCGATGCCGGTCCAGGTCACCTCAAAATTGTCCAGCGGCGCGGGGTTGTACGGCGTGATATGGTGGTCCGCCAGCGCGCGCAGATACTGGTCCGTCACCCTGCGCTTGTCCGCCACGTTGGTGATCTTCTGATAGTCAAAGGCGCGCTCCAATCCGAATCCAAACGCGGACACGCAGGTCATCCTGTCGGGCAGGGCAAAGCCAAAGACGCGCACCTGAAACGGAACGTCCGTCTGGTAGCCGTCTGCCTCGATGCGTATGAGCCCCTTGTATTCGCCTGCCGGGGTGTCCTTGGCCGTCTTCACCCGCACCCAGAACGGATGGTTCTCGCCGCCCGCCAGTTCCAGCGGTCCGGCAATGGGGGGGAGGGGATCGGGCCATGGCGCGGCCACGCCGGTGTTGTCGGTCGGCATGGTCACAGGCACGTAGCGCACGCGCAGCAGTTCAATCATCTCCGGCGTCAGCCGCGCACCGCCGGGGCCTTCCAGCCCCGCGCAGCTCAGCCGGACATGTGCCAGGTCCCTGGGTGGGCACAAGACCAGCTGCGCCGCCTCGGCCTCGTTTTGGGCCACCTCGATCCGCAGTGCCCCGCCCTTCTTCGTCGGCAGTGCGCGCGTCTTGGGAATCTTCCAGCCCGACGACGCCCACCACACCCCGGAATCGTCCAGCAGTTCCCCGTAGGAGGAATTGAAATACTCCGGCACCAGGCATTCCATGGCCAGGCGGATATAGTCGCCGCCGTCAATCTTGAGCACATGTTTCCCCGGTTCACCCAGCGGGCAGGGAATGTCCCCATAGCTGTTGTCTCCCGGTTCGATGGTGGTCGGGGCGCCGTGGAAGGTCTTCTTTGAATCGCCCACCTTCAGTTCGGTCTCTATCTTCTTTCCCGTTTCGTTCTTGACCCGCAGCGTCAGCGTGCCATCCGCGCGGCCCGGCTCGAACATGCCCGGAGCATCAATGGCCACGGACAGGCCCGGCGCAAGCGCCTCCACATCGACATACTGCGTGTCGCCCACGGCGTTCATTGGCGGACCGTCCAGCGTGGCTTCCAAACGGTATCCGTGCATCGCGACAAAACCGCCGGTGTCCGGCGCCGTTATCCGCACCCATAGGCTGTCTGCGGGAAACAGCGACTCCGGCAGGCTCGCCAGCACCTTCTCGCCCTCGGCCACCACACCCAACGGCATCCAGTTCTGGCCTTCTTTGCTGGCCTCCGCCGTGAAGGTCACCGTGCCGTAATGCTTGGTCCAAAAGTACAAACGCCCGGCCTTGATGGGGTGCCGCGCAATGGCGTGCTCAAAGGTGAGGAACTGGCCGTTGCTGAAATTGAAACGGTTCGTGTTGAAATAGGCGTTCATCGCGCGCAGCGCGCGGAACTGGTTCGTGTTCTTCTCGGCCATGGGCGGCGCAAAATTATAGGCGTTGCCCACCACGCGCTCGCCTGCGCCCAGTTCGATGCCGTCGAATTTGCGGTAGACCGGGATCGTCTTAAACAGGCGCACCGCGTCGAAGCTGTATTTGCCCTTCGACTCCCACTGGCCGAAGCGCAGCCATGTTTCCCCCGGCACCGTGGGTGCCGTGATGATCTGCCGCATCTCCTGCCATTTCTCGCCCACATCAGGCCAGTCCACATTGCACAGGTTCATGCCCGTGATCGCGCTGCCGCCAACACCCTGGCCCTCTTCCTGCCGCATCATGTAGTGCAGCGAATACACCTCACCCGGTTCCAGGGACAGGTTGGGTGATCGCCAGAAGTTGGTGTTTTCCTTTTCACCCGTGCCCCGCACCTGAACGCACTGCTTTCCCTCCCGGACACGCACATCGCTCACAGCGCCGGCGGCGCCCGAGAGCGTCCAGCCAACGGGCAACCCGTCCGCCGTCAACTCCTCGAAGGACGGATTCGCAACAGGCACCTGCTGCGCATCCGCCATGGACACGGCGAACAGCGCGCACACGACACAAGACACAAAGAATATGCGGTTCATAAGGTGCTCCCTCTATGTTGTCCGACACGAGAATAACATATCCGGTCGCCCGGAATTGACCAAAATGGGGCTTTCTGCTGAGCTCGGAACACGTGGACTGGCTTGGGACGCGAGTGTGTGGCATCCCAATGCTGGCCCCGAAGGGGCCGCATCAAGATACGGCAATTATGGCGACTTGACCCCGCTCTATTTGGCATAATACCGCTGGCCAACATTGGAGGATGTGCCATGCTTCGTAATCGTTTTTTCAGAATCGCGGTAACTGCCGCGGCCTTGCTGATCACCATCTTGATTTTGCCCTCCTGCAAGAGCGCCAAGAGTCCGGACGAGGCCAAGGAGACTCCCCCGCAGAAACTCTGCGACTGTCCCGATGAGGCTACCAAAGCGCAGACCGAAGCGCGCATCTTTCTGAAGGACGGGCTGCTGCCCAGGGAATGGAGCGCGGCGGAGAAGGATGCCGCCTTCAAAAGTGTCCGCAACTACCGCCAAGGCTTCTTCACCGGCCCCGGCGGTTCCTGGGGTTCATGCCAGTTCCAGGTCAGCGACGAACTGCTCACCAAGATCATCGCCGACAAGGAGGCCCGGGCCAAGAACAAGGAATTCGACTACCGCAACGACACCCCGCCGGAACCCTTCCGCATGTGGTTCGACACGCAGGCCATGGGGCTGTATGAAAACAAAAAGCGTGCCATCGACACCTGCCAAATCACCTGGTGGAAGGCGGCCAAGCATCCCTGCGAATATTTCCGCTCCTGGGAGCGCAGCACGCAGGCACCGCGCTGGTGTGTGGTGGCCAAGGTGTGCCCCGTTGAAAAGGGCATGCGCTGGGTCTTCTTCCGCTGCACGTCGGAGTAGGGGCCAGGCTTTTCAGCTGACATGCTCCGAATGTGTGTGGCTGCACGCAATGTGTCACAAAACATCTTGACAGGGTGTCATATTGCCACTATACTGTGATTGATTATGACAGACTATCTTTCCCGAGAAATAGCACCCCGGTTGGCGCGGGCGTTGCGGACAATGCCGGTGGTGGTGCTGTCCGGACTGCGGCAAACGGGCAAGAGCACGCTTCTCCAGCGCGAGAAACCGATTGCGGCGGCGCGGTCCTACCGCACGTTGGATGATTTTGCGGTATTGGCCGCCGCCCGCACGAATCCGGAGTCGCTTCTGGAAGACACCGTCACGCTTGACGAGGTGCAGCGGTGCCCCGAACTGCTTTTGGCCATCAAGCGGAGCGTGGATGAACGGCGATTGCCGGGGCGGTTTGTGTTGTCCGGTTCGGCCAACCTTGCTTTGCTCAGCCATGTCTCGGAGTCTCTTGCCGGACGTGCCGCCTATTTCACCCTGCATCCGATGACTCGTCGCGAGGTGTCCGGCAAGACGGGCAAAGCGCCTTTTCTAATCGATTTCATGCGCGATCAAACCGTTCCCTCCGAAACGGCCAAACCGGTAAGAACTCAGGAGGTGCTGACTGGGGGGCTGCCGCCGGCATGCCTGGGTCCGGCCGACGCAGTGAGGGAATGGTTTCGCGGGTACGTCCAAACCTACGTTGAGCGCGATGTGCGGCAGTTGTCCCAGATTACAGACCTGGTGGCCTTTCGCGTACTGGCGCAACTGGCGGCTCTGCGCACCGGGCAGGTGCTGGTGATCAGCTCCCTGGCACGCGATGCCAAGCTAAGTGCCGCCACGGCAGGACGCTATTTGGATCTTCTTGAAGCCTCTTTCTTGGCGCGGCGCATACCGCCGTTCCTCAAGAACCGCAGTTCCCGTCTGGTCAAGTCTCCGAAGCTGTTCATCACAGACAGCGGATTGGCGGCCTATCTGGCGGGGGTGGACAATTTGGAGCCCGGTCAGGATGACTTGATGCGCGGTGCCCTGCTTGAAACCTATGTCGCACAGAATCTGGCCGGATTACTGGAGGCGCATCTGCCCGAAGCGCAACTCGGCTACTGGAACGAGCAGGGGCGGCATGAAGTGGACTTCGTGATTGAATCGGGCCGCAACGTTTTTGCGATTGAAGTGAAGGCGGCCACGCGCTGGAGCGAAAGTGACCTTTCGGGGCTGCGAGCATTTGTGGAGCGCACACCGGCATGCAAGGCCGCCGTGCTCGCCTATAACGGCCGGGAGGCCGTGCATTTGGGCGGCAAGCTGTTTGCCGTGCCGCTGGGGCATCTGCTGGCGTAAACCGTCCTCGTGGATGCAACGTCCCCGCCGCTCACTTCGTAAAACAGCATCCCCCCGCGCCTTCCGGCACGGGGGGATGCGTTTGTCAGGGTCTCTTCTATTCGCTTACACGACGTAGGTCGACGCGGCCGTGTCGCCGCCGCGGCCGGTCCAGTTGGTGTGGAACCATTCACCGCGGGGCTTGTCGACGCGCTCGTAGGTGTGGGCGCCGAAGTAGTCGCGCTGGGCCTGGAGCAGGTTGGCCGGCAACCGCCCGCAGCGGTAGCCGTCGAAGAAGTTGAGCGCCGCGCTGATGGTCGGTGTGGGGAT
>CAIUWO010000460.1 GCA_903902895.1 Candidatus Hydrogenedentota bacterium | reverse complement strand
TTCTCAAAAGAGATTATTTCATGGTTTGCTCCGGGGAATGTTGCGCGCGTCTCCTGCGCTCCCCTAGCCTTCAGGCTTGCGGACGCCATCTTCCTTATCTTTTCATGGCGGTGCTTTCTATTCCAGTCGGCATTATTCCGACCGGGCACACACTGGCTTGTCGCGCCCCACGCTGGTCATGCAGATACCCACAACGTATTGACCATTAAACAAGCATGCAATAAAATACCACAACATGTTGTATTTCCTAAAGACAACATGATACGCTATGTGGTAGTAAGACAAAACGACCGCACTATATAGTACTTGTGCGATCGCCAACCAAGGAGCTGGCTGTTGACTGGTTGGTTAAGAGGGCAGATTTGGGTTCTGGCACTGGTGGTTGCGGGGCTGTCATCGGTGGCGGATGCCCAAAGCGGAGTCCGGCGCGGACTGGAGCCGGGGGTTTCCGCTGTATTGCGCGGGGGACGCATCCTGTTTCTCGAGGCGCAACTGCCCGCGGGTGATGCGGTGCAGGGCGTTCTGTCCAAATACCTGTCCTCGCCCGCCGACTGGCGCCTGTACAAAGACCGCCTCGCGGTGGCCATTCCCTTCAGCAAACTCAACCCCAAGGCACAGCGCGCGGCGCTTGAGGCGGTGTTTCCCCAAGACTACGTGGACGCCTCCGGTTGGTGGCACATGGTCAGCTTTGACGGGACGGAGGGCGGGGAATCGTTGATGCTGCTGGCCGAATGGCTGACGGGCAATCCAGGAAACAGCAGCGAGATGCGGACCAAGGACGGGCAGGGTCCGCCCGTCGAGCCGCTCGAAAAGGGGCAGTGCCTGCTGGTGCCCCTGCGCCTGCTGATGCCGGTGATGCAAACGCCAACGCCGCGCCCGACGCCGTCAGAACCGGCTGAGCCTGCGAACGGCGGCAATGCGGGCCTGGTCAGTCCCGAGGTGTCGGGCCTGAGCTACGGGGCGGACCAGGAAGGCCGGTATGCCGAGTACCGCATGCGCAAGGGCGAGACGGTCTATTCAGCGGTGGTGGGCCGGTTCACGGACTACAGCGGCCACGCGGAGGTGCAGGGCGCCTGCGAGGCCATCCAGCAGCGCAGCGGCATCAAGAATGCGCGAAAAATCTGTGCCGGCCAGCGCATCCGCATTCCCCTGGAAATGCTCGCCGACCGCTACCAGCCCCAAGGCACGGAAGAGCGCAAGGAATACGAGGAGGTGCAGGCCGAGGCGCGGCTGCTGTCGAATGAAAAGAACCGCACGACGGACCTTGAGGGCGTGGCCGTCATTCTCGACCCCGGCCACGGCGGCCGGGACCTGGGCGCGCCGGCGGTGGCGGGGGTCTACGAATACGCGGTGAACTACGACATTGCCTGCCGCATCAAGGGCCTGATCGAGACCAAGACGCGGGCCAGGGCCTTCATGACCATGAAGGACATGGACCGGGCTTTCGCGGTTAACAACGACCATACCTTCTCAGAGGACGGTAACAAGGTGGTGCTCACCACGCCGCCCTATTACAACGACGATGCCAAGGTGTCGGCCAACCTGCGCTGGTACCTGGCCAACGACATTTACCGGCGCGAACGCGCGGCGGGCGGGAGCGAGCGAAACACCCTGTTCGCGTCCATCCACTGCGACGCGCTGCACCGTGAAATGCAGGGAACCATGGTCTACGTGCCCGGCGCCGCGCACCGCCGCGAAAGCGAAACGCCCAACGGCCACGACTACAGCCAGTATGCCGAGGCGCGCGGGGCGCGGGCCGCCTCCTGCACCGACGCGCAGGCGCTCCGCGACGAGGCCATGTCGCGCGTGTTCGCCCAAACACTGGTGAACGCGCTCGGCGAGCACAAGCCGGCCGTGCGCGTGCACGACTCGGGCGACCCGATCCGCAACGTCATACGCCAGAAGGGCGGCAAGGCCTATTTGCCGTGCGTGCTGCGCAACACCTGCGTGCCGACAAAGGTGCTGATCGAGACGGCCAACATGAACAACGCCGAGGACCGCGCCAACCTTGCCGACCCGAAATGGCGCCAGGCCTTCGCCGAGGCCTTTGTGGACGCGCTGCGCCGCCACTACGGTTCCTGCCCGCCCTACTGCGAATAAACGCCGCCGGGGGCGCACCGTTTTGCACAATCCGGCGGTATTGTGGATACTGGGAGGCACAATCCGGAGAAACACATGATGATGACTGTATCCTTGCTGGTGGCGATCATGGCCTCGGCGGTGGCGCAGGACGCGCAGCCGACGGCGGAGCAGGGGCTGCGCTACGACAAGCCCGCGATGGTGTGGGACGAGGCCATGCCCCTGGGCAACGGCCTGCTGGGCGGACTGGTCTGGGGCGACGGCAAACCGGTCAAGATATCGCTTGACCGCACCGACCTGTGGGATCTGCGGCCCGTGCCCGAATTCCACGGGAAAGACTACACCTACAAGACCATGCGCGTATGGGAGAAGGCCGGGCGCGTCAAGGAACTGGAGGCGATGTACGACAACCCGTACAACCGCCCCGCGCCCACCAAGATCCCCGCGGGCCGCATTGAGTTGACCTTCCGCGACGGCTGGAGCGCGGTTCCGGCCAGCCTCGACCTGGCCAAGGCCGAGGCAAAGTGCGGCAACCCCGCCGGCAACGAGTTCCTGTCGGTGTGGATTCACGCGACCGACCCGGTGGGCTTTGTCGAAATCTGGGGTTCAGCCCCAACCTTCAAACTGACCGCGCCCGCCTTTGCCGGGCAGGAGCCGGGCGACGGCAAACCGGCCATTTCCATGGGCGACCTGAAACAGCTGGGCTATCCCGCGGCCAAGACCGCCGAGGGCGCCGATTTCCAGTCCTACGAGCAGGAAGGCTGGGGCGGATTCCGCTGGGCCGTGTTCCTGTCGTGGAAGAAACTGGACAACAGCGACCGCTGGCAGGCCGCATGGTCCATCGCCACAACGAACGAGGACCCCAACCCGCTGGCGCTGGCCGAGAAACGCGCGCGGGCCGGGTTGCAGGACATTGAAACCCTGCGCGCCTCGCACCAGGCGTGGTGGCGCAAGTGGTGGGATGACACCTGGCTCGAAGTGCCCAACGCAGCCGTGGAGCGGCAGTGGTATCTGGACACCTACAAGTTCGGCGCGGCCGCGCGGCGCAACGCGCCGCCCATCACGCTCCAGGGACCCTGGACGGCCGACGACGGCAAGCTGCCGCCGTGGAAGGGCGACTACCACCACGACCTGAACACGCAGCTCAGCTACTGGCCCTGCTACAGCGGCAACCGGCTCGAACAGGGCCTGGGCTATCTCGACTGGCTGTGGAGCACGCGCGAGAACGCCCGTGACTGGACCAGGCGCTTCTTCGAAATGCCGGGGCTCAACGTGCCCATGACCGCCGACATCCAGCAGAACCAGATCGGCGGATGGCGCCAGTACACCCATTCCTCGACCACGGCCGCATGGCTCGCCCACCATTTCTACCTGCACTGGAAATACAGCCAGGACCGCACTTTTCTGGAGCAGCGTGCCTACCCGTGGCTGCTCGACTGCGCCGTCTTCGCCGAAAGCGTCACCGCCGAGCGCGACGCCAACGGCAAGCGCACCCTGCCGCTCAGCTCCTCGCCCGAAATCAACGACAACCGGCCCAACGCCTGGTTCCCGGCCATCACCAACTACGACCTCGCGCTGTTCCGCTGGCTCTTCGCCGCGACGGCCGAACTGGCCGACGAACTCAAGAGTCCCGAGCAGGCCGCGCACTGGCGGGCCGTCCTGGATGAGCTGCCCGGCTTCGCCCTGGGCGATGACGGGCGGCTGCTTGTCGCGCCCGACTATCCGCTCAAGGACTCGCACCGCCACTTCTCGCACCTCATGGCCATCCACCCGCTTGGGCTGATCGACGCGTCGCAGGGCGCCAACTGCCAGATTGCGATCAACGCCGCGCTCGACGAACTGGACCGGCTCGGCTCCAGCCAGTGGTGCGGCTACAGTTTCGCCTGGCAGGCTAACCTCGCCGCGCGCAACCATGACGGCGTCCGGGCCGAGAAGGCGCTCGACACCTTCGCCAACGCCTTTGTGCTGCGCAACGGGTTCCACTGCAACGGTGACCAGAGCGGCAAGGGCTTCAGCAAGATGACCTACCGCCCCTTCACGCTGGAGGGCAATTTTGCCGCCGCCGCCGGCCTGCAGGAAATGCTCCTCCAGAGCCACGCAGGCGCCATTGAGGTCTTCCCCGCCGTCCCCGACACCTGGAAAGACGCACGCTTCCACCGGCTTCGCGCCATGGGCGCGTTCATCGTTTCTGCCGAGAAAAAGGACGGCACGGTGCGCTATGTCGAAATCCTGAGCGAGACTGGCAAGGCGCCGGTCATCCGCTCCCCCTGGTCGGGTGCCATATTCGCGTTGGAGAAGGGCGTGGTCCCGTCCGGCATCCGCGTCACCAACTCGGGCGACCACTGGCTCATCGAGCCCGAACAATGAACGAGGCAGCGCGCGCCGGGAATACTGAACCGGACGCAACGGATGGGATGCCCGCGTGGCGGCCAATCTCGCCGGACCGGGGCCAACGTGGCGCTTGACCCTGCGCGCCCCCTCTCGCATAATGGAGGCTGTTTGGACCCTTTGCGGCCATTCCCCTCCGCAGGCGTCCTGTTTTTGTAAGGGAGTCAAGGTGTGTTCAGCCAGGCCCGGGCATCGGCCCGACAAGGCCGGAAGCGAGGGGTAACGTGTTTGGATTTGGCACAGCGAACAAAGACAAGGCCGCGATTCAGCGGATCTTCAAGGGGCAGCAGGAAGCGTTCCGCCTGATCGTGGAGCGCTACCAGCCTGTGGTGTACGCCGTTGCCCTTGCCCAGTCGAGCAATGTGGTGATTGCCGACAAGGCCGTGGTGGCCACGTTCCGGCAGGCCTTTGAGCGGCTGGTGTCCCTGACCGACGCCAAGCGCCTGGGCCTCTGGCTCTGCGCGCTGGCCCACAAGGAAACGGACACGCTCACGGGGCTGCGGGGCAGCGACCGGCTCCGGGCGCGCGACCGCGACCCCTCGGCAAAGCTGGTCGATCTGGAGTGGCTTCAGTCGGAGCTGTTGGAGCCGCTGAGCGAGGAACTGGGCCCGTTCACCGTGCAGGAGCGCAAGGGCCTGCTGCTGAACACCCTGTGCGGCGTCTCTTCGCGCACCATCTCCGACTATCTTAAAATCGACGCGAAAGAGGCCTCTGAAGACCTTGCGCGGACCCATGAAAACGTGGAGAAGAAACTCCTGCGCGAGGTTGCCGCGGCGCTGGTGCCCGAGATCAACAGCAAGGAGCGCATGGTCCACATCATGCGCGAGGTCGCCGGCGACGCCGCGGCCATCAAGGCCGCGCGCGAGACCCGGCTGGGCCGGGTCAAAGGCCGCAGGCTGCCCCTGTTTGTGGGCGCGGCCGCCGTGCTGGTGCTGGCCATCGCCGGGTTCTTCGTGTACCGGGCCTTCTTTGCGGCGCCCGCGGAGGCGCCTGTCCAGACCGCAAGCACCACGCCGGGGACACCGTCCGCACCGGGGACGCCCACCGAGCCTGGAACGCCGACGCAGTCGCCCGCGGCCCCCCAGGACCCGGCGATAGTGCCCAACAATTACGTCATCAAGAGCCGCGTTGTGGACCGGCGCTTCCTCAACGGCATTCCCGGCCTGACCGCGACCGCAGGGGACAAGTCGGCCGTAACGGACTCCTTCGGCGGCTTTGAGATCAAGAACGTGACGCGCGGCGAGTATGAGGTGGTCATCTCGTACAACGGCGAGGAGCTCTCCAAAGGCAACATCATGCACACGGAGAAGCGCAACGCCAAGATACAGATCGACATCACCGACAAGGTGCCCGCGAAATTCGACTTCCGCGGCAAGGTCCTGGACGCCAAGAACGGCCAGGTCATCCCCGCCTTCGAAATCGCGGCCTGCAAGGACGCGCAGCAGATGATGCCGCCCTACATTCTCAACGAATTCCAGGCCCAGACCAATCCGGACGGCCTGCTGCTGGACCGGTATGTCACCTACGGCACCTACACCCTGTATGTGCGCGCGCAGGGATACGCGCCGCTGGCCGTGCCGGTCGTCATCAGCGACGGCTGGAACAATGACACGGTGCATGAAATTCACCTGCTGCGCTCCGCAACCATCCAGGGGCGCGTGTACGGGGCCAACGAACTGACCATTCAGGACGCGCGCATCATGCCGCGCGAGGGCAACCCGGACAGCATCGCGCGCAACAAGATTAACTACGCGGCCAGCGACGCCAACGGCCTTTTCGTCATCTACAGCCTGCCCGTCGGGGTGAGCTGGTTCCTCATAGACCACCCAACCTACGGCCTGGCCCATGCGGTGATCGTCACGGAGCCGGGCAAGATCACCGAGGTGAAAATCCAGATGCCCAGGAAGGGCTCGCTGGCCGGGGACATCACCCTGGACGGGTATCCTGCGAGGTTCAGCCAGTTCCGCATCGCCAGCGGCATGGTCGCGGGCAGCCGCACGGTGGAGCCCCAGTATAATTCGCCGGGCGCCTATGAGGCCCCCAAACTGCCGCCGGGCGAGGTGACCATTCTCGCAAGCGTCGCCCCGAAAGACGGTTCCCCCTGGTTTGAGCGCGTTTACGAGCGGAGCGCCACGCTGGACCAGAGCCAGCCGGCATGGCTCGACTTCAACTACGCCACCGGCCCCAACAGGCTCACCGGCTCGGTTGCCCTGCGCGGCGCGCCGGCAAAGTCCGCATTCGTCGAGGTAAACCTGTTCCGGCCCGATGCGCGCAATGTCGAGCATCTATACTATGACATCGGCGCGACCGGCACCTTCACCGTTGAAAACCTGCCGATGGGCAAGGGCGAGGTGACGGTCTACTGTTCCAACAAATCCATCGGAAAAGCGGACTTTTCGGCCTCGCGCGGTTCCATGGAGAAGGCCACCAAGCCCTTTGAGTTTGTGGAGGCCCCCGAGATAAAGCTCGATTTTGCCCTGTGAGAAAAACCGGGTCCTCTGCCGTATCTATCGGGAAGCAAAAGACTTGACTTGTCTTTGGGGCGTATGGCATACTTCCCGAGACTCGAAAAGCTTGACAGGCACCCCGCGAAGAACGGCAGGGGGGAGTGTACACTCCAAAGTGCGTGGTTTCCCCACCTCTATCGTCCCATATGGGCGGATGTCATGTCCGCCGGGGCGTTTTCCTCGCCGATCACCCGCCGTGCCCTGTCGGGTTGCCCCTCCGGGGGAGAGGCCCCTGCGGCGTGTCCGCGAAAGGGTCCTCATTCCGAGCCGCTGTATTACAGTCACTGTGATCATTTAACGCCCGGACAATCGAACCCAAGACTCAGAAAGGATTTTGCACCATGGCGACGAAGATTGGCATTAATGGCTTTGGCCGCATCGGACGCAACGTATTCAAGCTTCTCATGAAGCACCCCGAGTTCGAAGTGGTCAGCATCAACGATTTGACCAATGCCAAGACCCTTGCGCACCTGCTCAAGTATGACAGCGTGTTCGGCGTGTACGATGCCGAGGTCTCCCACACCGAGGACGCCATCGTCGTCAACGGCCAGGAAATCAAGATAACCGCCATCAAGGACCCGGCCCAGATTGGCTGGGGCGAAAAGGGCGTCGAGATGGTGCTCGAGTCCACCGGCCGCTTCTCCTCGAAGGCCGACTGCATGAAGCACATCGACGGGGGCGCCAAGAAGGTGCTGCTCAGCGTCCCGCCGAAGGACGCGATTGACGCGATCATCGTCATGGGCGTCAACGACGACACCCTCAAGGCGACGGACCAGATCGTGTCCAACGCCTCCTGCACGACCAACTGCCTGGCCCCGATGGCCAAGGTTCTTGACGCCAAGTTCGGCATCGTGCGCGGCCTTATGACCACCGTTCACGCCTACACCAACGACCAGATGGTGCTTGACATGCCGCACAGCGACCTGCGCCGCGGCCGCGCCGCCGCCAACGCCATCATCCCGACCACGACCGGCGCCGCCCGCGCCGTCGGCGAGGTTCTTCCCAAGCTGAAGGGCAAGCTGGACGGCTTTGCAATGCGCGTTCCGGTCATCGACGGTTCCGTGGTCGACCTTTCGGCCGAACTGGGCCAGTCCGTGACCAAAGAAGAAGTCAACGCCGCGATCAAGGAAGCCGCCGAGGGCGAACTGAAGGGCATCCTGCAGTACTGCGACGCCCCGATCGTCTCCTGCGACATCATCGGCAATTCCAACTCCAGCGTGTTTGACTCCCAGCTCACCCTGGTGCTGGGCAAGACCGGCAATTTTGTCAAGGTCGTTTCCTGGTACGACAACGAGTTCGGTTATTCGAACCGCTGCGTGGACCTGTTCCTGAAGATGCGCGCCTAATCCGGCGCACGGCGAATACCGGGGCCGCGCCGCAAGGCGCGGCCCCGCAAATCAATCCCGTCTTTTTCGGAGTTGCATGACATGAAGAAGCTGAGCATTGCAGACCTGGACCTCCAGGGCAAGACCGTCCTGATGCGCGTGGACTTCAACATTCCCCAGAACGCGGACGGCACCGTGCGCGACGACACGCGCATCCGCGCCGCGCTCAAGAGCATCAACTACGTGCGCGAGCAGGGCGGCAAGCTCGTGCTCATGTCGCACCTGGGCCGCCCGAAGAAGGTCAAGGACGACGCGGCGAAGCTGGCCCTGCTGAAAATGGACGCGGTGGCCGACCATCTGCGCACCCTTGTCGGCGGCAACGTGACCAAGCTCGACGACATCGGCGGGCCCGTGGTCGAGGCGGCCGTCAAGGCGATGCAGCCCGGCGACATCGTCGTTCTTGAAAACACCCGCTTCAACGCCGGTGAGGAGAAGAACGACCCGGAACTTTCAAGGCAGCTCGCCGCGCTGGCGGACGTGTACGTTTCCGACGCGTTCGGCACCGTGCACCGCGCCCACGCCTCCACCGAGGGTGTCACGCACTACATCGGCCAGAGCGCCGCGGGCTTCCTTGTCGCCAAGGAGATGGACTATTTCGGACGCGTGCTCAGCAGCCCCGAGCGCCCGCTCGTCGCCATTCTCGGCGGGGCGAAGGTGTCCGACAAGATTCTTGTGATCGACAACCTGCTCAACCTCGTGGACACGCTGGTTATCGGCGGCGGCATGACCTACACCTTCATGAAGGCGCAGGGCATGGAAATCGGCAAGTCGCTGCTCGACCCGGACGGCATCGAGGTGGCCAAAAGCGCCATGGCCAAGGCCGCGGAAAAGGGCGTGAAGCTGCTGCTCCCGGTCGATTTCACCATCGCCGACGCGTTCTCCAACGACGCCAACACGCAAACCGTCCCCGCCGCCGGCATCCTGGCCGACTGGCAGGGCCTCGACATCGGCCCCGAGACGGTTAAACTGTTCTCCGAAGTGATTGCCACCGCCGGCATGGTCGTGTGGAACGGCCCGGTGGGCGTGTTCGAAATGCCCAAGTTCGCCGTGGGCACCCGCGCGCTGGCCGAGGCGATGGCCGCGAGCAAAGCCACGACGGTCATCGGCGGCGGCGACACGGCCGCGGCGGTGGTGCAGTTCGGGCTTGAGGCGAAAATGTCCCACGTTTCCACGGGCGGCGGCGCGTCGCTCGAGATGCTTGAAGGCAAGGAGCTTCCCGGCCTTGCCGCCCTGACCGATAAACCGGACGGGTGCTGCTGCGGCGGACGCTGCGGCTGAGCCCCGTTTAACAGCTACCCGCGCTCGGCCGCTTGCGACACCTGCGGCGCGCTGGGCACGGGCGAATTAAGAAGGAAAAGGTGTCTTATGCCACTGGCCAAAGAAGCGAAACTGGAGCTGATCAAGCAGCACGGCAAGACCGAGGTGGACACGGGTTCGCCCGAGGTGCAGGTTGCGATGCTCACCGCGCGCATCAACCACCTCACCGAGCACACCAAGATCCACGCGAAGGACTTCGCGTGCCGCCGTGGCCTGCTCAAACTGGTTGGCAAGCGGCGCAACCTGCTCAACTACGTCAAGAAGAACGACGTTGAGCGGTACCGCGCCCTCATCAAGGTATTGGGCCTGCGCAAGTAATCCGGGGTCGGGGCGGCCACAAGCCGCCCCCGCGCCGTTTTTTTCGCGGACTCCCCGTAAAGACGGGCCAAAAGGCCCCGCGCCGCGCGTGTCAAAAAGACCCGCGCGGCCCTGTCATGAATGGAAAAGGGAAAGCAGAACGCATTGAAAACGCGGGTGGAAAGGCTCGATGAGAGCCGTTTCACCACACAGGAGCCATTAATATGGTAGAACGTCTCTCCGTCACGGTCGGCTCGGATCAAATCGAGTTTGAGACCGGTCGCATCGCAAAACAGGCCCACGGGGCCGTCATCTGCCGCAGCGGTGACACGATGGTTCTTTCGGCCGTCGTTGTCGCGCCCGAAGGCAAGCCGGGGCAGGATTTCTTCCCGCTCACCGTCGATTACCGCGAAAAATTCTACGCCGTGGGCCAGATTCCGGGGAACTTCTTCCGCCGCGAGTCGCGCCCGTCGGAGCGGGAAATCCTCGTCTGCCGCCTGACGGACCGCCCCCTGCGCCCGCTCTTTCCGAAGGGGTTCACCAATGAAACCCTCGTGTGCCAGACGGTGCTGTCGGCGGACAACGAGCACGACCCCGACGTGCTCTCGATCAACGCCGCCTCCGCGGCGCTGCACATCTCGAAAATCCCCCTCTCCGAGCCGATCGGCGCTGTGCGCGTCGCCCACATCAACGGGGAGTTCGTGGTCAATCCGGTCATGGAGCAGATGCCCCTGAGCCTGCTCGACATTATCGTCGCCGGCACCAAGGACGCCCTTTGCATGGTTGAGGGCAAGGCCCTGGAGCTGCCCGAGGAACTTATGATGGAGGCCCTGGAATTCGCCCACGGCCACATCAAGACCATCATCGCGGGCATTGAGGAACTGCGCGCCCGCGTGGGCGTGGAGAAGATGGCGTTTGCGCCGCCCGTGACCGACCCCGAGGTTGTCGCCGACGTGCAGGGCATCGCCGCCGCCCGCCTCGCTGACGCGCTCGGCATCCGGGACAAGGCCCTGCGCTACGACACCCTGGACGCGCTCAAGGCCGAGACCATCGAGACGCTCAAGGCCAAGTACGGCGAGGAGCTGTTCACGGCGCGCGCCGGCATGGTCTCCGACGCGTACAGCGCGCTCAAGAAGAGCACCATGCGCCGCTCCGTCGTCGACACCAACATCCGCATGGACGGCCGCCAGCTCGACGAGGTGCGCCAGATCACCATCGAGGTCGGCGTGCTGCCGCGCGCCCACGGTTCGGCCCTGTTCACCCGCGGCGAGACGCAGACCATCGTGGTCACCACGCTGGGCACGAGCCGCGACGAGATGCGGCTCGACGAGCTTACGGGCGACGAGTTCCGCAAATTCTACCTCCACTACAATTTCCCGCCCTGGTCCGTCGGCGAAGTGCGCCGCATCATGGGCCCCGGCCGCCGCGAGGTCGGGCACGGCAAGCTGGCCGAGCGCGCCATTGAGTCGGTCATGACCTTCCTGCGCGAGGCGGAGGAGGGCGAAAACGCCGCCGAGAAGGTGGATTTCCCCTACACCGTGCGCATCGTTTCCGAAGTCACCGAGAGCAACGGCTCCAGCTCGATGGCCACCGTGTGCGGCGGCTCGCTGAGCCTCATGGACGCGGGCGTGCCGATTAAGGACGCCGTGGCCGGCATCGCCATGGGCCTGATCAAGGAGGGCGACGAGGTCCGCATCCTGTCCGACATCCTTGGCGACGAGGACCACCTCGGCGACATGGACTTCAAGGTGTGCGGCACGGCCAACGGGATCACCGCCTTCCAGATGGACACCAAGGTCAAGGGTCTCAGCCGCGAGGTCATGGAGCGCGCCCTCGCGCAGGCCCGCGCGGGACGCGCCCACATCCTGGGCAAGATGAACGCCGCGCTGGACAAGCCGCGCGGGGACATCTCGCCGTACGCGCCGCGCATCTACACCATCCGGATCGACCCCGACAAGATCCGCGAGGTGATTGGACCGGGCGGCAAGGTCATCCGCGAGATCCAGAGCAGCACGGGCGCGGAAATCGAGATTCAGGATGACGGAACGGTCAACGTCGCGGCGGTCAACCAGGCCAACGCGGACGCCGCCATCCAGATGATCAAGGAAATCGTCGCCGAAGTCGAGGTGGGCAAGATCTACCACGGCACGATTACCCGCATCATGAATTTCGGCGCCTTCTGCACCGTCATGGGCAACAAGGAAGGCCTGATTCACATCTCCGAGCTGGCACCCTACCGCATCGCGGAGGTGACGGACGCCGTCAATGTCGGCGACGAGGTGGACATCAAGGTCATCGAGGTCGACAAGATGGGCCGCGTCAACCTGTCCAAGGTCGCCGCGGACCGCGAGCTTGGCCGGATCGACGAGTCAGCCATTCCGCCCGAGGGCGAACAGGGCGACCGCGGTGACCGTGGCGGTTACGGCGGCGGCGGCGGGCGCGGTGGTGACCGCGGCGGGCGCGGCGGCGGCGGCGGTGGACGCGGCGGCGGCGGTGGCGGT
>CAIUWO010000459.1 GCA_903902895.1 Candidatus Hydrogenedentota bacterium | reverse complement strand
GCCGCTGCCATCGTGGGTGGTGGCGGTGTAGAACTGCCGGCGCACCTTCTCGGCCGCCACGTTCGCCTCCGCCTGGAACGCCTCCTGCGCCAGGTACGGCGCGATCAGCGCGAGCGCGCCGCGGTCGGCCACGTCTCCCACCCCGGACAGCACTGCCTTGGTCTGCTCCGGCGTCTTGGCCAGCACAAACAGCTCGGTGAAGATCGCCAGCGACTCGGCCGCGGGCCGGTCCGACGACCGCTTCATCTGCCGCAACACGCCGTCAAACGCGGCGTCGCGCACGTCCTTCCTGCCCTTGCGCGCAATCGTTCGCAAGTCGCCCAGCGTGTCCGCCGTCGGCCATTCGCACAGCGCGCCCACCGCCGCCTTCCGCACGTCCTTCGTCCACGAGCGCGCCGCGCGGCGCAGCGTGTCCAGCGCCGCCGGGTCTTCCGACGCCCCCAGCACGCGCACCATCGACAGGCGCACTTTCTTCTTGAAACTGCTCTTGTACCGCGCGGTAAGCAGCGGCGCGGCCCCGGCCCCCGGCCCGAGCCGACGCATCGCGGCCACCGTCCCAAGCTCGGCCGCCTCGCGCGTGTCGTCCTGCGCGGCGACAAGCGCGTCAACCAGCAGCGGGAAATCCTTCGCCGAAACGCCCATGCCCAGCGCCTTGAACACCGCCTGGCGCACAGCAGGGTCGGGGTCCTCCGTGGACACGAGCATCGCCTGCACCGCGCCGGCCATGCCACGCGCGCCAAGCACCAGCAGCAGACGCGTGCGCAGCGTCGGGACGGCGCCTTCGAGCAGGCCCGACAGGGTCGCGTCAACGTCGTTGCCCTTGAGCACGGTCAACGCCCTCTCCGCCGCGTCCGCCTCCTCTTCCGGCGTGCCGGTCAGATGCGCCACAAGGGGCTTCACCGCGTCCGCATCACCAAGCTTACCCACAGCGGCCAGCGCGGCCATGCGCACCGCCGGGTCGGGATCACCCGCATACTTGAGCACGGCGCCTGCGGCCGAGGCGTCGCCACGGTCGCCCAGTGCCAGCAGCACCAGCGTGCGGTTCTCGGGTTGCAGTTCAGGCAACAGCGCGACCACGGAAGAGGTGACGTCCTCCCCGGGCACGCTGCGCACCAAACCGACCGTCGTGACGCGCACGAAAGCCTCGGTGTCCTTGAGGCCCTTGACGATGACCATGGCGGCACGGCCGTCGCCGAGCCGCGCCAGCGCGCAGACCGCCGCCGCCCGCACATTCGGGTCCTCCGTACGGTCCGACAGGCGTTCAAAAACCGCCCGCGCACGGGTTACATCCCCCGCAGCCGCCGTCTTTTCGGCGGCCAGCATCAGGCCGTTAGCGATGGACACGCGCGTGCGGTTGCCCGCCTTGGGCAGCGCGGTCATCAGCGCGTCCAGCGCGGCCTTCCCGCCCAGCTTGCCGAGCGTGCCGGCGGCGGCATGCGCCACGTCGAGGTCCTTGTCTTTCAGAAAGGGAATGATCTCCTGCGCGCAGGCTGTGTCACCGTGTACCGCAACAGCGTCGATGATGCCCGCGAGCACCTTGCCCCTGGTCTGGCCGAGCGCGTCGAGCAGCGCCCGTTCCACGGCCTTGCCGGGTATGTGAACCAGCACGGACAGCGCGGAGACGGACAGCTTCTCATCAGTCAGCAGCGGCGCGAGCTGCGGCACCTGCTTTTCGGTGCCGACGAGATACAGTTGGGCGCACAGGAACTTCTGCGCGTCATAGCCCGCACCCTGCAGTGCCCCGGCCAGCTTCGCGGCAATCGCCGCCTGCGCGGCCGGGTCGGTCTTGGCCGCGTTGATTGCGTCGATAATCTGCTGGCAGGCGGTAAAGTCGCCGCCCAGGGTGTAGCCCTTCAGCGCGGCAACCGCCGCGTCGAGGGAGGGCGCATTGTCCACCGCCGCAACCGGCAGGACAACGGCCAGCACCCCAAGAACAAGACACATCAGGGTTCGCATGGCTGTTCTCCTCAGGCAAGCTGCCACGGCCCGCGCATCGCGCGGGACAGCAGGCGGTTGGCTTCCGAATCGTTCACAAATTCCTGCTTCTCCGGGTTCCACTTCAGCGGGCGCTTCAGCCAGTAGCCTATCGTCCCCAGGTGGCAGAGCGTGGCCGAACTGTGGCCCACCTCGACCGGGCAAATCGGCTCGCGCCGCGTGCGCACGCATTCGAGGAAGTTCTTGCGGTGGTCCGGGCTGTCGTACAGGTGAATCTCGTTGGGCCCGATGCTGTCGTACTTGAGATGCTCCGGCTCGGCCACGAGGAACTCGCCGCGGTTCACGCCCACGCGGCCCTTGGTGCCCGCCCACTCCGTGCCCGCGCCGGCTATCTTGCCGCCGCCGTGATACAGGCGCACGCCGTTGGCGTACACGAAAGTGAGTGTCTTGACTTCCGGATGCTCCGGCGACGGCACGAGTATCTCCACCGGCCCGCTGCCGTCCATGCCCAGCCCCCACTGCGCGATGTCGAAGTGGTGGGCACCCCAGTCATCCATGCCGCCCTCGGCATAGGGCCGGTAGTTGCGCCACATCGGCCAGCCGTCAAACGACTCCGGCGGCGCGAGCACGGAAGAGTACGGCCGCCACGGGCAGGGGCCGAGCCACATGTCCCAGTCGAGCCCTTCCGGTGTCGGCTCACCGGGCAGGTTGTCCTCTTCCGGCGGGCCGCCGATGTTCGCGTACACCTCCTGCACTTCGCCGATGCGCCCGTTGCGCACCAGTTCGCAGGCAAAGCGGAACGCGTTGTCCGAGCGCTGCTGGCTGCCGACCTGCAGGATGCGGCCATAGCGGCGCACCGCCTTGGTCAGGATTTTACCCTCTTCAATCGTGCGCGTCATCGGCTTTTCAAGATACACGTCCTTGCCGTTGCGCAGCGCCTCCAACGCTGTCAGCACATGCCAGTGGTTCGGCGTGGCGATGACGACAAAGTCGATGTCGGCCCGGGCGCACAGCACACGAAAGTCGCCGTAGGTATCACAGGCAGAGTAGCTGTTTTCCCCGTTACGCTTCGCATAGATCTCGTTGGTCGCGGCGGCCGCTTTCTCGCGGCGGCCCTGCTCCACGTCGCAGATGGCAAGAATCTGGCAGGACTCGTCACCCTGGTAGGCCCCCAGATGGCCCTTGGCCATCTTGCCCATGCCGATAAAGCCCATCGTAAGGCGGTTGCTCGGCGCCGTGGCCCCGTCCAGCCCGAGCGCGCGGCCCGGAATGATGGTGGGAAACGCGACCGCACCGGCCACGGCGGCGGCCGTGCGTCCCAGGAATTGCCGGCGGTTGAGCGTCCGGCCGCTTTGGTGTCGGGCCATGAGTCCGATCCTCCTTGTCCGTGGTGAGAGAAAAAGGCTGGGCATCTGCCAGGAAAGGCGCGCACAGAATACGTCTTAGACGGCAACCATGCAAACCGGGTTTCGAATTCCGCCCGTAAATCTGCGCAAATCGGCGTAATCTGTGGATTATTGCCCGGAAGGCTTTGGCGCATCCGGCACTGCCTCGGCGGGCATGCCGTTGATCGTCAGCACCGTTCCGTCCCAGACACATGCAAACGGCTGGCCCAGAATGTTCAGTTCAATGCTGCCATTGTCATATTTGTACTTGGCCGTGATGCCGCCCGGCGCATAGGGTTCCGTCTGCGGGCCGCGCACGTGTATCTGGCGCGCGTTAAGAAAGCGCGCCTCCAGTTCCTTCACCCGCCAGGCCGTGCCCACCAGTTTGCGGTGGACCGGGTCTGTCGGCATTTCCGACTCGGCTGGCGGGGTGTATGCGGGCGGCGGCACGGCGGCGCGCTCCGACGGCAGGGCCGGACCGTTTTCCTGCGCAACGGGCACCGCCACGGCCGTATCCACGGGCGCACCGCACCCGATCACGGCCAGCATCCCGGCCGCAAGACACCCGCACATCACGATGCGCGCCACGGTTGAATTCAAGCGCATTTTCCAGTCATCCCATCACTGGCGCGGATTCTAACACGCCCATGCCGCAATTCCAATTCCGCCAATGCGGCGGACCGGGAATCGGCGGAATCGAAAAACGGGGACCTGGGGCAGGATGGGAACTGCGACCCTCCGCCGGGCGGCCATTAAGTGTCCGCGCCGCTCTTGAAAACACTCCTGTTCCGCGCCATAATAGGGCTGTGCGGCAGGCGGGCGGTTTGGGGTCCGTGCCGCCGGATACAAGGAGGAGCATGATGCGTGGCGTCCCTATCGTCCTTTTTCTGCTGGCAATGGCTGTTCCATGCGCGGGGTTTTCGGGGGGCTTCGATTATCGGGCCATGGAGGACGCCCGGAAGGTGGCCGCGCATCTCAAGTGCGATTTCCGCACGCGTTTCGACGGGGGACCGCTGAAGAACGGCACCGCCGTCTACAACGTGGACCGGGATTTGGCCTTTTGGGTGAACGGGGAAAGCATCTACGCCGTGAATGACCGCGCGAGGAAGGCGGCGCCGGACTTGGCGCAAGCGCCCGAAGATCTGGGCTATGACGCGGTCTATGAGGCTTCCAGCACGGATGATCTGACAAGGGAGATACGCCCCTCCATGATTGCCATGAAGGGAAACGACCTGTCCGCGGCGGATGCCCAGAAAATGGAGGATGACCTGCGGCAGCGTCCAAATGACCTGTGGGCGCGCACCGTCCTTCTGGGTTATTACCAAATCAGCCAGTACACCTCGGACGAGACAAGGAAGCTTCGGGAACGGCATGTCCTTTGGCTTATTCAAAACGCCCCGGAGGCTCCCGTTGTGGGGAGTGTTCAGGCAGATTTGGACCCGACCCTGAACCCCGCAGTGTACGAGGAGGCCGCAAGGCTCATGAGGGAGCATGTGGCCAAAGACCCGCAGAACCCGCGTCTGCTGGCCAATGCCGCGGAATTTTTCCGCACGAACGATGCGGTCTACGCAAGGGAATGCCTCACGAAATGCAGCGAGATGGAGCCCGACAATCCCCGATGGCACGAGAAACTGGGTTTCCTCATTTCACTCAACGCGAGGTCCGCCGGCTTTTTGGGGCTGTCGGCCGCGCCCGACAGCGGGGCCGCCAAGGAGGCGCTTGCGGAACAGGAGCGCGCGCTGGAGCTGACCGCCGACCCGGGAAAGCGGACGAGCATGCTGGGCAGCATGGCCGACATGGCCTTTGCCGCCGGAGACCTGGAAAAGGCGCGGAAGTACGCCGCCGAACTGCTGGAAGGCGGTGGAAAAGAGTACAATTGGGACCGGGGCAACTCCATCCACACGGGCAACAGCATTCTTGGCAGGATTGCCCTGAAGGAGGGGGATCTTGCCAAAGCGAAGGAGTGCCTCGTCGCCGCGGGAAAATGCGGCGGTTCGCCGCAGCTCAACTCCTTTGGCCCCGACATGACGCTTGCGTCCGAACTGCTGCAGAAGGGGGAACGGGAGACCGTCATCAAGTACCTGGAACTGTGCGGCGGATTTTGGAACAAAGCGGCCACGGAGATGTGGATCGGGGAAATCAAGAGCGGAAAGGGTGTTGACCTGAACCCCATGCTCGCCGGAATGGGGAACGTAGGCGAATCTCTGCCCGGTCTGCCCGGTCTGGCCGGTCTGCCCGGCTCGCTTCCGTTCACACGCACAGCGGAAAACTGGAACACCCCCCTGCTGACCCTTTCGATGCCCAATGACATGCTGAAGACACTGGACTCCCTCTACGGCGTACCGCTGCTCCTGTTGCTGGCAGCGGTCCTTTGGGTCCGCCTCTTCTCGAGTTGGCAGCACCTGTGGATACTGGCCCCGCTGGCCTTTGTCTATGCCGTGCCGCTGGCGTTGAACCACTTCATTCCCTCGCTGTCGATGCGCCTTTTTGGACTGGGTGGCGGCGGTGTGCAGCATCTCGTGTCCACCTATTTCGGCAGTCTCGCGCTGCTGTGGCTGCTGTCGGACCTGCTGGCCCGCGTGAAAACCTGGGCGCTGGCGCCCGCCGCGATTGTGATTATGGGCCTGGCGGGCGGGCTGGGCACCGTCAACTATCCCTATCGCTACCACGTGGTCGCCGAGTTGATCACCTTCATTGTGGTCGTCACAGCCAGCTTCGCGCTGGCCCGCATCTGCTGCCCGGACCGCAATTCGCACAAGCGTTTTTTGCTTCTGCTTTTTGTGTTCAACGTTGGACTTATGCTGGCCGCGTGGCCCCCGCTCTGGATTGCCATGCAGTTGGCTTTCTTTGACGCGCCCCCGATTGAGCTTCTTCTCTACCTGCCCCAGCACCTGCTTATATCCCTGGTGAACGGCGTGGGACTGTTCGTGTTTCTGGTGCCATTCCTGCTGCTGTCGACCTGCGTGCCCCTGTACCGGGAACAGTTCCGCAGGGTGATGAGGATGGGGCCGGGGTAAAGGCCGGCATCCAGAACACACCGCGGCGTCCGGCACACCCTGCCGATTTCAACTATTGAGCGCTTTCATTTGTCTTACTGCGTTAAATACTGTACACTTACAATTCACCAACCAGTAAGCAATCTCTTGCGGCAACTTGGACGGCGGAGCACGGGCGACAAGCCTCTTCCCGCCGGCAGGCGGCCAAGACCCAACCACTTTACAAGGATGTACGACATCATGACCAGGCAAAAACACAAAACCAATGACGATCTTCTTGCGTTGCTTTCGGTGGTTGACCTGCAGAGCAGCGTGGCTGTCTACACGCAGGTCGAGAATCACATCCAGTTTGCCATTTCGTCCGGACGGCTTAAGCCGGGCGACCAGCTGCCGGCCGTGCGAGAGCTTGCAGAAAGCCTGAAGGTCAATGTGAACACCGTGTCCAAGGCCTACCGCGACCTGGTCGTCATGGGCCTGCTGTACACGCGCCGCGGCATGGGTGTGTTTGTCAGCACGGACATCGAGGAAAAGTGCAAGGAGGACTGCCGGCGCCGGGTGTTGACCCGCCTCAATGAGGTGGTTTGCGAAAGCCGCGCGGCCGGTTTCGGCGACAAGGAAGTCGTGGAGATCGTCAACAAGGTGCTCAAGCTCAAGTCCAATCCGGCCGGCGGTCTCGCCCCGGCGCTTCAGGCGTATCTGCGCCTCCGCAAGTAACCCGCCTCCGGTCGGGAACAGACAGCCTTCAAGGGCCGCGCTTCGGCGCGGCCCTTTGTTGTCTCCCCCGACAACGCCGGCTGGGGTGCGGGAAAGGCCTCCCATGCACCCACCGGGCATTTGCCGCGAAGCGCGCTGTCTTTGCGGCGTGCAACTTCGCGCCCTTTGCGCCATTTATTCCTGTTGACACCATCCATATTTCAGCCTAGACTGGAGACGGGCATGCGAACGGCTTCGCCCTTCTTCAGGTGCCCCAGGAAAGGGCTTGCGGGTTGCATTTTGCACGGCAGGGTGTGCGACAAAGGAGAATCTGCGATGAAGAGGATGCCTTGGGTTATGGGGCTTGGGATGCTGGCCGCATGCCTGGCGATCACTGGGTGCCAAAAGAAACCGGTGGCCGGTTTCAGCGCTGATCTGGTGTCGGGGGCGGCGCCGATGACGGTGCGGTTCACGGACCTTTCCACCCCGGGGAATTCGCCGATAACGGCATGGCACTGGCTGTTCGGCGACGGCTCGGAGAGCACGGAACAGTCACCCTCGCACGTGTACACCGCGGCGGGCACGTACAGCGTGTCGCTGGAGGTGGCCGCAAAGGCCGGGAGCAACACGGCGCTCAAATCCAATTTCATCACGGTCACACCGGGTGAAGGTGGAGGCATTACGCCCGAACAGAAGCAGGCCATGATTGACGCGGTGACCTCGCGGCTAATGGGCGAGGTGGCGGACGCGCCGCTCGGCGGTGTTCTCGACAATGCGGAGGCCTTTCTGGCAGGGCATGCGCTGGTCACCACGGCGGGCCAGGCCGAAACGGGTGCCGGCGTCTGGGCCCAACTCAGGGACGGCTCCTTCTATCTCCTCATGGTGGATCCCAAGTCCGAGATTGAGTTGGAGACGAAATGCGGCGACGCCGAACCGGTCCCGGCGCCGATTCCGGCGCAGGAGGCCGCCGCACTCGTGGAAAAGAGCGGCACCGGGACACCGGCGCTTCCGCTCATCTTCCTGAACCTGCAGCCGGGCAATCCCGGCGCGGCGGACCGCGTCCAGAATTTCAAGGGCTATGCGAGCAACCATGGCTATTCCAACGCCGTCGCGGCCACGGCCGGCGAAGGGTCGGCGGTTTACGGCACGGTCGACTGGTTCAAGACGCTTGCCAGCTACGGCGTCACCTATGTGAACAGCAAGGGCATGACCTTCAGCCTCTACAAGGACGGCGAGGCGCCCTGGGTTACGGCGGTGATGACGACCGATCCGCGGGACCTCAACCGGGAATTCGATCCCGCTTTCATGCTGGAGAAGGTGGCGGGCCGCATCTTTGACGGAACGGTGGTCAGTTGGAAAAAGGGGACCGACGGGGCGACCTATCCCGTCCATACGGAACGCTATTTCGTGAGCAGCCGTTTCTTCCTGGCCCACTGCGGCGCATTTGAGCAGAACAGCCTTGTCTACCTCGACGGCGGCGCTTTCAGAAGCACCGACATGGCCGAAGTGTTCACGGGCAAGAGCGCGGGCATGTTCATGGGCTGGAATGCGGTGCCCTCGCGCGAACTGGCCGACGCGGCCGCGCGGTACCTTTTCTCCCGTGCCTTCGGCGAGCAGACGGACGACGCCCCCGTTCCCCCGAACCGTCCCGCCTCCGTCGACGAGGCCTATAACGGACTCGTGCTTAAGAATCTCCACACCAGCGCAACGCCCTACGACGATGCGCTGGCGTCGCTTGTGACGCCCAGCGAACTGGCCTATGAATTTGGCAGTACCTACGTGGATGTGCTGCTGCGCCCCAGCATCTGGGGAGACCTGTGGATAGCCCGCGACTGGACGCAACTGGCGATTCCGGGCAATTTCGGCGAGAAGACGGGAACGGTCACCGTGGGGGGGAAGGACGCCGCGGTCGTTGACTGGATCCCCGGTGACGCCGTCTTTGTGCAGATCGGCCCCCAGGACAAGGGGGATGTGGTGGTGACGGTGGACGGCCATGAGAGCAACACGGTGCCGCTGTGCGAGTGGAACGGCAATATCACAGCGGAAGGCGACCTTTCGGAAAGGGGACCGCACGCCGAGGTGCATTGGGCGGCGAGGGTCCGCTCCGACCTGCACAAGCACCGGCCCGGCGCGCCGGATCAGGAACCTTTCAGCACCCCCTGCCCGTCCACCTTTGAGCCCGACTGCACGGGGACCGTCGTATTCAACGGCACATTCATCATTGGCGACACCATGTATGAATGGTCAGGGGAATTCGCGCTGGACTTTCATGCCGACGCCGCGCAACAGAGTGTCGGCTCGGCTATTTTCCAGTTGGCTGAAAACAAGGCGGCGGTCTCACTGGCAACTGGCCTGTATGACGTGGATTTGACAATAACGGACCTCAACACGGGCGAGGTGATCCATACGACGCTACCGTGCTCGCCCGTGTTCAATGTCGATGTTCCGCTGCTTCCGGACGGGTCTACGGAGAACTTCGAGGGCGTGGACCCCATCACGGGCCTGACGGTCACGGTGCCTTCCATGGTCCCCGACCCGCCGTTTGACGCCAACACAATTCCGGGGTGACGCGGACTGGAATCTTACGAATAGTCGCGCCGTCGCCGTTTGAGAAGCGGTGGCGTTCGCCGAAGTGGTGCCTGGGCGGTGACTGACCATGCCTGACAAAGGGCACCCCCACCGGCATCCCTCCACCGGTTTATGGCCGCACCCAAGACGGAGAATCCCGGTATTGAAGGGAAACGCCCCCGTGATTACAATGGCTTGGAATCGTTGCCGCTGCCCGCCGGTGGGGTCGCCCGGGAAATCTCATATCAATGGAGGTGTCGTAATGCGCGCTGTCCTCATGTTCACCATGATTGCCATCCTGGGTGCCTCCATGTCCCACGCGGCGGAGGGCGCGGCAGGGCCCACTTTGGACCAATGCAACGTGGTCTGGGACACGCCGGGCGGGGACTCGTCGGGGTCGATGCCCATCGGCAACGGCGACATCGGGCTGAATGTGTGGGTGGAGGACAACGGCGACCTGCTGCTGCTCATCAGCAAGACGGACGCGTGGGACGAGAACAATCTGCTGGTCAAGGTCGGACGGGTGCGCGTTTCATGGCCGCACGCCCCCTTTGCAAAGGGCGCCGCGTTTCGGCAGGAACTGAAGCTGCAGGAGGGGCTGATCGAGGTCAGCGGCGGTGAAGGGAAGAACGCAACCACCGTGCGCGTCTGGGTGGACGCCAACCGCCCGGTGGTCTGTGTCGATGCCGAGGGCGCGCAGGCGTCCGCCATGACGGCAAGGCTTGAGCCGTGGCGCACCGAAACGCGCAGCCTGAACAAGGAAGAGGCGCAGGCCACCCGGCAGCCCGAGGCTGAGAACGGGGGCCAGGTCACGCCGGACGTGATCATGGAGGACGGGAACGGCTGCGTTGTGTGGTATCACCGCAACGAAGCGTCGCTGTGGGCCGAGGGGATGAAACTGCAGGGCATGGGGCCGGTCATGGACCAGTTCACGGACCCGCTGCTGCACCGGAACTTTGGCGCGGCCATGGCGGGCGAGGGAATGGTCCGCAAAGACGCGCTGACCCTGCAGTCAAAGGCCCCCTCGAAGGCCCAGCGACTCCGCGTCTACCCGCTCACGGCGCAGACGCCGACGGCACAGGCATGGCGGGAACAGCTCGATGCGCTGGTCATGCAGAACGCGGCGGCAGACCCGGCAAAGGCTTTGGACGATCACCGGAACTGGTGGCGCGAATTCTGGAACCGAAGCTGGATTCGCATCAGCGGCGACGGCGGCGCGGAAACCGTCACGCGCGCCTACGCGCTGCAGCGCTGGATGGGCGCGTGCGCCGGGCGCGGGGCCTATCCCATCAAGTTCAACGGGTCCATATTCACCGTGGAGTGGCGCGAGAAGGGGGAACTCAAATCCGACCCGGACTACCGCAGGTGGGGCGGCGCCTACTGGTGGCAGAACACGCGCCTGCCCTACTGGCCCATGCTCGCCTCGGGCGACTATGACCTGATGCAGCCCGTGTTCCGGATGTATTTCGACTCGCTCCCGCTGGCCAAGGCGCGCAACCGCATCTGGTTTGGCTGCGACGGCGCGTTCATGGCCGAGACGATGAGTTCCTGGGGCATGTTCTGCAACATCGATTACGGCCGGGAACGGGACGGCCTGAAGACGGGCGAGATGGTCAACAAGTACATCCGCTGGATATGGTCGAGCGGGCTCGACCTCACCATGATGATGCTCGACTACTACGACCACACGGGCGACGAGGCGCTGCTGAAGGAGAAACTGCTGCCCTGGGCCGACGAGATGCTGCTCTATTTCGACACGCGCTTCAAACGCGACGCCGGCGGAAAACTGCTGATCGAACCCACGCAGTCCATCGAGACCTACCAGGACGGCGTGACCAATGACACGCCCAGCGTGGCCGGCCTGCGCGCCGTGCTGCCGCGCCTGCTGGCGCTGCCGGAGGACAGGACCAGCGCCGAGATGCGCGCGCGTTGGCAGCGCCTGCTTCAGGAGACGCCCGAACTGACCATCCGGGAAAGAAGGGGCAAGAAAGTGGTGCTTCCGGCGGCAACCTTCCAGAAACGCGGCAACTGCGAGAATCCAGAGCTTTACGCCCTCTTCCCGTTCCGGCTTTACGGCGTCGGCAGGCCGGACGTGCGGGTGGCGCGCGACACCTTCGACGCGCGGGTCGAAAAATCGTTCTTCGGCTGGCAGCAGGCCCCCATCCAGGCGGCCATGCTTGGCCTCACCGATGAGGCGCGGAACATGCTTGTGACCAACGCCAAACGCAAGGATGAGGGAAGCCGCTTCCCCGCGTTCTGGGGGCCCAACTACGACTGGATTCCCGACCAGGACCACGGCGGCAACCTGCTCAACACCGCCCAAACCATGCTGATGCAGGCCGACGGAAAACAGATTCTGCTGTTCCCCGCCTGGCCCAAGGACTGGGATGTCCAGTTCAAACTGCACGCCCCCGCCAACACGACGGTCGAGGGGGTCTGGCGCGCGGGAAAACTGGAAGCGCTCACAGTGACACCGGCGGAGCGCCGGCAGGACCTGAAGGTGATGGACCCGCAATAGGTTTCGGGGGCGCTGGTGCCGGGTGTTATTGGGGGTGGCGCATGGACGTAGGAATGCGTGGCACACACCGCCAAGGTCAAGAACGCCGCGAGACGGTGGCCGGGTCAATGCGCTAGGGTTGGGATTTTTCCGCCTGCGTGGTGCGGACGGACGGCGTAAAGGGTGTCGCCCGGGGGTGCCGCTCTAACTGGACCTGGTCCAGCCAGAAGGTTCCCGTACCACCCCGGTTCCCCAAGCCGATGCGAAAACTGCGCGGATTGACGGGGAAATCCGTTCCCGGCTCCAGTTCCAGTGAATACTGCTGCCAGTCACGTGTGCCGGTGACGCGCAGCAGGTCCGTAAAGAAAGGCTCTCCCGCAGCGTCCGTGCCCTCAATGACCTTGCGCACGGTCCTGGACGGGAATTTTCCCTCCAGCACGTTTTCAAACTTCATCATGAAGGAGAAGCAGTATGTCGCCTCGCCTTGGGGGGCATAGGCTGCCGCCGAGTTTCCCTCCGGGTCGCGCACCGGCGCAAACCACACCGTGGAACTGGGGCGGTTTTCGGCGACGCTTCCGGCCGGAACCGCCACTTCCAGGGAATGGCCGCCGCCGGCAGGCCCCTGCGCTTTCCCGTGGAAGATCATCCCCCGAAGCAGCCCCTGCCAAAGCCGAAAACCGGACGCTACCATGTCGTCCGATTTGTCCGCAGCGACGCAGCATTCAACCTTTTCGGGGATGCGTTCCCCATGCCGCCCGGGGTCGTTTGCGAACACGTGTGGGCGACCGTGGATGTGGCCCGGCAACGGCTAATCTTCTTTCTCGACGACGACCTCTTCGACGAACGGGAGTATCTGCTCCGATAGTCCGGGTTGCGTTTTCTGAGGCATGGACGGTCTATCAATCCGATGGACGGGATTGTCACCGGGGCGTGAGAGGACCGCTCCCACGCCCCGCATGTCCTGAGACAGAACGCCCGGGGACGGGCCTGCCTCGGCTTCCGATGCAGTGTCTTATTTAGCCTGAACCAAACCGCGCAATCTCGAAGAATGGGCGGAGTCCATGACCATCACGGAAGACAAGAGGGCGCTTGCTGCGCCGAGAAGGGCCACGCCCCCCAACAGAACCACCCGGGCAAAGCGCGTGCGTGCCGGCGCAGGCCGACGTGAGATCCCCCATAACCCGCTCCAGGGCCCGCCGCCAGCCGGGCTCCAGATTCTCCGCCGCCCGCAGCTCCTCGAGGGAACGAAATACGCGCATGGTTGCCGCTCCTCATGCACCGGGCACCGCACAGAATCAATATGCGACTGAGACGGGTGAAGATACGGCTGGGCGGCGCAGAACACAGAAAAACAGCTCCGAGACCCGGCGACCCCGTGGCAACGATGCCATCGAGCGCATATTGATCATCTGAGGGTGGCTGGAGGAAGGCTGCAACACACGGCGGCTGCGCTGATGACCGCCCCGCGAACCATGAGCACTCTCCCGGCGTTGCGTCCCGCGAGCCGTCCTGAGCAGCGCGGGGCAAGGCGGGACGCCGGAACCCAGCAATGGGTTCCGGCCTTTTCTTCCCCCCGGCGACCTCCCCTCCTACTTTACCGGTTCTGGAGGAGTTCCGGGAACCCTGGAATTGCCCTGTCTTGCGCGCGCCAGGGAGGGCGCTATGGGGGGGCGCGTCCAGCCCAAAGCTAAGGTATTTCGCAGGCGGCACTCAGGGTTATCCCGATGACATAAAACAACGACGATGATACAGTCACGCCACCAAGTGTTGCTTTTGAGCTTTTGTGGTTGACAGAAGTCCTTCTTATTGCTGTCGTAATTTTGGACGGTTGCATAGTGTGCCGTGCTAAATTTGCATATCTACGGCGTTCTGGTAGTTCAATTCGCTGGCATGGCACTTGCCTTATAACTGGCAAGGCTAAGGAGCCGACAGTCTGATAAAACAACGACGATGATACAGTCACGCCACCAAGTGTTGCTTTTGAGCTTTTGTGGTTGACAGAAGCCGGTTGGAAGGTGTTTGCCTTCCTTGAATTCGGGCGAGAAGGCAAAACAAGAATGGGGAGCTCGTAAAATGTCATCTCGTACTCCGCTGTGTGCGGCCGTGTGCTTTTGTTTTGGGGTCTATTTCGGGGGACTGGGGCTCGGACTGGAGGCTTGGGCGGCGGACCTCGATGTAACCCAGAACAGCTCACTGACCGCGGGTGAATATACGTACGACAACGTGATTGTCCACAGCGGGGTGACCTTGACGGTCAACGGCAACGCGGCGACGGGCAAGGGCGTGGTCATCCATGCCGCGAACATTACCGTGGAGGCCAATTCCTCCATCTCGGCTGATGCAGCCGGATTTGGCCCCGGCCAGGGTCTTGGCGCATGCACAGGCAGTTGCGGGGCGGGCTACGGCGGGCGGGGCGGTTCCGTGGTAAATGGCGCAGGGGGCGGCGGAGTGGCCGGTGTTCCGTACGGTTCTGCAGTCAACCCGGTGGACATGGGCAGCGGCACTCCCTCCGGCCCCGGGGGCGGGGCCGTCCGCCTCGAAATCACAGGCACGCTGACCGTCGACGGCACGGTGTCGGCCAATGGTGCGAGCTGCACAACCCAAAACAGCGCAGGTGGTGGGTCCGGCGGGGCCATCTGGGTCAACGCAGGGACTGTCGCCGGAACGGGTACCTTCAGAGCCAATGGCGGAGAAGGCTGGAACGACGTGTGGACTTACAGCGGCGGCGGCGGCGGCGGCGGCGGCCGCATCGCGGTCCATTATCTGGTCAACGGCTTTACCGGCACGGCGCAGGTCCTTGGAGGAACCCAAAATATTCCCGACCGCGCGGGCGAAAACGGAACGGTGGGTTTCTTTGACGTCTCCGATCCTAAACAGGTGAAACTCCATGCGGGCCACTCGTGGCATTTTCTGTCTGAAGACGCCGCGTTCGTGCTGTACGACATTGCGCTGAGCGGTACGACCGCCGTTGTGGAACCGGGCGTTGACAAAGTGACCGCCGAAAACGATATTGTCATTGATGCAACATCCTCCCTGTCCTACCGCGCCGGAGAACGTCCAATCCATCTGTCTGCCGTAAATCTTGCCGTGGCGGCGGGTGCTTCAATTGTTGCGGACACGAAGGGCTTCAGCGTCAACCAGAGTCCTGGCGCAAGCACAGGCAGTTGCGGGGCGGGCCACGGCGGGCGGGGCGGTTCCGTGGTAAATGGCACAGGGGGCGGCCGAATGGCCGGTGTTCTGTACGGTTCTGCAGTCAACCCGGTGGACATGGGCAGCGGCACTCCCTCCGGCCCCGCGGGCGGCGGAGTGGCCGGTGTTCTGTACGGTTCTGCAGTCAACCCGGTGGACATGGGCAGCGGCACTCCCTCCGGCCCCGGGGGCGGGGCCGTCCGCCTCGAAATCACAGGCACGCTGACCGT